>CAXMRH010000030.1:0-15783 GCA_964196045.1 uncultured Chthoniobacterales bacterium | reverse complement strand
CTCGGCGCCGTTCACGCTCACGGCGGATTCGCAGGTTCAGGCCATTGCCTACGTACCTGACATGGATCCATCCGAGGTGACTTCGCAGTCCTACACATTCAACGCTTCGCCAACTGCGGACGCCGGCTCGGGTCTCACCTTGATTGTTGACGAGGCCGGCGCGTTGTCGGGTTCGTTTGTCGATGACGGCGAACACGTTCCATCGTTCGAGGTCGCCATGTGGACCGAGTCACCCGCAACCTCGCGCGGTGGTGCTGTTATCCGGGTCAGGGTCCCGCTCACGAACATCCAGGTGATTCTCGACGAACTCGCGAGCGACGATGCCGTTGACGTGACACTTATCGATTCCACTTCGTCCGTGCTCATCGCTGACACGACCATTGCCCACTCCGAGGAGTTTCTCTTCGATCCCTCAAAGTTGATGACGCCTGGGTCAGGGCTCAACCAAGAACTATTCAACCCGGGCGTCCTGCAGGATGACGAACGGGTCACTTCGGCTCGTCGGGTCTCGGATCGGATGAGCGCCGATTCCGACGTTGTCTTCAACTGGCTGGTCCAGACAAGCCAACCGCTCGACGTTGCTGGTACCTCGCTGACCGAGATTCGTCTCGTCGCTGAAGACGTGAACAACCTGCGACAGCTTCTGACGCTTGGTGTCTTGGGACTGCTCCTGTCCGCTCTGGTCATCGGTTTCCTGGCTGTCCGCTCCATCGCAAACCAGATCACGGCGCCCGTCAAGCAACTCTCCGATCAAGCACAAGCCGCAGCGCAAGAGGGCATTCCTGCTGTGGTCGAAGCTGCTCGAACGTCCGAGGAACTCCCCGAACTCGACCAATTTGAGGTCGACACAAACGACGAACTAGCAATCCTCGCCCACTCGCTAAACACGATGCAGGACGCTGCCGTCGACCTCGCGGCCGGCCAGGCAAAGCTTCGGCGACAGAATGTCGCTCGAACATTTGTGAGTCTTGGCCGGCGGAATCAGAATCTTCTCAATCGTCAGCTCGAATTCATCGACGAACTGGAGCAGCAGGAATCCGACGCAGACGCGCTCGAGAACCTGTTCCGACTCGATCACCTTGCGACGCGTATGCGTCGCAACGCAGAGAACCTTCTCGTTCTCGCGGGCGAGCAGACGCCACGTCGTTGGGCCAAGCCGATTGCAATGCGGGATGTGGTGCGGGCTGCAGCTGCGGAGATCTCTGACTACCGACGGGTTCGCCTCGGAGACATCGACCCAGCAACTGTGTCGGGAAACCTCGCAACCGACCTTTCACATTTGATCGCAGAGTTGCTCGAAAACGCGGGGAGCTTCTCACCGCCGAACACTCCGATCGAAGTGCTGGGCCAGCACACGTCAACCCACTATCGCCTCGCGATCGTCGATCAGGGAATCGGCATGGACGGAACGGCACTTTCCCAGGTGAACGATCGCTTGAAGAACCCGGTTGACTTCGCAGATGCTCCGTCCGCATACCTTGGCCTCTTCGTGGTCGGTCGCCTTTCGCAAGAACTCGGTATCACCGTTCGACTTGCTAGTGCAGACCCTACGGGCGAGGGTCGTCGCCGTGGCACGATTGCGTTCATCGATCTCCCGGTGGCCCTACTGACCTCGGATGCTGCGACGTCGATCCAGATCGACGAACGATCTCTCGAGGGCTTAGCCAAGCGGGCGCCTGCTGCCGCACCTGTAGAGCGAGACCCCGATGTTCAACGACAGGTTGTGCCTGCATTGGATCCTCCGATGCAGGCACAACCAACTGTCGCTGCAGTGACGTCTGCAGGGTTCCCAAAACGGAGAAGCACGACAGGTGCAGGTACACCAACGCGAGGCGAGCCCATACCTCTTCAGCCCGTCGCTCACACTGCGCCACTAGCTGCACAGCCCGTGTCTACCCCACAGCCAGCGCCTGTCGCCCCACCGACAGAGATCACCGCTGCTGGGTTTCCGAAACGTCGCACAGCCTCGAGTGAGAGCGCCGTTGCCTCTCCGGCTAGTCCTCTTCAGCTTTCGGCAGAACCTGCAGCACCGGGAGAGCAGGTCGTGCGTCGTCGCGATGCTTCCGAGGTCAGCAACTCACTTCGAAGCTTTCGGGCTGCTGTTGCTCGTGGCCGTGCATCAAGTGCTGAAGGTACCCGTACAGAGCCACCCACTCCAGAGAGCACCGAACCGCTCATGCCACCGCCCGTACCGCCCGGCCAGAACCTTCCGGTTCTTGAAGGCCGCGAACATGGCGAAACTGCTGGAAATCAGAAGGTCCTACAACAATCAACCCCACCCGGGAGCGAATCATGACCGTGTCCACCGAAGCCCAGAACTTTGCGTGGCTCCTGTCACGCTTCGCGCAGGAAACCGCAGGTGTTCGAGAGGCGGTTGCCGTCTCCGCTGACGGACTGCTCCTCGCCTCGTCCGCGGGCATCGACACCACCGGAGTGGACCAATTTGCGGCTATCGCAGCGGGTCTTACGAGCTTGACAAACGGGGCGGCAGTTTGCCTCGGCTGTGGAGTTGTCGATCAGGTCATCGTGGAGATGACCCTGGGCAACCTCTTCGTCATGTCGATGGGCCACGGCGCATCGCTCGCTGTCCTGTGCCAATCAGCTGCGGACATCGCACAGGTTGCGTATGAGATGACGTTGCTCGCCGAGCGCGCTGGCGCGGCCTTGTCGCCGGAACTCATCAGCGAACTGAAGAACGTTCTGACCGTCTGAGTGCTGGTACTGAAGGACTACTGAAATGGCACACGACAACAGAACCGAGACTGAAGCCGAGGAGGGCACATTCATGCGTCCGTATCTGCTGACAGGCGGGCGCACACGCAGCGAAGCAGGCGAACTCGCGGTCGAAGCCATGGTTGCCGTGAGTGCCGGGAGTACCGCCCCGCACGATCAAGATCTTGCGGCGATCTACTCGTTGTGCGAGACACCGAACTCGATTGCGGAAATTTCCGCGAAATGTGCGATCCCACTCGGCGTTGCGCGAGTCCTGGTTGCCGACCTCTGGGGCGCGGGCTCGCTCGAGCTCCTCGAGACCACCCGATCAGACGACATCGCAATTGTGAGGAGGCTGCTCGATGGCATCCGGAATCGATAACAACACCCGACCGGTTTCCGCAAAGGTAGTCATATCGGGCGGCTTCGGCGTAGGCAAAACCACATTCGTGAGCGCGGTCTCCGAGATTCCTCCTCTCCGGACCGAAGCAAAGATGACAAGTGCAGCGTCTGGGGTCGATGATGCGACGTTCGTGAAGCAAAAGACTAGTACGACGGTTGCCATGGACTTCGGCAAGATCACGGTAGATCAGGGTCTCGTTCTGTACGTATTTGGTACACCCGGCCAGGACCGTTTCGGCTTCATGTGGAACGACATCACTGCGGGCGCACTGGGAGCGTTGATTCTGGTGGACACCCGCCGCCTGGACGAATGTTTCAATGCGATTGACTTCTTCGAACAGCGCGGAGTCCCTTTTGTCATCGGCCTCAACCAATTCGATGGCGCACCACAGCACTCAGTAGAGGATATTCGCGAGGCGCTGGACCTTGCTGCAGAAGTGCCAATTGTCCGGACCGACGCTCGTGATTCCAACGCTTCGCTCGACACTCTTGTACAGCTCCTGACCCACATCTTGCAGTCGTTGTCGACGAAGGCGGTCGAGCCGGAAGCCCGACCGGCGCCGGTCGTGACCGACGACATGCGCAGCCGTGCGATGACTGCGCTTGCGTGTGAACGCGCGGCCACGTGACAGCACGTTGAGATTCAGGCCAGCCGGTCCACCCCCGATACGCTGACAAGGTGGGAAACACGTTCGGGCACACCTTTCAAATAACCACCTTTGGCGAGAGCCATGGCGGTGGCGTCGGCGTAGTCATCGATGGTCTCCCCGCGCGCCTGTTGGTTGACCTCGATGCTGTGCAGCATGAGCTCGACCGAAGGAGACCGGGGCAGAGCAAGCTCACGACGCAACGTAAAGAAGCCGATCTCGTCGAAGTTCTCTCCGGGATAGAGGGCGGCCACACGACTGGCGCTCCCCTAACGATGCTCGTCCGAAACGCCGATGCCCGCTCGGGTGCCTACGATCACCTTCGCGAGGTATACCGACCCTCGCACGCCGACTTCACGTATGACGCCAAGTTCGGCAACCGGAGCATCGCTGGCGGAGGCCGGTCCAGCGCCCGCGAGACCATTGGTCGGGTGGCTGCCGGAGCGATCGCAGCGCAGCTCGTTGAGGCGATCGCAGCGAGACGTGGCGTCCAACCCCCCGAGGTTGTCTCCTGGGTCGATCAGGTTCACGACGTGGTGGCAAACGTGGATGCCGGCGTGGTGACCCGTACGGACGTTGACGCCGACCCAACACGCTGTCCTGACGCCGGCGCAGCCGCAGCGATGACGGCCTCGATCGAGGCCGCACGAAGGAACGGCGACTCACTCGGCGGCGCGGTTCGCACAGTCGTACGCAACATGGCGACGGGGCTGGGAGAACCAGTCTTCGATCGGCTTGAAGCTGACTTGGCCAAGGCAATGCTCTCACTGCCCGCGACGAAAGGGTTTGAGGTCGGTAGCGGCTTCGACTCGATAACCATGACGGGGCTCACGCACAACGATCCGTTCGTACCCGGACCCGATGGCCAGCCCGTCACGAGTTCAAACAACTCCGGCGGTGTGCAAGGTGGCATCAGCAATGGTCAACCATTACTACTTCGAACAGCCTTCAAGCCGACGGCGACGATCTCGTCTGCTCAGGAAACGGTGACCACAAGTGGCAACGCTACGGTTCTCGAAGCCAAAGGACGTCACGATCCTTGTGTCCTGCCGCGAGCGGTCCCGATCGTGGATGCAATGGTTTCGCTCGTGTTGGCGGACCACACACTCCGACAACTACGTAACGGCGTGCTGTAGCTCGTCTCGGTCGCTCAGCCTCCGGATGCGGAGAAGTGTTGCCAGTCCTTGGCCGATGACCAGGTGCCACCCCAGATCCAACCAATGTTGGCGAAGGCCGCTGTAGCTACATCACCCGCATAGAGCCCACCCAACGTCGGGGAAGTTCGGTCGGCAAATGCTGCGCCTTCGGGAGGAAGGGTGAGCGAAGTAGACACGTACGGATTCACTAGCGGATTTACATCGATTGCCGTTCCGAAGGCGTGATTCGACCACACGCCCGGCTCCCAGGCGACCTCCCGACAGTTGAACGCTGAGGTGTTGTTGGCAGCCATCGAGAGCTCATCGTCACCGGCATAGGCATCGACAAGTTCCATACGTTCGATGGGAAAGCCGCCATTGAAGAGTGCCTCGAAGACGCCGACGATGTCCTGGGCCGCTCCGGCCGCGACCACCAGTTCGCCCGTTGCTGCATCGCCTGCGAAGTTCCAATGGGACAACGTGAGGAGCCGCAGCCCCTCGAGTCCGACCGGGCAACCCGCTCGCCAGGAATGAGCAAGACGGTCCGCGTTCGAATCCGTAATCGTCTCGATCCGAGCGGTGAACACTGCTTCGCCCAGCGGTGGAAGTGTTACGGACCCGATGTCGTCCACGGCGACTGCGGCTACTTCCGCTCGTATTGAGGCGGCCATCGTGGTTGACGGTGCCGTCGCCGTGGTTGTTGTCTCACTCGGGGCCGTGGCACCGACCGGTTCTTCAGCTCCACAAGCCGTCGACACAAGAGCGAGGGCGGCAACTAGGAGCGCCGCCAGGCGCTTCGAAGGTTGTCTGGCCATGGCCCAACGTGCAGTCACGGCTTCACCGCTCAGCGAGCGGCTGCCGCTCCCACGTCATCGAGGCCATTCCTCGCGACAGCGGATCGGGAAGGAAAGAGCTGGACGATGGCTTCATCGAGCTCATCGATCACTCCGCTCAGCGGCAGGATGTTCAGCACACCCTGGCCCTTGGCGAGAAGGTCGATGACCTCTTCCCCACTTCGTACCAGTGTTGGTTGTGCGCCGTTCACGACGAGGTTTGCGGTTGCGACATCTTCACCCAGCTCGTCTTGGAGATACGCGAACACCTCACGAACCTGCTCGAGACGAATACCTGAGTCGAGGAGATTCTTGACCACCTTCAGTTCGAGCAAGTTCCGATACGAGTACTGACGGCGGGAGCCGCTGCCCGAGGCATCGGTCAACGACGGACGGATGAGATCGGTGCGCGCCCAGTAATCGAGCTGACGGTAGGTGATTCCGACGATCTCAGCGGTGCTCTTGCCGCTGTAGCCGAACGGCTGGTCGTCCTGTTCGGTGATGCTGGCCTGATCGGTGCGGTTCGTGTCGCCCATGATGTCCGTCCTCCCCCGCTTGCACGGGATCTTCCTTGCCCGGAATACCGAGGTGGAATTACGTGGGCGTAATCCTAGATTGTGCGCGTGGTGCGGTCAACGACCCTACGTGGTTGCTTTCGCGCGGTCCGCGCGAGCACGACGAGAGGTCCGGCCGATCGCAATGGACCTGCAGCTACGCGAAGTCCTCTGGGTTAACGGTGTCAATGAAGTCGCGGAACTCCTCGACAACGTCTTCGGACTCTTCTTCGACTTCCGGTTGATCGGAGTACCCCACCTCAGCGAGGAGCTCATCCTCAGCAAATATCGGGATGCCCATACGAACCGCAAGGGCGATTGCGTCGGATGGCCGGGCGGACATGACCTTTGCCTCACCAGGCGACCGCATGTGCAGCTCGGCGAAGAAGGTTCGTTCACGGAGTTCCGTGATCACTACCTTCTCGACCGATACTTCCATGGCCTCCAACGCCTGGGCAAACAGGTCATGGGTCATGGGACGTGGAGGTTGAACTCCCTCGTGCGCAAGAGCGATTGCGGTCGCCTCGGGCCCACCGATGAATATCGGGAGCATCAGCGATTCGGAGTCATCATTGGCAGACCGGAGCAGAACGATGGGCGTATTGCTTGGCAACTCGACCCGTACCCCGACTAGTTCCATCGGAACCATGCGAACTCCTCTCGATCCTCGCACCCTATCGGGGAGACGGATGGCTCTACTGGTCGGTGCTCCCAGTTCCGTGAAAGAACATCAGCTTGAATCGGCCAATCTGCAGCTCATCGCCGTCGACTAGCTCTTCATTCTCGATCAACTGCTTGTTGACATACGTGCCATTCAACGAGCCGACGTCGCGGGCACGGTACGCACCATCGACATTAGATATCTCGACGTGTCGACGAGAAACGGTCACGTCATCGAGAAGGATGTCGCTTTCTGGGTGTCGCCCGGCGGTGACCACGGGTGAGTCCAGCGCATACCGAGAACCGCTCTTCGGACCATCATCAACGACCAAGATCCCCGTGGACTCGGTGAAACCCTCGCGGTCCGAAAGGTGTTCGCGATCGAGCTGGTCAGGGTGTGAGATGACCGGAAGGGCGGCGGTGGGCTCGTCGGGGCCCCCACCCATCTGCTCTCCACACGACGAGCAGTAGTTGGCGCCAGGATCGTTTCGATGACCGCACGCAGGGCAGACCCGCTCCATGCTCATTCGCCAATGAGTTCGCGATAGCTAGCGGCGTCCAAGAGCCCGTCGAGCTGGGCATCGTCGTCCACCGACATGACGCACAGCCAGCCGTCGCCGTACGGATCTTCGTTGAGTTTCCCCGGCGTCCCGTCGAGCAACTCGTTCACCTCGACCACGGTGCCCGTCAGGGGCGCATAAATGTCGGAGACCGACTTTGTGGACTCGACCTCGCCCATCGATCCTCCGATTTCGACGGACGAACCGACGGCAGGCACCTCGACGAAGACGACATCTCCGAGTGCGTCCTGCGCGTAGTCCGTGATGCCAACACGAGCCTGTCCAGCGTCGATGCGGACCCATTCATGATCTGACGTGTATTTGAGATCTTGCGGGATGTTCATGGCCGCATACTAGTCAGCTTTGGAGGCCAGGTCGCTCAAGGCTTGACGTGCGATCGGCACATACCCCCACGCTGCGTACCAGGCGATCGCAAGTCCTGGAATGCCACAGACCCAGCCGAGGAATCGGAGAGCATCTGCCGCGCCGTGTGTGGCGGCTCCTCCGAGGAGGAGTGGATAGGCGAACATCAAGAAGAACGTGCCTGTCTTGCCCCACCAGGTCACGTCGAAGCGTTTGACACCGAGCGCGCCGAGGCCAAGTGCAGCGATCGATACGAGCACTTCTCGGAGCAGGGTCAGTGCTGCGAACCATGCCGGCACGGACCCGTCGATCCACGTAGAAATGACCGCCGTAAGCATCATGATTCGGTCCGCGGTCGGGTCGAGGATCTTGCCTAGCTCCGAGACCTGATCGAATCGGCGGGCGAACCAGCCATCGGTCCAGTCGGTAGCTCCGAGGATCGCGAGGAGGATCGCGGCGCCGAGGCGATCGTCCGCAGCGAACAACAACCAGACGAACCACGGAACGCACGCCAGGCGACCGAGAGACATCACATTCGGGACCGTGAATGGCCGCCACTCGGTTTTGGTCGTCGTCATGGGTCCGATCGTAGTCGTCGGACCTCAACGCCCCCGTCTAGCGTGCGAACTCGCCGGTCGGCCTATGGTGACGGAATGGCAGGCATTTTTTCCAAGATCATCGACGGACAGATCCCTTCTCGGATGTTGTGGGAGGACGAGCTGTGCGTCAGCATTTTGGACGTACGGCCCCTCGCTCCTGGTCACGCACTCGTCGTCCCCCGCGAGGAGACAGACCTCTGGACCGACCTGAGCGCACAGACAGCCGGTCACCTCGTCGAGGTTGCGCACTCGATCGGCCGAGCCCAGATGACGATCTTTTCGCCCGCGCGAATCGGTCTGATGATTGCTGGCTTCGAGGTTCCGCACACTCATGTCCATGTGGTCCCTATGCAGTCCATGGCCCAGTTCGATTTCGCGAACGTCAACTCAAACCCCGATGAGGCGCAGCTGGACATAGAGCTCACACAACTACGAGATGCGCTCCGCTCGGCGGGTCATTCCTCAGTCTCTAGCCGGTAGACCGAAATCGTTCCGAATCGGTTCTGGACGTCGTAGCCCTTGGCGTCGATCACTTGGTCGAACGTCGCGCGCCCAAGTGTCGTCCACGAGTCGTCTGACTCATCGATAAGAATGACATCCGCGCTGAAGAGCGGTTCGGCTGGCTTGTAGATTTCGAGGCCAGTGGGAAACTGAATGAGGGCTGTTCGCTCTGCTAGCAGTGGGAGCGCTCGTTCGAGCGCAGCGACAGAGTCGTCTGGCTGGATAGTGTCGACTGCGGCGATTACGTCGAGGTCATTCGACGATCGGCTACCCCATGTCCACGGCTCGTTGTAGAGCGAACTACCCGCGCCGAACAAGAAGAACGCCATGCTCGCGAAGAGCACACCGGCAAGCAGTCGGCTGTTGACGAAGACCCGTCGGACCGAACGACGACCAACAGCGCGTAGTGCAAAGGCGGCGGCGATTGGCAGGAAGGCCAAAGCCGCGACGTCCTGTTGTGGGTTGCCGAACTCCCCTGGCGGGATGTCAGCGAGGAAGCCGAACATGCCAAAGATGACGAGTGGCAGCTGGAACCTCAGGCGGAGAACGGGAAGAAACAGCCATGGCGCAAAGAGCAGAACCAGCTTCCGGTAATTCTCCTCGGCAAAGAAGTCGCCAAGTACCTGGGTCGGGTCGGTCAGCATTCCCCAGAGGATCGCGACTGGCCCATCGCCATAGGTCGCAAAGGCGTCCCCATACAGGAACTCCCCTCCTGCGAGGTCGGCTCGGAAGACTCCCAGGGCGAGAACTGCCCAGATCGCGCCCAAGCCAGCGGTGATGCGCCCAGCGCGAGTCCTTCCTTCCACGGCGAGCAACGCGCCGAGTCCGACGACGACCAGTCCGAGGTCAGAACGTGTCGAGAGAGCGAAGACAACGACGAGCCCGAACCTGACCCATTGTTTCCGTTGGCTGAACAGGTACGCCCAGAGGAACGCGGGTACCGCAAGAGCTTCAGGATGGAACTCGCTCAGATTCAGGTTGTGGAGCTGTGGCTGAAATCCATATGCAAGCCCGAGCACCAACGCCGTCTCGACACCGAGTTCGAGTACGCCTCGCGCAATCCGCCAGAGAGGCACCACCCCGATCGCCAGAGCCAGCGACTGGAGGATCAAAAGCAACGGGGCCGCCGGAACAATCGTCGCGAGTTGCGCGATCGGCCACATGATGAGCGAGAATTGCCCGTCGAAGAGATCTCGTTCGGTCAGACTGACAAATGGCTCTTGACGCTCCCCCACGAGCCACATTCCTTGTGTCCAGGCTGCGAATTGATTTCCGAGCTGCAGACTTCGGTACCGGGCGAGTGATAACGCACTCAGTCCAAGCGTGAGAAGAGAGGCGAGGATCCATGGAATAGCTCGATCAGGTCCGGTTCCCTCGAGTCGTGCCTGCCAGCGAAGTGACCAGTGGTTGATCGAGCGACGCAGATCTGACTGCGCCCACGATGTCGGAGCCGTCATGGGAGTGGTTCGATGAGCGCTGGCTCGTTGTTGCGCACGTTGTTGACCTGATCGGAGACCGGATACGCGGCGAGCAATCCCTCGGGAGCAGGGACCAGAAGCTGTTGCAGCCTGGGGGTGTCGGCATTGCCAGGATCCAGCCATTCCTCCCAGTGCTTCGGCGCAAGCAATACGGGCATTCGGTCGTGAATCCGTTCCATCGTTGCATTCGGAGTCGTGGTGATAATCGTGCAGGTGTGGATCTCGCGCAGATTCTCTGCATCCGTCCACCGTTCGTACAGACCTGCAAAGGCAAGCGGATCACCGTCTTGTCGCGAAATGAACATCGGTTGTTTGGTCTTGGGATCAAGCCGCTTCCACTCGTAGAAGCCGTCTGCGGCAACGAGACATCGGCGCCTGGCGAATGCGGACCGATAGCTGTTCTTCGTCGCGATCGTTTCGGCTCGAGCGTTAATCATCTTCGAACCGATGCGGAGATCCTTGGCCCATCGTGGGACCAGTCCCCAGCGAAGGTAATCGAGGTGACGGGCATCCTCGCGAACGCGAATCACCGGGACGTCTCGTGTGGGAGCAACGTTGTAGTCCGGTTCAACGTCGTCCACATCAACGAGCGCTTCGGCACCAAAGTATGCCGCAAGCTTGTCAGGCGGGGTCGTCGAGGCGAAGCGTCCACACACGACGCGGACTCTACAACAATTGCACCCGCACCTCATCTCTCTGCAGAAGCTCGCACGTTCCGCTTCGCGTCCCCGCTCGCAACGTCACGATGTCTCCTGGGGCTCCGCCGAGAAACTCAGCGTCGTGCACCAACTCGCCTTGCACGACCATCACGCCGCGACGTGACTCTCTCGAACCGGCGATCTGACCTTCGGCTTCGACGCGCACTCGTATCGCCTCGACGGGAGGTTTCTCTATGACTGCGTCGGGGTCATACGGCCAGACCTCGAGGAGTACGACGTTGTTCCCGCGACACGCGATGCGATCGCCGGTCGCCGCATAGACCGCCAGGCAGGTGCCATGCGAGGCAACGTCGACCGGCCGAAGGTCGTCTGCGACAAGTGATGCCACGACACATAGGTCGGGCGCTCCTATCGCTTCACCAATGACCGCGACGTGGGCTCTGCCACCCCAGAAGACAGAGCCGAACTCGATGCCGGGAGCGACCGATGGTGCATCTTCGATGGGATAGGGATCGTCGTCGATCGCCTCGGCCCGGAATGACTGATCGAGCGTTGACGTTTGTGTAAGGACGAGGTCCGTCGGGCCGCCGTCATACTCTCGAACATCGCCCATGGCCAGCAGCTCACCCACCGACGACGATGCTTCATTCGTTGGCGGCGATTTTTCACCGAGCGCTCCCACCCTCACGGCTACACCGGCCGCGGTGCCTGCAACAAGCACGAGGGCGAGAAACGTGAGCCCACGGTGAGACGGCCGTTCGAGATCCCGTGAGCGTTGTGTGGTTCGGTCTTCGAAGTGCGTGAAGAGGTCGTCGTCACGGTCGGCATCGGCCTCCATCGGGTCTGCCCCCCAGGACGATGCGAATCCCTGGACGCCGGTCTCACCGAAGTCGCAGAGCTCACTCTGCGTTCCTTCGAGGAACGCAGATTCAGCGCCGCGTTTTGATGATCTCCTCCATCGCATATCCGCGAGAACGCTACTCGCGGACAGATGTTGAATAGCGGCAGGACCTGCCGACTACTGCGATATGGGGCGACATACACTCACTCGAGTGCGGAGTCGCTTGTTTTGCCTCACCATCATCAGCGCGCTGCTCATCGGAAGTCCTCTCGCTGCGCAAAACACCGATGAGGCACCGGGACTCGCCCCGGGGATTGGTCGCTGGGCGACTGCGCCTCGTGGTCAGATCACGGCGCTAATTCCCGGAATCGACTCCATCACGATTGAGGGCGTGGCCCGGGATCCGGACTCGGCATCGTCGGTGACCTACGAACTTCTCCTCGATGGCCTCACCGTCGCTAGCGGAGCCACCCCTCGCCCGACCGGATTCGGACGGACGGCCCCGTTCAGTGAATCGGTTCGAGTCACGCCCGGGCTGCACCGAGTATGTCTTCGGCTCAATGACAGGCAGCTCGGTAATCGCACGGTGAGTTGTCGCAATGCAGTCACCGCACCTCCGGACCGCGTCGCTCCTGCGGTGGCAGCGGCGGCTAGCGGGATCGCAATCAGTCCCACAGGGGTGGTCCTTCCCATCGACGGTGGAAGCGAGGGCGCTTGGCGCGTCACCACACCGTGCGGCGCGTCGGCCCGTTTGACGGATGCGACGGTCATCGATCGTGCCCGTGTTGTGATCGATCCTGGCCATGGCGGGTCCGAGTCGGGTGCAACCAATGGCTCGCTCCTAGAGAAACATGTCAACCTCGCGGTCGCGGAACGTGTGGTCAGCAAGCTTGAATCGATGGGCATCACTGCGCAGCTGACGCGCACGTCTGACTACCGACTCCCGATCAAGACGAGAGCCGACATCGCCGCGGCCCTTGGTCCCGACGTCTTCTTGTCGCTGCATCACAATGGAGGCGCGACGAGACGATCGAGCCGCCCGGGTCCCGAGATCTTCTACGCGCAGGGCATGCCAGAGTCTCGGCGCCTCGCAGCGATCATGTACGAGGAGATGATCTCAGCTGCGAGTCGGTATGACGCGCAGTGGGTGTCAACGGTCAGCGAAGGAGCCTCGCTTCGACTGCGGGAGGACGGAATGGACCTCTACGGTATTCACCGATTCTCCCCGGGGATTCATTCGATCATCACCGAGTTTCTCTACCTGTCGAGTTCGGAAGGCGCCCTCATGCGTCGAACCGACGTGATCGAGACTGAAGCACAGGCGATCGTCGATGGACTGTTGCGGTGGTGGTTCTCCGACGACGACGGAACAACAAGAGGACGCCAGTTCACCGATTCGTCCAGTTCGGGTACGGGAGGATTCGACGGCTGCGTCGACCCCGCTCTCACGACGAGAAACTCGAGCTTCCGAGTGTCTCGGGCCGACATACTCACCTCCGCCTCCGGCAAGATTCTCGGGCCACGACCTGCACAGTCGCTCATGCCCGCTCTCGTTCTTGGAGTCGACCCGGCGATCAGCTGACGTCCTTTGCTCGTGACGGAGCCACACGTGGCGGTTCGAATGGCTGCTTCGGATACACCGGCGGCCATGGGGCGTCGCCGATTGTTCGGAGCCCCGAATCGAATTCCTCGACGAGTGATCGAATATCTTGCGGGTTGGCGTAGATGTCCTTCCACGGGTCTCCAAGCTCGCTGAGGCGATCGGGCACAGTCGCGACGGTCAGTTCATCGGGCTGAATTGAATCGAGCGAATCCCACGAAATCGGCGTCGACACCTGCGCCCCAACTCGCGCTCGCACCGACCACGCGCCGAACACCGTCTTGTGAGGAGCGTTTTGATTGAAGTCGATGAAGACCCGAGTTCCGCGTTCCTCTTTCCACCACGCGTCTGTCAGGCGGTCGGGATGTCGGGCTGAAAGGTGTCGAGCGACGGTGACCGCGGCCCCACGGACTTGATAGCTGTCCCAACCGGGTTCAAGCGCGACGTAGATGTGAAGACCTTTGTTTCCGCTCGTCTTGAGAAAGCTATCAATTCCGATTGAGTCGAAATAGTCCTTGGTAAGGCGAGCGGCGACGCGCACTTCCTCGAACCCGATTCCCTTCACGGGGTCGAGATCGATTCGCAACTCGTCGACATGGCGGTCGGGCATTCGAAATGGCCAGGGGTGAATGGTGAACGCGCCGAGATTTACTGCCCAGACCAAGTGGGCTTCGTCAGCCATCACCAACACCCGAGAAGGAGTTCCGTTCACTGTCTCCACCGTCGTTGTCTGCAGCCAGTCCGGGGCACTCGCTGGAATACGTTTCTGGAAGAACGACTTCCCGCCGACGCCATTAGGAAAACGTTGGAGGAGGACTGGCCGGTCGCGCATGCAGTTGAGAAGTGGCTTCGAAACGCTCAGGAAGTAGTCGATCACGTCAGACTTCGTCAGCGACATCTTCGGAAAGTAGAGCTTGTCCGAGCTGGTGACGGCGACCTCGTGCCCCGCGACCTCTCGAACCTGTTCGCTCATGACTAAACCCTAGACCCCGGCTCACCAGGGTCTCCAAAGACGAAAATGGTCGGGCTGAGAGGATTTGAACCTCCGACCTTCGGTCCCCCAGACCGACGCGCTAACCAAGCTGCGCCACAGCCCGTACGGCGGTAAAGCGTAGTGGAACCCTGCTCAACTTTGTCCGATGGGCATCAAGGCGGGAGAAGAAGCGAACGCCGTCGTGCGGACCCATCTGTTGGTCGATCCCGCGGGCACATCAATTCCTCCCAAAGCCACTCGACCTTGCTGTCTTCGAGTCGACCATCGACTACTTGAGAGCAGATCCAACCGCTCACGACAGTCACTCCATCTCGCACCTTGCGGGCTCGACGGACACTCCGCACGTGATCAAGCAGTCGCATCCTTCAGCGAAATGGTGCATGGCGCGGGTTGCTCCTGTTGACGCGATGTGAACATGCCAGCATCGAAGCAGCTGTGAAATCTATTCGGGGCAGCTCAACGCTGCTGCACGAACGATTCGAATAGACGTCGCCGCATAACAACCTGGCGAGAACGAGGTCAGCTCTTCGCGAGCTTCGTGACTCGTATTCCGAGGCTGTCTCCAACAGCGACGACCTCGCCATAGGCAACCAGCACACCGTTTGCGACCAACTGAATCGGAGCGCCCGTGTTTCGACCTAGGTCAAGAACGTTTCCGAGTCCGCTGTTCACCGACACTCGCCCGGTTTCGAGCTCGTGGTTGCCATGGCTGAGGACGAATTCAACGTGAGGCCGGATCGGACCGTCGAGCTCCTTCAAGAAGCGAACGACTCCGCAGGAGAAATTGCGCAACTCTTCGTCTAATGGGACGCATCCAAACCCAAGTCGCCGTGTTCAGGTGAAGATCCAGATCACCAGACCCACGAGCCGCCACAACAGATAGGCGGCCAAGAGAACGACGACGACCCAGAAGTGCCACGGCGCAGACTGCCCGACCGTCGGCTGGTTTTCGTCGGCGTGGCCGTCCTCGACAGATCCCCCGCACGTCGGACAGGCACCATCAGCCAACGCGGTGGGCGCGTGATAATCGGAGCATTCATCACACCAAGGCATAGGTTCAGCTGCGACGAACGGCGAGGATCGCCACGTCATCATCGATCATGCCATTCGCGAAGTCGCGAGCCTCCTCGAGCAATCCCTTCGTGAGTACTTCGGGTGCGGCTCCGGGGTCTCGCCGGATCGCCATCGCAACACGTTCCTCACCGAACAGCTCATCCCCGTTGCGCGCCTCGGTGAGGCCATCG
>CAXMRH010000029.1:0-12311 GCA_964196045.1 uncultured Chthoniobacterales bacterium | reverse complement strand
CCCGGAACCGCACCACACGACAGACGGGCACCATCGATGTGCCGTCGCGTCGAGGCTGATCCGTCTCGATCACGTCAGCTCTCAAGTCGACACCTCGGTCTACCGATCGATGAGTCATGTTCTGGGACACGGGAGAGCCGGATGCACCTACGGCTCGCGAGGCCGCCAGGTATGACTTTGCCGTGCCGATGAGCGTTGAGCTCGGAAACGGACTGCTTCGAGCGTCAGACCGAGTGGATGCATTTCTTGTGGATCTCTCCGCGGGTGGTGCTGCCCTCATCCTTCCCGCCGACGACCGGCTGCGAGCAAAGAAGCGGTACCGCGTGCACATCGATGATCACTGCGGCATCATTGAGGTTCGCAACATCACCCCTCTGGTAGACGATCAGGTCCGTCTCGGGGTTGCGTTCAAGAGCCTCGGTTTGGAGCTCCAAGAGTTGGTCGTCGACTCACTGGCGGCCGCACGTCTCGAAACATCTCGCCTTGCCGACATCGGCTAGAGCGGATCAGTGAAGCGCTCTCCGTTCTCTTTCACATACTCGGTCCAGCTGCGACCGTCCCAGTACCGGAGCTCATGACGTCCCATCGGGTCGTCGAAGAATCCGGGTGTTCTCGCCTTGAACCCCTCGGCCCGATCGAAGTGCACCGTCACAACGCCGCTTGTGGTCCGCTCAGACAGCGGGGACGCCGTCTTGGCGTGGGCGGGCGTGCCGTTGGGCGTGACACTCACGACGCGCATCTTGTGCTCGTAGCTGTTCTGTTCCGCCACGGGGCGGCGGCGAAGCTTCGCTGCTCGGGCCGCGAGTTGCGCGTCGGCGTCGAACACAGGAGTGAGAACCACCTTGTCGGCTCGGACTGACGTCGAGGATGGAGACAAATCTGGTTCGACCGAGTTCGTGGAACCAAGAGCGTGCTGGGGGGTCGATCGCAGGAGCGTCGATCGTATAAATGACAACGGCTTCACTGCCGATCGCGATCGCTTCGAACGGTCGAACGACGTCGCGTACGCGATCGTCGCAGCAGCAGCAGCCGTCGCGAGCAACACCGCGGAGAAAGCAAGCGCGATCCAGTCGATGAGAGCGAGGCCAGTGGACATGGCAAAATCCTCATTCGCCGCTCAAGAAGACGCAATATCGCTCTTCGTCTGATTTTTCTGTGAATACCCGCACTCAGCGCATTTATATCGCCCTACAGCAGCGGCGCGATGACGTCGGAGTCGAATTACCAATTCCGACCGCTTTACGTGGTGTGTGTGTGTGGAGACCTGTCAGAAATTTCTTTCTGATTTGTCGAAGATCTTGTTTTCCTCCCTGACCACTCATAAAAGGAGGGTCTGCGCCGACGATCGCGATAGGCAATTTCGACTACTTGGTGAGGGTCACATGGACCAGCAAGACATGACGAGCGACGAGGAAGCCAACACGTGGCCAGAACTGTCAGCAGACCTGACACTGCCACGTTCCACGGCCCGAACGATCACACTCGACACCCAACGAGCTAGGTCCGATGGCCGAATTCTGGAGGTCACTGCACAGCTCGACCTGATGAGAACTCGCCTGTTGTCACTCGAGCAGCACGTGTTCGATACGACCGCCGACGCGGGCGCGTCGGAAGAGCTGTTGTCTCGATTCGTGTCACTGGACGCCGAGATCGCCGACACCACTGCTCGCTTCGGAGGGCTCGCGTCTCGCGTGGCTGCTGCTGAAGAGAGCGTCGCGACGACCATGATGCAGCCAGTCGACGGCTTCGATGCTCGACTCGTGATGGTCGAGGACGCCCGTCTGTCGCAGACAACAGAGTTGAATCAGCTGACGTCTTATCTCGAGCAGGCCTTCACTCGCATCACCGAACTTGCTGAGCTCATCGAATTCGAGCGAGCGGCGAACGCGTCGTTTCGTTCGAAGGTAGCCACGGGTGGCGATCGGCTGGACTCGGCAGTCAACGAGCGCTTCGACTCACTCCATGCAGACTTCGAGGAGCTGACCGAACGTCTCAACAGCGCCGCGACTTCGATCGACCAGTCGACGGTCACCTTGCAAGAAGAACTCGCTGCCTCGATGAGGCTCATCGAGGATCGACTCTCGGCCTCTGAGGTTCGTCTGGATGGAGTCGACGAAATCTCTTCGTCGATGCAGTTCCTCCAGGCCCGCGCTGATGCTCTCGAGACCGACACCACATTGGGCGTGGCCGCGGCTACCAGCCACCGGCTCGAAATTGTCGACCATGTCGACCACGCCCACGCGCGTATCGACGAGACGCAAAGCCGTGTCGATGAGGCCCGGACTGAGTTGCGAGAGATGCATGCGCAGATCTCCCAACCCACCGAAGCGGACTGGTTCAACGCGACGCGTTTGGCACAGGACGCTCTCGAACGGGTGGGCAACGTTGCCGAAAACGCTGATCTCGTTGGTCAGCGTGTCGACATTGTCCAAAGTGCGACAGACGAACTCGCCGGGGGCGTCGACAATCTGCACGGCAAGGTCGACAATGCAGCGACCGCTATCGACGCCGCACACACACGAATCGATGACTTCGCGCAGGCCTTCGATGAGCGGTTCGACGAGAACGACCAGGCCCTCGATTTACGGTTCAACGAGAACCGACACGCCCTCGATGAGCGGCTGGCGGAGACCCACCAGACAATCCGCGACAGGATCGATGCAGCTGGCCGGGAGATCGACGAACTTCGAGAGGCTGTCGACAGCGCGAACGCAGCGCAGGCGGCTTCGGCGTCGACGGAGGACGAGCTTCGTCGCACCAACGAACGGATCGCGTCAGTAAGCGCGAACATCAATTCACTGACCACACTCCTCGAAGAGACCACACATCGTTTCGGAGCTGTCGATCGCAATATCGAGGGCGTCGATGAGCGAATCGATCAATCATTCGAGCTCGCCACACGTGCGCGTGATCACGGTGAGCAGATCTCCTCTCGCCTCGACCAGCAGGATGAACAGCTCGCTGCGGCGTTCGACGCAGCTTCATCGGTCGCAGAAAAGGCATCGATCAACGCCGATCGACTGAGCGAGGCCGTGCAGAATATCGCGGTAGCGCAGCAACGGCTCGAAGAGAACCTTGCCGTTGCCGCGGAAGCCACAAGCCGCGGCGTCGAACTTCACAACGGGCTGCAGGCGTCCATCGACGAAGCCGTCGACGAGCGCTCCAGTGCGTTGGAGGAACGCCTACTCAGTCGAATCGAAGAGGCGCATTCGACTCTACAGAGCGTCGTCTTCGACTCCGAAAACAAGGCTGTAAAGTCCCGCGAGACCCTACGTCGCGACGTCGAACAGCGAATCGACGCTGTGGAATCAGAAGTGCTCGATCGACAATCGGTAGTCGACGAGTCCTCGACTACCGATGTTCGCCTCGAAGCACTCGAGGCAACACAGCACACGGTCGATGAGTCGCTACGAGATTTCGAAGGATTAACGAAGGACGCACGCGCATTCTCGGAGAGTCTGAGACTCATCCAAGCCGATGTTGTGCAGACTATCCAGGGCGAACTCCGCACACAGACGAATCAGATGCAGACCCTCGACGTCCGCGTGAACGCGGCCGAATCCGCAAATGCTGATTTCGCGTCCGCCGAGCGGGTCCACATGCTCGAGGCCAAGTTGGTCGAGGCGCTACAGACGGTCTCTCAGCTGACGCAGCTTCAACGCCGGAACACCACGGTCGAAGCGCAGCTCACCGACACACTCACCGCAACGAGCCATGGGGTCGAAAGCACGCAGAACTCCATCGTTGCGCTACGTCGTGAGCTCGAACAGGCGCAGAGTCGAATAGCGCAACTCGAATCCCTTCGGTCGGTTCACAAGGGAGAGGGCGTCGTCGCGGCTAGCAGCGCCGTCACAACCCCGCCCGACCCAGTGTTCGCCGACTTAACGACGGAAGCCCCGCGCGACCTCGCCGGTGTCGAGGATGACGCAGACACCGGGTGGTTCACTGAATCATATGCTCGCAAGAACCAGGAGCCGAAGCCCAGCTAAGGCACACCCTTCTGCGAAACCCGGCTTCTTTGGTAGCCCGAGTCTTGAGCGACCCGATCTACGCAGCCGTGATCATCTGTTCAGAATCGCCGCTCAACCGCAGTTGGTTTCGCCCGGGGCGCTTAACCACATAGAGGGCATCATCAGCAAGCTTGGTCAGATCACGTTCTGCGGCCGAGACCACGTCTATAACACGCGGGCTCAAGAGTGCTCCGCCGGCACTCACTCCGACAGCGCTCGCTTCGACCACGTTGCTCATCGCGTTGGTGATCGCTACGCGAAGCCGTTCGCCGGCACAACGAAGCTCCTGTTCGTTGTTCGGCTCGAGAACGAGTGCGAACTCGTCACCGCCGACGCGAGCAAAGAACTCTTCGGTTCTCAGGGCCTTCGCCGCGTCGGAAGCGATGGCCACAAGTAGCCGATCTCCGACCGGGTGTCCATGTTGGTCATTGATCTGCCTGAAGTGATCGAGGTCGAAAAAAACCAGGCCAACAGCTGGTCCGTCGTCGGAACGAGCAGCGCGACCGAGGGCTGCCCGAAGCCGTTCGTTGTATCCGGCGCGGTTGGGTACACCGGTCAACGGATCGTGAACCGACAGCGACTCGAGGCGCACAGTTTCAGCCCGAAGCCGAGTGATCTCTTGCATCGCCGAGTCAAAGTCCGTTCCGAGATGAATCGGCGACGTCAAATCGTCGTCCCGATTCTGAAGAATCATCGCATCGAGATCGCTCATCATTCCGAGATCGAGATCGCGATCGACCCTTCGGAGCGTAAGTCGGAACTGCGACCAGTAGTCGAGAAGGTCTTCCTCATCAAGGCGCCAACTTTCGAGCAGCACCGAACCAACGGTGGCCCCATCCGCGCCGAGACAATCCATTTGGGCCCGCTTCGGACAAACCACCTGTTTGGGTAGCTTGTCGCCGGTTCGCCTGGATTTACGCGGGCTCTACTGCAAGCTCTCTAGTACATCGCCCCGCTGCCACCATCGGCGGTCTCCGCGCCCCGCGCTGTCGAGAGCGCTGACCCAAGCGCACCACGCAGTAAGACGGTGTCGGTGGCGACGGTGATCATTCGAAAGCCTTGTTCGGCTCGCAGGGCGGCCAGCGCGGGCGTCGCGTGGATCCCCGCAACAACGCCAGCGTTGTTGCACCGATCAACGATGTACATGAGGGCCTCGGTGAAGGCGGGTTCGTCGTCGTTGTTCCCCGGCGGAAGCCCAAGCGTGATGGAGAGATCGGCTGGACCGACATAGATCGCGTCCACTCCGTCGACAGCGAGAATCTCATCGAGGTTGTCGAGAGCCTGCGTGGTCTCAATCATCGGGATCAAGACGTTGCTGTCGTTTGCTGTCTGTGGTGTGTGTGCTGCGGAACGCATGCCGGCACGCGCTGGACCCCACGAACGAGTCCCTTTCGGGTTGTAGAAGGCGTAGGACACCGCAGCCTCGGCTTGGGCAACCGTATTGACCATCGGCACGATGACCGCGTTTGCGCCAGCGTCAAGGCTCTTGCCAATAATCCCTGGCTCGTTCCACGGCACACGAACCGTTGGAGTACCAGCAGCGCGGTCGAGCACGTTCAAGAGCTCGAGTGATGTTTCGTAGCCGACGCCACCGTGTTGGGTGTCGATGCAATTGAAGTCAAAGTCGAATGTGGCGATCGAATCCGCAACACCGATGTTGCCGAAGCCACACCAGGAGCCAAATGCCACATCGCCGTTGGCCCAAACATCTCTCATTCTCGTGTTCAACATGGCGCATGTTTAGCACCGTGGATGGTGCCGGAACATCGTCGGACGCGCTGTTACGTCCGCACTAGGGCGGGCCACGAGCTGTCGTTACCGGGGAATGGCTCAGCCTGTCCGGCTGATGAGGCTCCGCACTTCCCGGCTCGCGACGAGCAGCGTCGTGAGATCGCCGATGGCGGTTGCTCGGATATCTGCAATCGTCTGTCGGTAGTACCCCACAGGTCCGGGGTTCTGGGCCATCCAGTGTTCGACACGTTGTTTCGGTTTGAGATCGGTCTTGCCCATCGCCACGACCCGAGCCGTCAGGGCCCTGTGGTCGGTGTAGAGATCGCCTCGAAGCGTCAGACGGGCCAGTGTCTCCCATTGGGTATCTCGGGGAAGGGTGAGGATTCGCTCTCGCAGCCAGGTCAGGTCGAGGAATTCCGCGACGTTGAAATGTACACCTGCCACCGCCGCCTCGGGCTCACCTGCGTCTGCTGCGACGGCCACGATGTCGAGTGCGGCAAGCGACGGCCCAAGTCCGGCAGCTTGCAGCGCAAGGTCCTCCGAAAGGCCGGCGCTGGTGTAGGTCGCCACCCGCTCGTCGAAGGAGGCTTTGTCCGTGCCCACGAGGTGTTCGGCCAGGTTCGCGTTGGTCTCGCGCACCGCATCAGCGAGATCGGAGACGGCATCCGCCGCGCTGAATGGATAGGGGCGACTGCGAACCAGCAGTCGAGTAGCACGCTCGGCCAACTGGCGGGCGCTCAGGTGAATCGCCAGCTGTTGCTCGGCGGGAAGCCGGTTGTCAAGGCTGTTCACCGCACCGGCCAGTGTGTCGAGTTCGAATATCTCCCACGCCGCCATGTGTGCGGCGGCGATCTCGTGAGGTGGCGCCGATGTCTCCTGGCCAAGTCGGTAAACCATCGAGGTCCCAGCTCGGTTGACGACACGGTTCGCGATTTGATTCGCGATGATCTCTCGCCGGAGCCGATGAGACGGAATCTGTGTGGCGAACCGGTCACGCAGCGGCTCCGGGAAGTAGTCGGTAAGCGTCGGCAAGAAGAACTCGTCGTCGGGCACATGCGATTCGAGGAGCTGCGCCTGGAGTGTGTTCTTCGTGTACGCAATCAGCACGGCCAGCTCAGGCGCCGTGAGCCCCTGACCGGCAAGGCGACGATCGGCGAGCATCTCACTATCAGGCAGCCGCTCGAGCTGGCGATCGAGTAGTCCCTGTGCCTCGAGATACGCCACGTACCTGGCGTGCACGTCGACCATGCTCGACGCCTCGAGCCGTTCCGTGCTGAGGACCTGTGTCTGGTCGTAGTTGTTCTTTAGGACGAGTGACCCGACCTCGTCGGTCATCTGCTCGAGGAGTTCGTTCCGTTGCTTCGGCGTGAGGTCGCCGTCGAGTACCACCCGATCCAAAAGGATCTTGATGTTTACCTCGTGATCGCTGCAATCGACGCCGCCCGCGTTGTCGATGGCATCCGTGTACAGCCGGCCACCAAGACTTGCGAACTCGATGCGCCCGAGTTGGGTCATTCCGAGGTTGCCACCCTCACCCACGACCTTGCAGCCAAGCTCGGTTGCGCTGACGCGAATGTTGTCGTTGGCTTTGTCGCCAACATCAGCATGCGATTCGTCTGACGACTTCACGTAGGTGCCGATACCGCCGTTCCAGAAGAGATCGACCGGTGCCTTCAGAATTGCGCTGATCAGCTCGCCAGGCGTGTAGGACGCCTCGTCGATGCCAAGGGAGGCACACACCTCGGCAGTTGGCAAGATCGACTTCGCACTTCGGTCGTAGATCGCGCCACCAGTCGACAGCAGAGACTCGTCGTAGTCTTCCCAGCTCGAGCGCGCCAGATCGAAGAGCCGCTGGCGCTCAGCGAACGATGCAGACGGATCTGGGTCAGGGTCGAAGAACAAGTTCCGATGATCAAACGCAGCAACGAGTTTCGTGTGTTCGGACCGAAGCATGCCGTTTCCGAACACGTCGCCCGCCATGTCGCCCACGCCGACGACCGTGAATGGTTCCGACTGGATGTCTCGGCCAAGTTCGCGGAAATGACGCTTCACCGACTCCCACGCGCCGCGGGCTGTAATGCCCATTCCCTTGTGGTCATAGCCATTCGAGCCCCCAGACGCGAATGCGTCGCCAAGCCAGAAGCCCCGTTCGAGGGCTAGCTCGTTGGCGATGTCGGAGAACGTGGCTGTGCCCTTGTCGGCGGCAACGACAAGGTATGGATCGTCCGGGTCGTGACGGACCGTGCGCTCGGGCGGCACGACGCCTCCATCGACAAGGTTGTCCGTCAGGTCGAGCAGGGCTCCTACGAAGCCGCGGTAGCACGCCACCACCTCGGCCCTGAGCTCCTCTCGGTCGGTCGGACGACGTTTGAGCACAAACCCGCCTTTGGCTCCTGCGGGAACGATGACTGCGTTCTTCACCATCTGTGCCTTCGCGAGACCGAGCACTTCGGTGCGGTAGTCCTCGTCGCGATCGGACCAACGCAGACCACCGCGCGCGACCGCGCCCGACCGCAGGTGCACTCCTTCGAACCGGGGTGAATAGACGAAGATCTCGAACTTCGGTCGAGGTTCAGGCAGTTCGAGAATCTGCGTTGGGTCGAGCTTGAACGCGAGGTACGGCCTCGGATCGCCGTTCGAGTCGAGTTGGAAGTACGTGGTCCGGGTCGTCGACTCGATCAGGTTGTCGAGCTGTTGAATGATGCGGTCCTGATCGAGGCTGGTGACTCGGCTCAGCGATTCGTCGATCCGCGCCGAGATTGCGGTGAGCTTGGTGTCGCGGTTGTCGATGTCCGGGTCGAACCGGGCCAAGAAGAGATCGACGAGCAGTCGTGCAACGGCGCAATGTTCTTCGAGTGTGCGCTCGATGTATGCCTGGCTGTACGCCGTCTTGGTCTGGTGCAGGTAGCGCGCATACGCGCGGAGTATTTCTACCTCGCGTGGGTGCAACCCGGCCGATAGAACGAGCCGGTTGAACCCATCGTCCGCGACCTCGTTTTTCCACACCGACGTGAACGACTCCTCGAGCAGCGCCGCAGCATCGAGGAAGTCGAGCTGCGGTGCTCCGTGTTCGAGGGCAAAATCGTAGATCCAGACATCACTTCCGTCAGACGGATTCACCGGGTACGGACGTTCGTCGAGCACCGTCAGACCTAGATTACTGAGCGTGGGCATGATCCTCGTGAGCGAGATCTTTCCACCCTCGCGATAGACCTTCAGCTTGAACTCACTCGATGGATGACCAGGCTCGCGGTACGCGTTGAGCCGTGGTGGTGCCTCCGGATGGAGAAGCTCGAGCTGCTGAGAGTCCGACGCTGCTGTACGAGGGTCGAATGCATTGCGATACGCGGGTGAGAACGCTGCGAGATACTTGTGCCCGAGCCGCACACCGACGTCCTCACCGAACGAGTGGATCAGCTCGGAGGCGAAATCGTCGTCCCAGTCCTGGATCAAGATCGCGATCCGCGACTCCAGTTCATCGACGTCGACCGAGGCGGGCTCACGGTCGTCGACACGAACGAGGAAGTAAAGCCTTGCCAACACCGACTCCGAAATCGATGTGCTCCAATTCGCGATCGACCCCTTGTAGGCCTCGGTGAGTAACTCCTCGATTCCCACGCGGGTGTGAGTGTTATAGCGATCGCGTGGAAGGAACACCAGACACGTGACGAACCGCCCAAACAGCTCAACACGAGTGAAGAGGCGGAGCCGGCGGCGTTCCTGGAGACCTGCGATCGACATGGCGACGTCGTAGAGTTCGTCGCTCGACATCTGGAAGAGTTCGTCGCGGGGGTATCCCTCGAGAATCGCCATCAACCGCTTGTGATCGTGCCCCTTCACAGGGAACGACGCTCGTTCGACGACCTCTCTGACGATGCGCTCTACCCGTGGGACCCGAGTCACGCTATGGCTGTATGCCTCAGAGCTGAACAGCCCGATGAATCGTTGCTCTCCGGTGACCGTGCCATCTGAGGAGAACGTCTTGATACCCACGTAGTCCATGTAGGAAGCGCGGTGAACCGTTGCTTTGCTGGTGGCCTTCGTCACGTTGAGCAGGCGCTTTTCGTGGACGCGGTCTCGCGTTCGGGGCGGCAGATCGGCCACCGGCCGTGGTTTAGCCACCTTGTCCGTGCGCAGGATTCCAAGACCCGACCCCGCGCGTGCGCCGAGTAGCTCGACCCCGTCGCTCGTGCTGAGCTCGTACTCGCGGTACCCAAGAAAAGTGAAGTTGTCGTTGGCCAACCATTCGAGA
The DNA here is from genome assembly GCA_964196045.1 of uncultured Chthoniobacterales bacterium. Classification (GTDB taxonomy): domain Bacteria; phylum Actinomycetota; class Acidimicrobiia; order Acidimicrobiales; family SHLQ01; genus SHLQ01. The sequence continues at coordinate 2,318 of CAXMRH010000029.1, read as the reverse complement.
AGATGCTGCGCTTCAAGGACCTCAGCCGAATCGACCGGGAGCGTCTCCCTAGCCAAATCTGCTGCGAGCGTCTCCATCTTCAGTCGCATCGGCATCCAGTCCGAAACGCACGCTCGAACGTCACCGAGCACGCGGCGGAGCTCATCCTCTATTCGACCCAGAGCGTCACCGGCCTGTCGATCGACTTCGACAAGGATTAGTGAAGCGCTGGCCTCGCTGTCGTCGGGACGGCTGCGCGGGTCGCAGAAACTCGCACCGTGTGCTCGCGCATCGGCCATGACCGGATGGACGACGAGGTGGATGCCGAGCTCGAGGCGACTGACCTCCACTGTGACCGAGTCGACGAGGAACGGAAGGTTGTCGGTGACGATCATGATGACCGTGTGCTCACTCTCCCAGCCGTCGGTCTGGTTGCGCGGATTGACCGCGCGGATGCTGATCGTGTCTGGGTCCCACTGCTTGGCTAGCTGCAAGTGATCGGCGGCAGCCCCGAAAAGATCCTCGATGCGCCTTGCTCCGAGATCGTTTGGATCGACATGAAGGAGGTAGTGCCTCAGGAAGTCGTCGAACTCGTCTGCGCGTTTGGGGTCGACCGTGCGAGCATGGCTCACCACCCGGTCGATCGTTGTTACCTGATGAGAACCCGCGTCATTGCGATCAGCCATCGAGCCGACTGTAGCTTCTGTCACAACATCGGACCCCATACGCGACTCTGAGGCTCGCGCACGACTAGTCCGGAAGTACGTGCCGCTCGTCGTCGTGGCCTTCGAGAACGTTACTGGTGTAGCTCTCGACGGCCTCGAAAAGGGACACCTCGACACCAGCCTGTTCTGACAGGTACCAGTTGTGCTCGAGAAGCTCGTGATAGATCTCGGCATCCTCGAGCCGGCTGCGCAAATCAGGCGGAATCGAGTCGAGCGCTGGCTTCCAACGCTCGTTCATCCATCGGTATGCCATAACCGCTTCGGGCAGCCTCTCGCCGTCGGTCTGGGCCAACCATGCGCCAAAGCTGCGCATTGCGTTGAGGAGACGTCGAGCCTGGTTCTCGTGGGCGACGATCCCGGTTAGTCGTTCCAACACACGCTTGTGGTGGCCCTCTTCGACGACGGTCGGGCGGAAGTGGGCAAAGCCGCTCTCTTGACGGATCTCGTATTCTTCGGTGTCGAATCCCAGCTCGTTTAGACGTTCGACGCGAGCCTGGATGCGCCCGAGTTCGGACAGCGCAACGTCCTCAGCGTCGGTCAGATCAGCCCAGAGGGTGTCGTATCGGTCGATGAGGGCATCGATGACATCGACCGGATCGATCGTCTCCGACAGGCGTTCTTCGGCCTGTAGCTCATAGAGGCCACCAGCGACATTCTGTATGGCGATGTCGAGGTCGTGTCGGCGCTGTCCTTCACTCAGCTCGTCATGGAACTCTGATGTCTCAGTGTCGACGACATAGGCGCGGAGTGCACCAGCATCGCGTCGGAACAGCACGTTGTTGAGCGAACAGTCCCCCCAGAAGAAGCCGCCGAGATGTAGTCGAACGAGCAGAACAGCGAGGGCATCGATCAGTTGTCGACGCTGCACGTCGCTACTGAGATCGGTGAACACGATCCGGTATGCCAAGGAATAGCTGAGGTGGCTGGTGATAAGCACCGAATCGAGGGGCTCGCCGTTCTTGTCGAAGCGATCGGTGGCGATACCAACGAGCGTGACGGCCGGCAGATCCTCCTCGCGTAATCGATCAAGGTTCTCGAGTTCGCGCTGAACAAGCCTGGTCGACATCTCTTTCAGCGCGTAGTACTCGCCATCGTGATCGAGAAACCGCACGACATGTCGGTGTGTGCCCGCGGGAAGTCGAACGAAGTCATCGTCGGGCCATTCCTCAAGAGGGAGATCCCAAGGCAACTCGAGGAGGCGAGGGCGGCCAGGGGATCGACGGAGGGTGAGCGCAACCATTGGTTGGTATCTAATCAGATGAGCTGAGCGGAGGGTTGCGACAGACGACTAGAGCGTGGCGGGTCACATTCGAGGCCACCCTGGCGATCTACCCATCAGAACCCCTCGAAAGGGCGCGGTATGGCGGGCAGTGGCGGACCCGATCACAAAAGACGTATTAGGAAGCGCGATGGTCCTCGTGGGCCTTGCGTTCTTCGTTGTGGTGTTCGCGGTGATCTTTCCAGTCCTGACGCGGCAGGAGCCTACGATCGCTGGTTCCCGTCGGAGGCCGTTGCGGTTTCGGAGCAGGCCGAGCAAGTGGACGAGCCTGTTGTAGCTTGGCCGACTGCACAGTTTCGCTGGGAGAACGTGGCTATCGAAGCGGTCAACCCCCC
>CAXMRH010000028.1:0-3780 GCA_964196045.1 uncultured Chthoniobacterales bacterium | reverse complement strand
AAAACCGTTATAGCGATGAAGATCACCAGAATGGCGGCGCCAACGGTTAGTCGGACCCGGCGAGGAGTCCAACGCTGAATCGAGATCGGCTCGGCATTGGGGGCGAGTCGGCGAAACTCCTCGACCACGTCGATACCTTGCTGCTTCTTGAGCAACGCTAGGGAGCTGCGGGATTGGGTTGGCATGGTGACCCCTCGGGTCGCAGCAAACGCCTCGGCGATATCCCCGGGCGCGAATTGCAGCAAAGCCCGCTCGTACACACGCGGCGCGTCGGTTCGTAACGCCAAGATCAACATCATGTTGGCCAAATCGACAGCCTGACGCCAAGGCGTCGGCCGCACCGTCCCAAACGCAACATCGATCACCACCACTCGACCATCGCTGAGCATCACGTTCGCCGGTTTGATGTCTCGGTGCGCAAGCCCCGCGTCCCACATCTTTCGGATGAGCCCAAGAGCCTCGTCGATGATTGTGTCGTCGATCTCGGCATTCGTGAGCTCCTCAGACCGGGGGAGGAACTCACTCACCATGAGATACTCGCGGTCGGGCGTGATCTCCACGATCCCCAACGGGGTTGCACTTGGCACGCCAGCGTCGCGCATCAAACGCTGGATGTAGTCCTCGTACTCGACGAGGCGGCGAACACCGCTGAAGTGAACCTCATCCTCGAGAGATCCGTAAAGGATCGTGCGCCCGATCTTGTACCAGCGATCGGATCGCACATGGACCTGGCTGTACAGCTTGGCAAAAATGTACTGGTCTGGATCCCCCGCTACTTTGAGACGTAGCGGCGTCGACCCTCCCGAGCCCTCCAGCCCAAACGGCTTCACATCGAGCACGTCCATACCAAGCTGTTCATGCACGGCGCGGCGAATCGCTATCCCTCGTTCACCAGTGACGTCAAGGTGCGCAGTTACCCCCGGCTTCCAGGTCACTGGAAAGGCTCGTTCTGGAGCGAACCATCGGAACAACACCGTCACGACAGCAACCGAGAAAATGGCAGAAACTACAGCGTCGGTCGGGTGGTCAACACCCAGATAGATCCGCGCCACGACTAGCGCCACCATAAGTATCCCGCCGCTACCCAACGCCAAGCGTCGTCGACCTCCGTCCGGCACGAGCGTGTAGGCCATAGCGGCCACCGTCACGCCGAGACGGGCGACCGGGCCCGATGGATGCGACGCTCCATTCCAATCTCCGATGACCGGAACAAAAGGCCGCGGCCTCCCGACGAACTCCTGAATGCCGTCGACAGCAACCTGAACCACAATGATCGCAAGCAACACCGCGAAAAAGTGTCGCAAACGACGCACGGCGAGCAAGGCGACGAGAGTGCCGATCCGAAGCACTCGAACGAACCATGAGGACCCAAGCAGAGCCACCGCATCGGCGACGGACGTCAAGCTGTCGTTGCGGATGTCGACAAACCACTCCAAGACCGACATGTCCCGATCGGTCCACCAGTTGGTGGATTCAGGAAACGCGAACAGCGAGACCTCCAACGCAACCATCGCCAGGCCACCTAAGAGCCAAAGTTGCCCTGACCTACGCAACTCACGCTGTAACGGAGCTTTCTCACCGCTCGGACGGCGCCGGCGACCAGCCACACGAACGCCAGCTATCCGGACCTCACGTTGCTCGCCGAGGTTGACCAACCCCGGCTCGATCGGGGTTACCACGGTTCCCCCGACTTGGCGAGGTCAGTCATGGCCGTGCGCCGGAAGAGTACGCCGATGAGATGGCTGCCAAGGCGGCGCATGGTCGCCTGACGACGTGCCTCGTCTTCGTCGTCGATCACGAGGTGAAGAAACGTTGCTCGCAGACGCCAGGCCAGCAGTCCATCGGTGAGGACCTGGTCGCCAACGACGACTATCGGTGTCCTGGTTCCACGAAGCCCAAGTCGCCTTCGGGTTGTCCAGGGTTTGTTGCCCCGGCTCACCAGTCGAGATACCTCCCGCTCGGGGCCATTGGTCAGTGCGATGACTCGGGATACGTTCGGATGTGCCTCGAGACGGTCGATGGATGCGTTCACGACCGCCCCGAACTCGCCGAGCGAAACATCTTGAGGCACGAGCGTGTTGTCAACATCGCTAATAACCACCTTCTCACCAGCGCTCGAGTCGACGAAGTCGATGAGCTCATCGAGGGATCGGACGTCATACATCTGGACGCGACCAAGCATCATTTGACGATCTGGTTCGGCGTCATCGGCTCATCTTGGCTCTCATCGCGGGTCGTGTCGAACCCACGGGGCGGAACGGGTTACTTGTCGTGGTCCTGGCCAGCGAGGGCGGTCGCACGGGAGTGGGGCTCATACTCCTCGGGGTCGATTCCTGTGAGGTCCAGGAAGCGCAGGCGCTCAGCACCCGTGCGGCTGGGCGTGACGACCAGCAACACGCTCGGCAGAACCAAGAGCGCCACGAGCAGCGAGAAGACGATCATCACCGCAGTGAGCGTGCCGAAGGTGACAAAGATTGGCATAGGGGCGAGAGCCATGAACGAGAAGCCGATGATCGAGGACCCTGCTGACACTGCCAGGGCGCCGCCCGTCCCTTCACCAGCACGTCGCAACGCAGGGAAGCGGCTTGGTTCGTTCTCGAACTCTTCGCGGAACCGCATCGTGAAGTGTGTTGAGTAGTCGATACCAACACCGACAGCGATCGCTGCGATGGTGGCGGTGACGACGTTGATCTTGTAGTCGGCCCACCACATGAACCCGTAGACCCAGCCAACGACGAGCAGGATGGGGATAACCGCTGCGACCCCGTACCTGATCGACCGCATAAACGCTGATGCGAGCAAGGCGCACAAGACGAGCGCGACCGGCAGTGCCAACAACATTGCATCGGTGAACGCTGCAAGCGACTCCTGTTGGGTGATTGCTTCACCCGAAACACTCACAAACAGCGCAGCACCACCGGGCGAGGACCGCAGCGCTGCCGCAGCGTCATCGAGTCCGGCGCGAGCATTGAGGATGATCACATCATCGGTGAACGACGGGATGCCGACCTCAACAAATGAGGCGTAGGTGCTAGCGCCGTCGGTCCACAACAGCTCGGTGACGCCGTCCGCGGCGAACACAACAACACCTTCGTCGTTTGTGATCCCATCGGTCAGCGCCAGGTCATAGATGGCCGCGATCGCGGCGGCCGAGTCCGGTATCCCGTTCCCGTCGGCATCGGTGACGTCAATTCCGGCAGCAGCCATTGCCTCGGGTGCCGCCATAGCCGCCTGCGCGATCGAGACCGCGTTGTCCCGTCGCAAGGTCACATTGCCGTTGAGGTCGCGTGTGAGGTAATCGTCGGGGGCCGCGGCCTCGGTGGCGTCGAGTTCGGAGACGAAGTTGTCGAGAGCGGCAAGTGTGTCGGGTTGGGTGAGGTCGCCTTCCACGTAGATGAAACCGGAGCCAGTCCCAGTGCTCTCACCGAAGTGATCTTCGAAGAGGTTGAGGCTCTGTATGGCATCGCTGTCTTCAGAGAAGAAGTCGGTAAACGAGAACTCCGACTCGACCTGGGTGAACGCTACCGCTCCAGCGATCGCGAGGGCGACCGTCACCGGAATAGTCAAGACCCGCCCGCGGGCCAAGAAATGGACCACGCTGCCAGCAGCCTTGAACCCGTGGCCAGCCCCCTTGATCTCGGTGCCGGTTGGGCGGCCCTCAGCAGCTGCTTTCGCGTAATTTTTGCGGGTGCGTTTCACCGGCAGATAGACGAACAAGAGAGAGAACACCGCGAGAACGACGAAGCCAATGATGGGCGCACCGACACTCATCGCAACAGC
>CAXMRH010000027.1:0-9431 GCA_964196045.1 uncultured Chthoniobacterales bacterium | reverse complement strand
CCACGGCCACAACGAGGGCGACGACCCGAGCTACACCCAGCCGCTCATGTACCGCGCAATCGAGGCACGACGCTCGGTTCGAAAGGTCTACACCGAATCGCTGATCAAGCGCGGCGACCTCACGGTTGAAGAGGCAGAGGCTGCGCTCGACGACTTCCGTTCCCGGCTTCAAGACGCGCTCGATACCACTCGCTCGACGGAGCACGACCCGGATATCGTCGCTGCGAAACCCTCCCCAGCGGCTGGCGTCCTCCCACCCGCTGCGACGGCCGTGCGCCGCGAGGCACTCGATCGGGTATACGCGGCACTGTCGAACATACCGGATGATTTCACGGTGCATCCAAAGCTGGCGAGGCAGTTCGCCTCGCGAGATCAGATGTTCGCCGACGGAGAAGTCGACTGGGCGCTTGGCGAAGCGCTCGCCTACGGAACAATGCTCGACGAGGGCATCTCGGTCCGACTTTCGGGCCAGGACTCTCGACGTGGAACCTTTTCTCACCGTCATTCGACGCTGTTCGACTATGAAAACGGCGACGAGATCGTCCCCATCTCCCACGCGGCACGCGGAGCGAATCTGTGGGTCTACGACTCGCTCCTTTCGGAATACGCATCGCTTGGGTTCGAGTATGGATACTCGGTCGAACGGCCCGAGGTACTGACGCTCTGGGAGGCGCAGTTCGGTGACTTCGTAAACGGGGCCCAAATCGTTATCGACCAGTTCATCATGGCTGCCGAGGACAAATGGGATCAGACGTCTGGTCTCGTGATGTTGCTGCCGCACGGGTATGAGGGACAGGGCCCCGAGCACTCCTCAGCGCGCGTTGAGCGCTTCCTCTTGTTGGCTGCCGAGGACAACGTGCAGATCGCCAACGTAACGACGGCGTCGCAGTTCTTTCACCTCCTGCGGCGCCAGATGCACCGAGAGGTTCGAAAGCCTCTCGTCGTGTTCACTCCCAAATCGTTGCTCCGGGCAAAGACCACACGTTCCCCGGTCTCAGCACTCACCGATGGTCGGTTCCTCGAGACTCTTGCCGACCCGAACCCCCCAGCGTCAGACGAGGTCACCGATCTGGTCTTCGCGACTGGAAAGGTTGCAATCGACGCAATCGACCGTCGAGATGAACTTGGAGCGAAGTCGCTCGTTACACGCGTGGAGCAGCTGTACCCGTGGCCAGATCAGCAAATCGCCGAGATCGTCGCGGCTCACCCAAACGCTCGACGGATCGTCTGGCTACAAGAGGAACCGGAGAATATGGGTGCCTGGAACTTCGTGAAAGGCCGACTCTACGACGGCCATGGAGAAACCCACACGATCCAGCGACGCTCGCGCCCCGAATCAGGAAGCCCTTCGTGCGGATCCGCCAGGGTGCACGCACAAGAACAGGACTTCTTGCTCAATTCGGTCTTCAACGGCTGAACGAGAAACCGATCGGCTCGTAGTCAGCTCGACTCAGCGACGAGTCGAAGCACCGCTTCGCCGTACTGAGCGGCCTTCGCAGGCCCGATACCGGAAACTCCGAGCAGGCTTGCCTCTGAGGCCGGTCGCGCGCTCGCAATGGCATGCAGAGTTTTGTCGTTGAAGATGACGAATGCTGGCACATCATTGGCCTTGGCGAGCGACAGGCGCCACGACTTGAGCGCTTGAAACACGGGATCCGATTCGTCGCGTTTCTGGCGCTGGCCGCCGTTCTTTGATGTGAGGCCCTTGCGAATCTCCGAAGCGTTGACGGCGCTTCGAGACCTGGCCATTCGCGGATCGACCCCACGCGCAGCAGCGCTGATGACATCGAGCAAAGGGGAAGGGCTGCGCTTCGACACCCGGTCACCGAATTTTCGCTCTTGGGCCCAGTGCACGTGTAACTCGCGGCGGGCTCGGGTGAGTGCGACATAGATCAGCCGGTGCTCTTCGGCGATCGCATCGTCGGTCTTAGCGTGGCCGATGGGAGACAGGCCACGCTCCATACCGGCGACGTGCACGATGTCCCACTCGAGGCCTTTTGCCGCATGGAACGTAGTGACATCCACACGATCCCCACCAGTTGAAGCGGACTCGTTGGAGCCCGCCTTCAGGGCCTCCACGAATGAGCTGACCGAGGCATTGGGATCCACCGCCAGGTGATCTCGACCAAGTCGGATGAAGGCCTCGAGCAGGCTGCGCCGCTCGGACATATTGACGCCATCGGCCGATGAATCGTCATCAGCGCCTGGATCGCTCGGGTCGAGGTCGTTCGGTTCACGTTGAATCGCGAGGCGGTGTGCGAGGTCGTCGAGGGCCGTGCTCAGAGGGACGCCCAGTCGTTGGAGTTGATCGACGGTGTCGAGGATCTCTGGCCGATCGATGAGTTTGCTCTCTCCTCGGGCGTTCACGGGGACCTTGGCGTCGTTGAGAGCGTCGGCGAGCAGGACGACCTGCGCGTTGGTTCGAACCAGCACGGCCATGTCTCGCCAGCGTGCCCGCGACGAGTGCCCATTTCGAAGCGCCCTAGCGATGGCGCGGGCTTCGGCTTGGTCGTCTGTGTGACTCGAGATCGAGGGCTGCGAGCCAGAGGGGCGCGTGGGCGTCAGCGAGTCCTGTTTGGGGAGGATCGCCGACGCACACCGGAGTATCTCCGGAGTCGATCGGTAGTTCTGATGCAAGGCAACTTCGCCGGCATCGGGAAAGTGCGTAGTGAAGTCGTCCAGGTAAGACGAGTCCGCGCCGTTCCATGCGTAGATGGCCTGACGCGAGTCCCCGACGACGCATAGGTCAGGATCCGGCCCGACGAACATCTTCAGAAGCGCGAACTGGAGCGGGTTCACGTCTTGGAACTCATCGACAAAGATGTGTCGGAATGACCACCGGAAGGCCTCAGCGGCTCGTCGTTCACGCTGGAGGTGACGTCCGCACAGAATCAAGATGTCGTCGAAGTCGATCAGATTTCTCTTGGTCTTGGCCTCTTCGTAGTCTTCATAAACCCGCGCCACCCGCTCTGGCTCCATCGGAGGTTTGCGGTCGGCTATCTGCGCAGCTTCGGCGTAGTTGTCGGGGAGGATGCGGCGGGCTTTCGCCCACTCGATCTCTGTGACCAGGTCGAGCGGGGTAGTCCGATCGTTGACCCGAGGAACCAGCCGAGCGACGAAGCCAACCTTGCGCTCGAGAAGAGTGGGTGCTCGCTCGCCTCGTTCCTCCCACCGTTGACGAAGTTGCGCGAGGGCGATCGCGTGAAAGGTCCCGGCGGCTGCGGATTGCCGAAGCCCGAGCTGGCGAAGTCGGTGGTTGAGTTCGCCAGCGGCCTTTCTGGTGAACGTGAGCGCCAGGACACGTCTTGCGTCGAGTGTGTCGTTGGCGTCGCCGTAGGCGATCCGACGGGTGAGGACACGCGTTTTGCCTGACCCTGCTCCCGCTCGGATAACGAGAAGTTTGGCGTCGCTTGTTACCGCTGCTCGTTGTTCTTCGTTGAGCCCGGCGAGAATCTGGGCGGAGGCTGCATCATCCACGAATCGACCTTAGCGACCGGGTCTGACGATGAGCGCAGTGACCTCGCCGAACACGTAGGATCGCGCTATGGGATTTCCTCCTGACCTGTTGAGCGACGACGAGGAGGTCGTCGTCGACATGCACCCGCACTGGTGGACGATGGTTCCGGTCAGCGCGTTGCTGGCTGTGGTGGTCATCGGCGGTCTGGTGATTCTGGTCGCCTCTGGATCTGGGACCGCGTGGCTCGCGGTTCGTGTCGTGGTCGGTGTGGCCGTCTTGACGACGCTTGTGGCCTTCGGCATCCGGTATGCCAAATGGACCACCACGGAGTTCGTGGTGACCACAGAACGAGTTATTTCGCGAAGCGGCGTCGTGGCCAAAACCGGTATCGAGATCCCACTCGACCGAATCAACACGGTCTTCTTCAACCAAAGTGCTTTCGAGCGTCTGGCGCGTTCTGGCGATCTGGGCATCGAATCGGCCGGAGAGGGTGGCCGTCAAACGTTCACCAACATCCGGAAGCCGAATATGGTCCAGGCGGAAATCTACGCGCAGAAGGAACGGTTCGAAGATCGTCGCCTCGAACGAATCGGCAGGGCCAGCGCGAGTGCTAATCAGCCGATCAGCGTCGCTGACGAGATCGCAAAGCTCGACGCACTCCGGCAGCAGGGAGTGGTCACCGACGCCGAGTTCGAGGCGAAAAAGACGGAGCTACTGCGCCGAATGTAGCTGGGATGAGACACCTCCCAGTCAGCCCTTGCGCATAGTGATGTGTGGGATGCCGTCCTCGATGAACTCCTCGCCGTCCACTCCGAAACCAAACGTTTCGTACCAATTCATGAGATGGCTCTGTGCATCGAGCACGATCGGTGCGTCTGCCCTCTCCACGACCGAGGAGACCAGCGCCCGTGCGAGCCCGGATCCTCGATCGGCAACCCTGGTCACGACCCGCCCGAGACGGATCGTGCCATCCTCATCTCGCAGCTGTCGCGCATAGGCGGCGACATGACCATCGACCGAGATCCATAGATGACGCGTCGTCGGCTCGATGTCGCGTCCATCGATGTCGTTATAGACGCAGTCCTGCTCGACCACGAAGACTCGATTTCGGAGTTCGAGGATTGCGTGCAATTCGCGCGTGGACAGCTGATCGAAGCTCCGAGTGATGATCCCGGATCCGGACACGGGCGTCGACATGGGCCAGACTCTATCCCTGATCAACAGTCCGCTCGACGGCGAGCGAAGGTGGTTCTACATGCCCATGGTCTCGACCCCCGGATGCACGCTGTATGCCGAATCGTTCGGCATGTCCGAAGATCCGGCTCTACTCCTGATCAGTGGGCTCGGCTCGCAAGTGACCTCGTGGCCGATCGAGTTCTGCGAGGCGTTCGTCGACCGAGGCTTCTTCGTGATCCGGTTCGACAATCGTGACGTTGGCCTCTCGACGAGTTTCAAAGATGGCTCGCAATACACCCTCTCGGACATGGCGGATGACTGTGTGGCAGTGCTCGGGTTTTTCGAGGTGGATCAAGCCCACGTAATGGGCAGCTCACTGGGAGGCATGATCGCTCAGACACTGACCATCGATCACCCTGAAGTGGTGCTGTCCCTCACGTCATACATCTCGTCGACGGGCAACCCCGAGTACCACCGAGTGACCGACGAAGCGAGAGATGCCCTGCTGCTTTGGGACCCCACATCTCGCGAAGAAGCAGTGGAATTTGGCCTCGTCGGCAAGAGCATCTGGGGCACCGAAGATGCATGGTCGACAGAGGAATATTCGGCCTTCCTCGCCGACAACTTCGATCGATCGCCACCACGAGGCGGCAGTGCTCGCCAGTACCTAGCTATCGATCGATCCGGCAATCGAGATGAACTCCTTGCCAACGTGAGCACGCCAACATTGGTGATCCACGGAGGGGCAGATCCCCTCATAGATCCAATGGGCGGTCGGAGGACCGCCGAGGTGATTCCGAATGCGTCGTATGTGGAAATCGAAGGGATGGGACACGACCTGCCGATCACCGAGTGGCCCCAGATCGTCTCGCTAGTGACCTCACACGCCGCCCAAGCGGTGAGTCGCTGATGGCTGGTCCGCTGGCAGGTGTCAAGGTGATCGAGTTGGCGGGTCTCGGACCCGGGCCCTTCGCGGCCATGATGCTCGCCGACCTAGGCGCCGACGTGATCAAGATCGACCGAGCGAGTGCAGCGAGGGGAGGAAACCCCGCGGCACCTCCGGCCGATGTTCTCCATCGCAACAGGCAATCTGTTGCGATCGACTTGAAGAATCCCGACGGTGTCGAGACCGTGCTTCAGCTCGTGGAACAGGCTGATGCGCTGATCGAGGGGTTTCGCCCAGGAGTGTGTGAGCGTCTCGGAATCGGACCCGACGTCTGCATGTCTCGAAACCCGAGCCTGGTGTTCGGACGAATCACAGGCTGGGGCCAAGACGGCCCTATGTCACCTCGTGCTGGGCACGACATCAACTACATCGCGCTCTCCGGGACACTGTCCATGATCGGACGAGCAGACGACCGGCCGGTGCCCCCGATCAACTTGGTTGGTGACTTCGGTGGTGGGGGCATGTTGTTGGCCGTTGGCGTGCTCGCGGCCACGATCGAGGCTCGAACATCGGGGGTAGGTCAGGTCGTCGACGCGTCGATGGTGGATGGATCGGCGTTGCTTGCATCAATGATGTACGGCTTGCGTGCCATGGGGATGTGGGACGGTGGCCACGGTGGCAACATGCTTGACACCGGGGCGCACTTCTACGAGGTGTATGAAACCGTAGATGGGAAATTTGTGTCGATCGGTGGTATCGAGCCGCAGTTCTATGCTGAGCTGCTCGATCGTCTCGAGATAGACCCGACGACCATGCCCGACCAGCATGATGCGAGCCGGTGGGACGACTCGAAGGCGGTGATCGCTGCGCGTATCGCCACTCGGACGCGTGACGAGTGGGATGAGGTCTTCAGCGGGTCCGACGCCTGCTATGCGCCCGTCCTCGAGCCATCGGAGGCCATTTCGCATCCGCACAATGTCGCCCGGGGAACCTTCGTGAATGTGGCCGGCGTGGATCAACCAGCGCCAGCCCCGCGATTTAGCCGGACCGCACCCGCTGTTCCCACGCCGCCAGCGCACGCGGGCCAACACACCGAGGTAGCTCTACGGCGCTGGGGGTTCGGCGATGTCGAGATCGCGGCGTTGCGCGAGTCCGAGGCGATCGCGTAGATCAATGGATTTCATCTCGTCCTTCCATAGTGTCTTTGCCTGGGTGCTCATCGGGTCCGCGGGTCTTGCTGGGACGTGGGCAACTGCTGCCCACTGGCTTGAGTCTTTACGCGGTCGTCCGATGTGGTTCGCTCAACATCTCATGCACGCGATGGTTGTCCTGCAAGTGGTCCTGGGCTCGATCGTTGTGGGCTTCGGCGACGTCGAGGGCAACCAGACCCACATGTTCTATGGCTTCTTGACCTTCGTCGGTGTCGGCCTGATCGTCGGGTATCGCCAGTTGAGCGAGTACAAATACCTGCTCTATGGCCTCGGCGGTCTCTTCATCATGGGGCTCGCCATTCGAGCGGCCTTACTCGATCCGCTCGCGATCTGAGCTGTCACCGGCGGGTGATCAAGTCGACTTGAGCTCGCCCCGGAGAATCGACCGCCCGCTGTGTGTGGGGTCGCCGTCATCAGGTTCGATCGAGAGATCGACGAGGCTGTACTCGTTGGGATCGATTCCGGTTGGCCAATCCCACTGGGTCTCGCCGGGCTGGATCACTCCGAGGGAGACCATGTCTGACAGGTCGGGTTTGATCAGCCAGAGTTCTACCGGGTCTTCGGACGGAAGCTCCTCAGAGAAGGTCAGGACTAATGTCGGCGAGTCATCGACGCTCACGATGGCGGTTGCTGCCCCGCCGAATGCCTCTGGGAGTTCGTTGTTCGTAGCTTCGGCCACGAACGTTGGCGTGGCGTCATCGTCAGACAAGAATGAGAGCCCAACGACGAGCGCAAGGCCGGCAGCCACGCCCGTCAGAAGGAGCTGGCGCCGGCGATGACGAATGGCCGAAGGCGCGCGGCGAAAGCGCTGCTGATCGAGGTCGATCACGGTTTTGCTCTCATCAGTATTTCTGGGCGTGACGGATGCGGCATCGGTCTCTCGCGACGCTCCGGGATCGGTTGCCGAGCCGGAAGCATCGTCTTCGAGAGCTGCCAAGATGTTGTCCAGCAGCCCTGAAGGCGGAGTGTGCCGGACCCGGTCTGCTTCGGTGATCGAATGGCTGAGGGAAGCCCATTCCTTGAGTTCTGGATCATCCATGGAGATACCCCAGTCCGTGTCTGAGTCGTTCCAGGCTTCGCCGGATATCACTCTTCACGGTTCCGAGTGGGATCCCGGTCCGTGCTGCAATTTCCACGTGAGTGAGTTCATCGAAGAAGGCCATCGAGATGACGATCTGTGATCGCTCTGGGAGTTCATCGATGGCATCGACGAGGAGCATCCGGAGACCGACGAGGTCCAACTGCGCTTCGGTTGGCTCCGTTGGAGCGGGCGTGTTCTTCACTCGATCGACTCGCCGGTCTTCGCGGGTAGAGGACCGGAAGTGGTCGATGATCTTGTTGCGCGTGATTCCTGCAAGCCAAGGTGCCAGACCACCTCGTGAAGGGTCGTACCTCTGGCGGTTTCGCCATGCGGCGATGAACACTTCTTGAGTGATGTCCGATGCAGGAGCATCGTCCACCGAGCGTCGGCAAAGCGAGTACACGAGAGAGCTGTACTGCTCGTAGACCTGATGTAGGACCTGATCGTCGCCCGCGGAGAAGGCAGACTCCAGCGGAGTCACGCCGACCGAGGCGTCATCTTGTCGAGTGTCAGGTGGTGCCAAGAGTGCCATCTTCATCGATACGCCCGTATGGCGTTCCCTGGATGCAGACAGCGTAGGTGATATCTGGAACGGCCTCGGTAATCCGTGAGTGCCGCGCTCACCACTCCGAGTCGCCGGATCAACAAGACAGGTAGCGGTATCTCAAACAATGATGGAATTAGGTGCAATAATCTCTTTTCAGGATGTGCCGTGTTTGATACGACATAGGTAGCGCGGGGCCAGTCGGGTCGCTGTGCTTGACGGGGACGTTGCATCGACACGCAGTGTCGATGAGGGGAATCATATGAACATCGCAGAGCAGCTTCAGTCGCAGTTCGGTCTCACGACACCAAACCTGCGCATTGGATTGAGCCAGGACGAGCTTTTCCATGCGGCGATCGAGAACGATCGCGGTCGGGTGTCCCTCGACGGAGGAGACGACGAACAGAAGGCATTTGCGACAGCGCTCGGCGTAGACGGTCCCCTCGTGTACTACACGGATCCGACATGTACCGGTCGACCAACAAAGGACACCTTCGCCGTCGCTCGCCCGGAGGTCATCGAAACCGTGTGGTGGAAGCCCGGGTTCTCACAGTTCGATCCCGACAAGTTCGACGCACTGCTGCCCAGGGTGATCGAGCACCTCAATGAATGCGACGCGACGATGTACGTGACCGACGTCTTCTGTGGATCGGACCCCGACTTTGCCGAGCCATACCGCTTCGTCGGCGAGTTCGCCACGCACGCGTACTTCTGCAACATCATGTTCCCGAGGAACGTTCGCGATGACAGCGATCGCCCTGAAACTGGATGGACAATCATCAACGTTCCTTCGTTTCGAGCGGACCCAGAGCGCGACGGAACAAACTCCGATCGTGGCGTGATCATGGACATCGTAAATCGGGTTGCGCTTGTGATTGGCCGTGCCGATTACTGCGGCGTGAACAAGAAGACGATGTTCACCGTCATGAACTACGTCCTGCCAGCATCTGGTCAACTCACCATGCATGCCTCGGCCAACGTCGGCAAAGACAACGACTCAGCGATTCTTTTTGGGCTTTCGGGTACCGGCAAAACCACCTTGTCCGCCGACCCCGACCGTCTGCTCATTGGCGACG
>CAXMRH010000026.1:0-14169 GCA_964196045.1 uncultured Chthoniobacterales bacterium | reverse complement strand
CATCTCCTCTACAGAACGGGTGTGACCCTTTCCGAGGTAGTTGCGGAAGCCGTCAGCTGTTGGCTCGAGTACTGCGAACGAATCGGCGTCTGTCTGTGCGGCGCTTGCGTCGCCGCGGCCAGAGGTGAACGGTACGGTGATCTCGTGTCCGGCGTTCTTTGCCGCAGCTTCGATAGCTGCACAACCGCCCAGCACGATCAGGTCGGCCATCGACACCGAGATGCCAGAACTCGACTGAATGCCTTCGTACGCTCCGAGGACTTGACGCAGCTCGTCGGGCTTGTTCACTTCCCAATCGTTCTGCGGAGCCAGACGGATACGAGCGCCGTTGGCGCCGCCACGCTTGTCGCTGTCGCGGAATGTCGAAGCCGAAGCCCATGCAGCGTTGACGAGATCGGCAATGCTGACACCAGACGCGAGGATCGACGCCTTGAGCGTCGCTACATCGGCATCGCTGAGGGTTGTCCCTGTTGGCACGTGGTCTTGCCAGAGGAGTTCCTCCTGCGGAACCTCTGGACCGAGGTAACGAACCACTGGACCCATGTCACGGTGGAGAAGCTTGAACCAAGCACGTGCGAACGCATCAGCGAACTCTGCCGGGTTCTCGTGGAACCGACGCGAGATGGGCTCGTAGATCGGGTCCATGCGCAGCGCCATGTCGGCGGTGGTCATCATCGGGGCGTGAGTGATCGACGAATCATGCGCGTCAGGAACCGTGCCTGCAGCGGTCGGAGCCGTCCATTGCTGTGCTCCGGCAGGACTGTGGGTGAGTTCCCAATCGTGACCGAACAGTGTGTCGAAGAAGCTGTTGTCCCAGGTCGTCGGTGTCGCAGTCCATGCGCCCTCGACACCACTCGTGGTGCTGTGAACGCCCTTGCCGCTGCCGAAGGCATTCTTCCAGCCGAGGCCCATCTGCTCCATGGGGGCACCTTCAGGCTCAACGCCGACAAGATCGGGATCGCCGGCGCCATGCGCCTTGCCGAACGTGTGTCCACCTGCGACGAGGGCAACTGTCTCTTCGTCGTCCATGGCCATACGAGCAAATGTCTCGCGGATGTCGCGAGCTGATCCCAGCGGATCCGGGTTGCCGTTGGGACCCTCGGGGTTCACGTAGATGAGACCCATTTGCACGGCTCCGAGTGGATCGGCAAGCTCGCGGTCGCCGCTGTAGCGCTCGTCGCCGAGCCATTCGGTCTCGGGACCCCAGTAGATGTCTTCGAGTGGTGCCCATACGTCTTCGCGGCCACCGCCGAACCCGAAGGTCTGGCCGCCCATCGACTCGATGGCGACGTTGCCTGCAAGGAGCATCAGGTCAGCCCAGGAGATCTTACGCCCGTACTTCTGCTTGATCGGAAGTAGAAGGGCTCGTGCCTTGTCGAGGTTGCCGTTGTCGGGCCAGCTGTTCAGCGGCGCGAAGCGCTGGGCTCCGGTGCCGCCACCTCCGCGACCGTCTTCGATGCGGTAGGTGCCGGCGCTGTGCCAGGCCATGCGGATAAAGAGCGGTCCGTAATGTCCGTAGTCAGCGGGCCACCAATCCTGCGAGTCGGTCATGAGCGCCGTCAGGTCGCCCTTCAGAGCGGCCATGTCGAGGCTGTTGAACTCGGCCGCGTAATCGAAGTCGTCGCCCATTGGGTCGGACGCAGGTGAGTTCTGATGGAGAATGCCAAGGTTGAGCTGGTTGGGCCACCAGTGCTGATTCGCCGATGCCCCCTTCGCAGTCTGTGATGCATTCTGCCCATGCATTACCGGGCACTTGTTCTCGTCGGTCATTGCTTCTCCTAGCGTTGAATACGGGTCGTTCGGTTCGCGATCGTTGTTCACGGTGTTCGTACTACTTGCTCTTGCTACAAGGCCTTCTCTAGTACATCGAGAACGGCCATGTTGGATTTCCTTCGATGATCTTTGCTATCCCTACTACCCTTCTGCCACAGCCGCCGCACACGCCGCACATTTGCCAGTGACGAAGACGCTGGCTCCTGCTGCTTCGAAGCCATCGAGGTCTGCGAGCGGAAGGCCCGATACGTCTATGTATGCATCGACGATCAGGCCACAGTCATCACAGACCAGGTGGTGGTGGTCGTCGATCGTCGGATCGAAGCGGGTGGCTTTCACGCCGAATTCCAACCGCCGAATCTCACCCATCTCTGTGAGGTCATTGAGCGTCTGGTAAACCGTGCGAAGCGAGATAGATGGCATCTCGGCGGAGACCGTCTGATAGATGGATTCTGCGCTCGGATGTCCAGCGCTTTGGTGCATCGCCTCGAAGACCGCCACCCGCTGGGGGGTGATTCGCAAACCGGACTCTCTGAAGGAGTCGGTGAGCTCGGCAGGGTTTCGCACGGCCTGGAACCTAAGCCAATCGACAATGGTTGTCAACTAAGAACCATTGTTGATACGCTCAAAAAGCTCGGTTATTACGTTGCCTGGTCCAGCAATCTACGGGCCTCGAACGTTAGCCTTCCGGGCCATGGTGAAGATTGGAAATCTTGAAATCGCAGACGCGCTCGTCGACTTTGTGTCCAAGCGCCTATTACCGGGCACCGATGTAGCCCCGGATCACTTCTGGGCACAGCTCGAGGACATCGTGACCGCGCTTCAGCCCCGCAACGGGGAGAACTTGGCGCGACGAGACGAGCTGCAGGCGTTGATCGATCAGTGGCACCTGGACAATCGCGACAACCACGATCAGAAGGCCTACACGGACTTCCTCCGCGAGATCGGGTATCTCGAGTTCTTCCGCGATGAGGTGGACGTGGTCACGAACAACGTCGATCGTGAAATCGCCTCGATGGCCGGCCCTCAGCTGGTGGTCCCCCTCGATAACTCGCGCTATGCCCTAAACGCAGCGAACGCGAGGTGGGGATCCCTCTACGACGCCCTCTACGGCACGGACGCCATCGAGGATGGTGAGGGATGCACGCGAGGCAACAGGTACAACCCCATTCGCGGCGACAAGGTCATCAATCGTGTGAGGGACTTCCTCGACCGGCACTTCAGCCTGGACAATGCGAGCCATCATCGGATCGTTACGTATGAGGTGGTGAACGGCGATCTTGTCGCAGTGAGCGGCGACGGCACTCGTTCGACGTTGCTGCGACCCGAGCGATTTGTTGCCTACACCGGCGACCCGGCATCGCCCGAATCCGTACTTCTCCGAAAGAACGGACTCGGCGCGGAGTTGTTGTTTGGCGAGGCGTTCTCCATCGGCAAACGCGATCACGCGAATATCTACGATGTTCAACTCGAGTCGGCAGTCACCGCGATCATGGACTGCGAAGACTCCGTCTCGGCGGTCGACGTCGACGACAAGCTGACCATCTACGGAAACTGGCTCGGACTGATGACCGGCACGTTGACCCGGGACTTCATGAAGGGCGGTGAGCTCGTCCAGCGGGCGCTAGAACCCGACCGTGTCTTCATCGCAGCTGATGGCGGCCAACACGTCGAACCGGGGCGCGCACTCATGTTGGTTCGCCATGTGGGCCATCACCTGGCGACCGATGCGGTCACACTCGACGGCCAGGAGATCCCCGAGACGTTCCTCGATGTAATGGTCACCGTCGCCGCGGCGATTCACGATCTCAAGGGCACCGGCAACTTCCGCAATAGCCGAACTGGTTCGGTGTACATCGTGAAGCCGAAGATGCATGGGCCCGTCGAGGTCGAGTTGGCATGTGAGCTCTTCAGCCGCGTCGAAGATGCACTCGGGCTGGACCGAAACACCCTGAAGATGGGGATCATGGACGAGGAGCGGCGGACCTCGCTTGGGCTGAAAGCCTGCATCAACGTGGCCCGTGAACGTCTCGTGTTCATCAACACCGGATTCCTTGACCGGACAGGCGACGAGATCCACACCGACATGGAGGCGGGCCCCGTGCTTCCGAAGGCTGAGATGAAGAGTGCCACCTGGTTGCGCTCGTATGAGGACAGCAACGTCGACACGGGGTTGGCGTGCGGACTCGAGGGACGTGCCCAGATCGGGAAAGGCATGTGGGCCGCACCGAGCAACATGGCCGAGATGCTCAAGACCAAAATCGCGCATCCGCTCGCCGGTGCGACCACCGCCTGGGTTCCATCCCCCACCGCTGCGACCCTCCACGCAACCCACTACTTCCAGGTCGACGTCAGCGGCCGTCAGCGCGACCTCATCCACCGTCCCCGCATCCGGGTGGGAGACATGACGGCGCTGCCCATCATCCCGTCCGATCGAACTCTGTCTGACGAGCAGATTCAGCGCGAACTCGAGAACAACGTGCAGGGCCTTCTCGGCTACGTCGTGCGTTGGGTCGGGCAGGGTGTCGGATGTTCGACCGTTCCCGACATCGACGACGTGGGCCTCATGGAGGACCTGGCGACCTTGCGAATTTCCTCGCAGCACGTGGCCAATTGGCTGCATCATGGGCTGTTGTCCGAAACACAGATTCGGGAAACGATGCAACGTATGGCCGTCGTCGTCGACCAGCAGAACGCCGGTGACGAGGCATACGAGGCAATGGCACCCGACCATGACACCAGCATTCCGTTTCAGGCTGCACTTGCGCTGGTGTTTGAGGGGCGTCAGCAGAACAATGGCTACACGGAGCAGATCCTTCGTCGTCACCGCCGCGAGCTGAAGGCAGCGCTCCAGAACTGAACCAAACAGCACTCCAGATCTGAATTCTGGACGTTTGATCTCGAGCCACTGAAGGTCACCGTCACATCGTGTGGCCGACGCATGGACCACCGTCTACCGCCAGTAGGGTCGGGGTGGGTGCCTGCTGTCCAGCGAGGCATCCGAAACAACCCTGATGGAGGATCGATGCGATCACGACGACTCGCCAGTGCGTTACTGGCACTGAGCCTTATTGCCGCCGCATGCGGAAGCGACGACGACTCGACGGACACAGCCGACGAGACGACCACGACCGCAGCCGCAGCCGCAGACGAAGAAACAACGACGACCGCTGCAGCGGCCGAGGAAACAACCACTACGGAAGAGGTCATGGAGGACGAACATCCCGACTGGCCCGAGCAGATCGTGTTCGGCTTCGTGCCGTCGCAGGAGCAGGAATCCCTGCAGGATGACATCCAACCCTTCATTGACGTCCTCGAAGCCGGGCTCGGCATCGACGTCGAAGGCGTGGTCACCACCGACTACTCCGGTCTCGTGACCGCTATGGGAACCGGTCAGGCCCAGCTCGGCGCCTTTGGCCCGTTCGGGTACGTGCTCGGCAAGGACAACTTCGGAAACATCGAGCCCCTGATCCAGTCGGTCCGCTTCGGATCGGCCACGTACCACGGCCAGTGGTTCACGAACGACGCCAGCATCTGTACCGATCCACCGGTCGAAGCCACCGCCCTCGAGAACAGCCCCGATGGGGTGGTTCAGGTCGCGGCACTAGACGCCGTCGCTCTTCAGGTCGGCGTGTTCTTCGGCGACGACGGCAAGCAACTCGGAGAGACCACCGACGATGGCGATGCGATCAGCGCCGGCTACTCGTGCATCGGCGATCTCGAGAACGTTGCAGGCAAGACCATCGCCTTCACTACCGAGACCTCGACGTCGGGCTACCTGTTCCCGGCCCTCGAGCTCACAGAGCTCGGCATCGACCCGGCCAACGACGTGGACCCCATCTTCACCGGCGGCCACGACGCTGCCGTCGCCGCGGTCTACAACGGAGACGCAGATGTCGGCCTGTCATTCGACGATGCTCGTCGCACCCTTCGCAAGGAGAACACCGACGTCGGCGAGCAGGTGATCGTGTTCGACGTCACCGACGAGATCCCGAACGACGTCGTGGCAGTGACCTCGGACCTGCCCGACGACCTCAAAGAAGCCATCTACACCACCGTCGAGGCGTTCCTCCTGACCGAAGAAGGCGAAGCGATCTTCGACGCCATCTACGGCTGGACCAGCGTCCAGCGGGCAACCGAGTCGGATTTCGACGTGGTGCGCAACGCAGCGAACACGCTCGGTATCACCGAGCCACTCGGCTGACGCACAGAACATGACGGCAGCACCCCGCCCCGGTAGCGACGCGTACGTGACAGGACCCGATCGATGATCGTGTTCGACGACGTATCCGTGACGTACCGGGGTGGGGTGCATGCACTCCGCAACGTCAGCCTCACCATCGAGGACGGCGAACTTCTCGTTATCGTGGGGCTCTCGGGCGCCGGGAAGTCAACCCTCCTCAGAGCACTCAACGGCCTTGTGCCCGCGACCTCGGGTTCGATCACTGTCGACGGTGTCGAAGTGGTTGGCGCCTCGCCGCGCACCATGCGAGAGGTGCGTTCTCGGATCGGCATGATCTTCCAGACCTTCAACCTGGTCAACCGCACCACGGTGATGAACAACGTCCTGATGGGGCGACTTGCCAAGGTGCCGGCGTGGCGATCGACGCTGGGGGTCTGGAGCGCCGAGGACCGCGAGGCGGCGTTCCAGGCAATGGAACGTGTCGGTATCGTCGACAAGGCCTACGTCCGGGCGTCCAATCTCTCCGGAGGGCAACAGCAGCGCGTCGGCATCGCCCGGGCGCTCGCCCAAGAGCCAAAGATCATGCTCGCCGACGAACCCGTTGCCGCGCTCGATCCGGTCACCACCCACCAGGTGATGGGCGACCTCCAACGGATCAACCGAGAACTCGGCATCACGACGCTGATCAACCTTCACTTCCTCGACCTGGCCCGGCACTACGGCCGACGACTCATCGGGCTTCGCGGCGGCGAGCTCGTGTACGACGGCGACATCTCCGAAGTCGACGATGACACGTTCCGCGACATCTACGGCCGCGCGATCACCCCTGACGACCTGCTTGACGAGTCCGCCGACGCATGAGCGATACCGCGGTGCCCGCCACCGCCCGGCCGAAGAAGCCTCGCCCCCAGCTGACGACGTACTTGCTGGTCATCGTGCTGGCGGCGTTCACGGTCTTCGCTGCGCGTCAGATCGACTTGGAGTGGAGCTCGTTCATCGACATGTGGACCAACCCGCTGTGGGGTCGGTTCTGGCCGGTCCCGTGGGATTGGGTCCTCAACCGCCACAACGTGTTCGATGCGTTGATCGAGACGTTCCAGATCGCGATCATCTCGACTGTGATCGGTTGCACTCTGGCGCTGCCGATCGGCTTCGCCATGTCGAAACTCACGAGCCCGAACAGCCCGACGTTCTGGGTCAGCCGCACGGTGATGAGCATCATTCGAGCGGTTCCCGATCTGTTCTGGGGCAAGCTGCTCGTGACGGCGATCGGCATCGGTGCGTTCGCCGGTGCCTGGGCCCTCACGATCTTCTCGCTGGCCGTGATGGTCAAGCTATTCAGCGAGACCGTCGACGCCGCCGACCCGCTGCCGCTCGAGGCGGCGCGTGCCGCGGGCGGGCGGCATACGCCGGCCGTCCGCACCGCCGTGTTACCCGAGGTGTTCCCCGCCTACGTGGCATATGCGCTGTACGTGTTCGAGCTCAACATCCGCGCCTCGCTCGTGCTCGGTCTCGTCGGCGCCGGCGGAATCGGACGGATCGTCGAGACCCAGCGATCCACGTTCAACTTCGACCGCCTGCTCGGAATCCTCATCATCATGTTCGTGATCATCGTGATCATCGAACAGATCAGCGTCGCCATCCGGAAGCGGTTGGTATGAGCGACACCGACGTGATGATCCCCGACGACACTGATCAACCGGTGGGACGGCCCGAGCGCCCGAATGGACCCCGCAACTGGCGGATCGGGATCGCGCTGCTTCTGATCGTTGCCGCGATGTGGTCCTGGAGCGGACTCGACGCCTCGCTTCGGGATGCCCTCGAAGCGCCAGGAAAGGGCTGGAACATCGCCAAACAGATGTGGACGCCGGCGTTCAATACGGTGATCGAGCGTGGCGCCATCGGCAAGATCTTTGAATCGCTCTACGTGGCATGGATCGGCACGATGATCGGCGCCATGCTCTCGTTCCCGCTCTCATTTTTCGGGGCCAGCAACGTCGCACCTGCCGCATTCCGGGTCCCGATCCGCATGCTGTTCAACGCCATTCGCGCCGTCCCCGAACTGATCGTCGCCATGCTTCTCCTGAGCGTTACGGGCCTCGGGCCGTGGGCCGGCGCACTGGCGATCGGGCTGCACTCGGTCGGCACGCTCGGCAAGTTGTCGACCGAGGTGATCGAGACATCGGACGAGGGGCCGCTCGAGGCGATCTCTGCGGCCGGCGGCACGTTCCTCGAGAAGACGCGATGGGGCATGGTTCCCCAGGTGCTGCCGACCGTGGTTGGCTATTGGCTGTTCCGGTTCGAGATCAATGTCCGCGCCTCGGCCGTGCTCGGTCTGATCGGCGCTGGTGGCATCGGTGGAGAGCTCGTCTCGCAGCTCAGCTTCCGCAACTTCCCCGAGGTCGGCGCCGTGCTGCTCATGGTCATCGCCATGGTCCTCGTGATCGACACGATCTCCGGCTTCGCCCGCAGGCGCATAATCGCAGGCAGCGGACGGAAGATCGATGATGACGACGACAGTGCCGCGTTCGAGGCCCTCCGAGACCTCACGGGCCTCGGCCCCGAACCCGTCTGAACCCGACCCCGGCCTATCGTCCTGCCTTCTCGAGGACCGCCGCGCGGAACTCGTTCCAGTCTCCAACGTCGCGTGCTCCCTCGACCCGATCGTTCCACGGCCTGACGAACCGGCATACGAGCGAGTCGGGATGATGGCGTACGAGGTCGGGCAGCACGATCGGTGCATCGTCGAGATAGACGTCGCACCGGACCTCGTGTTTTTCGTAGACGAAGTGGATCTCTCGGGTGGGAATTCTGCGATCGGCGAGCCAGTGGAGCGTGTCCGGCACCGCCCAGTCGGGCTTGCTGGTGAGGATCACGATCTCGTGCCCATCCGCGGCGAGGCTGCCGAGCGTCTCGAGTGCTCCCGGGATGAGTTCGAGATGTCGGAACACCGAGCCCCGATGTTCGTTCGGACGTGCCCATGCCCAGAACGCATCCATGTCGTCGAACCCCCCAAGGACATGCAGCGCGTTCCACGATGTCACCATGTCGGAGCGCAACGAGCTACCGAACTCCTCGTTATGGACCTTCATCCAGCCGTCATTGAACGCTGCCACCACGCCGTCGAGGTCGATCCCGAGTCTCATCTCACCATCCTGTGATTCGCCGCGAGCTGACACGGCACCTATGGCATCGTGCCATGACCGCTTGACGATAGCGGCGATCTCGGTGATTGTGCTCGGCGCGAGCTAGGCATGGTCGGTCTTCACACTGGCGCTGAAGGAAGCTGGCTCGAGCAACGTGCAAACCCGGAACGTCAGGTCGCTCGCTCCGAAATCGGGAAGGAACCCTGCCCTCTCGGTGAGGCGAACCGAGCCACTACGTGCGACGGAGACGAACCCTTACGGGTTGTCGTACTCAGCCTTCGGACCGAGGTAGTACCACCAGTTGATGCCGACACAAACGAGGTAAAAGGCGGCGAACGCAATGAGAGCGTACTCGGGAGTGGCGTTCTTGATCTGTGTGCCGAACTCCTGTGGCACCACGAACGCACCGTAGGCGGCGACCGCTGACGTCCAACCGAGAACCGGGCCTGCCTGTTCCTTGTCGAAGATCACCGCAATCGTGCGGAACGTGGAACCGTTGCCAATCCCGCTCGCCGCAAAGAGAAGCAAGAACAAGAGGAAGAAGGGCACGAAGAAGTCTTCGGGAGTCTCGCTCCGGTAGGCCTCACGGAGGAAGTAGGCAACACCGAGCGCGCTGCCAGTCATCACGATCGACACCCAATGTGTCACTCGCGCTCCACCTACTTTGTCCGCGATCCATCCGCCGACAGGACGGATGAAGGCACCGATGAAGGGTCCCATCCACGCGAAGGTCAGCGCCGAGGGGCCATCCGGGTTGGCAATGTCGTGCGTCAGCACTCCAGCCACCTCGACATGTTTGAATCCGAAGACGACTTTGATGGCCAGCGCGAAACCAGCCGAGTAGCCGATAAAGCTTCCGAACGTCATCGTGTAGATCACACTCATGATCCACGTGTGTTTGTGCCCGAAGATCTTGTATTGACGGTCGAGGTTCGTGCGGGTCTCGCCCGGAATCTGCTTGAGCAGCATGACCGTTGCCCACAAGACGACGGCGATCACCGGCCACTTCACCCACGAAGGAGCACCCAACCCTGTTGGATCGGGAAGAATCACGAACAAACCAAGGGCGGCAGGCACGGCTGCGATGAGCAGCATGCCGATGATCTTTCCGAAGGACGCAACGGCACCGCCAATGTCGGGTGACACGTGCGCGGCACGAATGTTGTTCATCTTGAAGAACGTGAGAAACGCAAGCGGTATCAAGAGCACGAGCCACACGAAGCCAGCGTTGTGGATATAGGTGTCCGTGCCCGCCGCGATCTTGCCGATCAGAGTGCCGGAGGTCGTCTCCAGGACCATCGCACTGCCACCGAAGATGGCGTTGGTCATGACCAACGGGATGACGATCTGCATCGTGGTCACGCCCGCGTTGCCAAGCCCCGCGTTGAGACCCAGCGCCAACCCCTGCATTCGTTTCGGAAAGAAGAAGCTGATGCTCGACATGGACGATGCAAAGTTGCCGCCGCCGAGACCGGAAAGGAAGGCGAGCACCTGGAATACCCAGAGCGGCGTGTCCTGATCGAGCAACGCGAACCCGGTCCCTGCTGCGGGAATTATTAGTAGCGCCGTCGTCAGGAAGATCGTGTTGCGCCCTCCCGCGAGGCGAACGAAGAAGCTGTTCGGAATGCGGAATGTCGCACCGGTGAAACCGGCGATCGCGGTGATCGTGAACAGCTCTGCCTGCGTGAAGGGAAAGCCGAGATTGAGCATCTGGACCGTTATGACGCTCCAGTAAAGCCACACCGCGAATCCACAGAGCAGGCTGGGAATAGAGATCCACAGATTTCGATTCGCGACCTTCTTGCCCTCCTCTTCCCAGAACGTCTCGTCTTCCACGTCCCATTCGAAAATGTCAACCATGAAGCACTCCTTCCACTTCGCCATCGGCGAAGGCATCTTTGGGTTCTTCCAACAGCACCAGCGTCATCAAAAAGCTCACTGCCGCTCCACCAGCGAGGATGAAGAAGAATGTTCGAGCGTCGACGAGCGAGAAGATCACCAGATAGATGACGGCGCCGACATTGCCGTAGGCACCAGCCATGCCAGCCACTTGCCCGGTCATCCGTTTGTTCACCATCGGGATGATTGCGAACGTGGCACCCTCGGCGCCCTGCACGAAGATCGATGCAAACACCGTGATCAGCACCGCGACCACGAGCCAGGAGACACCACCGAAAGCGGGCACGATGTTGCGAAGCCCGTCGGCGTCCTCCCCCGGCGCCCACTTGCCGATGAGCGCCATCAGCAGGAAACCAAAGACGATCCCGAGGATGTAGATAAGCATGGTCCGTTTGCGACTGGGCAGCTTGTCCGACAGGTAGCCGCCAAGCGGACGGGCGACGAGATTCACGAAGGCGAACGACGACGCGACAACGCCCGCAACCGTTGCTGTGACAATCGGGTTGCCGGCATTGTTCGTCAACGGAGCAAAGACGGTTTCGAAGAATTCAGGCAGCATGGAGACGACGGCCAGCTCCGCACCGAAGTTGGCAAAGTACGTCGAGTTGAGGGCAGCAACACTTCCGAAGTGGTACTTCTCCTCCTCGGGAACACCGGCACGCAGATACGGCAGGTTGACCTGGAGTGTGCGCACCACGTGCCCGATGTACACGAGCGTGAGCACGGCATAGATCAAGTACAACATCGTGTCTGACAAGACGAACTCGCCGTCGACCTTCACATTCGACACCCGCCACGCCAGCACTCCCAGAGCGCCGACAAGCGGTATTGACCAGACGAGGTATTGGGCCAAATCTTTGTACGAGCTGACAAGCATCGGCTCGGCCTTTTTCGTGCGAGTCAAGGTACTTCCCTCGGGCACGTCGGTCACCAGGAAGTAGTACATGACTCCGTAGACCGCGAGAACGACGCCGTTGATCGCCATCGCCCAACGCCACGCATCGTCACCGAGCCCGAGCCAGTCGTCGAGAAAGGTGATCGCGAACCACGGCAAGGTCATCGCCGCGAACGCGGACCCGAAGTTGCCCCAGCCGGCATAGAAACCCTCGGCGCGACCGATGTACTTCGCCGGGAACCACTGCGCCACCATCTTGATACCGATCACGAAACCTGCGCCGACCCCGCTCATGGCCAACCGGGTGATCATCATCTGGGTGAACGTCGTGGAGAACGCGAAGGCGATAGTCGGAATCGCCATCGTTACCATCAGCCACGAGAACACGACCCGTGCTCCAAACCGATCGATGAGTGCGCCAACGACGATGCGAGCAGGGATCGTGAGAGCGACGTTTGCGATCAAGAGGATCTTGATGTGTTCCTTCGTCAGCCAGTCCGAGCTCTCGCGCATGGTGGTGGCGAGCGGAGCAAGGTTGAACCACACGAAGAACGTCATGAAGAACGCAATCCACGTGTAGTGAAGGACGCGGATGCGCTCCGAATCGAAGTCCAACAAGCGCGGTACGTCGTCAGACCCGATCTCGGGCTGTGTATCAGTCATTAATGTCTTCCTCTCATCGCCTCGACCCCGGCCTCACGTAGGAGGGATCGGGTGGCCGTCTATTCGCCACGACCTTCTGCCATGGCCGTGTGAAGTACTGGAGCGGCAGCGTGATGATATGCACGAGACGGGAGAACGGGAACACGGCGAGGAACGAAAAGAACGACAACACATGCAACTTCAGCATGAAGGGAAGCGGTTCGACGTAGCTCGGATCCGGCTGGAATGTCAGCAGCGACCGGACGTACGGAACAAAGACCGCGGTACCCCAATACGAACCCCATCGGTACCCAACGGCGATCCAGACGCCAGAGAAGATTTGCAGGGCGATAATGCTGAGCACGACGAGATCCATGGGTGTCGTGACCTTGCGGATTCGAGCGTCGGACAAGCGGCGAGAGATTAGGACAATGATGCCAAAGCCCGCCCACAACGCGAGCGCGAGTCCAGTGATCTCGAGCATGTAGAGCCGAAGCGGCGCGCCGTTCCAAAGCTCAAACCCTCGAGGAACGATCAGTGCTCCAAGGTGTCCGAGCAAGATCAGCGATAGTCCCCAGTGGAACGGAACGGAGCCCCAGTACAACTTTCGACTCTCGAGAAGCTGTGACGACAGAGAAGACACGGAGAACGGGTGGAGCTTCCACCGGGCGACGGTTACGACGATCGCCAGTGCCAAAGCGACATACGGAAGTACTCCGAAGAGAAACTCGTTCGAGGTCATGCTCCACGTCCGATCGTCAGAGGCCGCAGGTCGGCGCAGTACGCCACCGTGGCCTCGAGCAGGTGAATGTAGGGATTGCCGGGCGATGCGCCCGCGAGCGTCTCTCGCATCGATTCCACGGCTCTGGGAAGCACTTCGACAAGGTCCGCAAAAGGATCCTCATGCCGGGCGAGATAGCGCAACACCGGGGCGATGTGGTCTGGCAGTTCGCCATCGAGCGAGACAGCGGCGTCACGCATCTCTCCGTTGAGATCTGCCATGAATTCACCTCGCCGATAGTTCTCTCCCCAAACGACATGTCCGACGTAGGGAACGAACATCGGAGAGAGGTCGAGCGTCGCGGTATGCAGTTCTTCCCATTTCGCGAGATCGATGCGGCCGATCTCCTTGAGGAACTTCTTGAGATCGTGCTGAACGGTTCCGCTGCCCAACGTGTCCACCGCAGCCGACAGATCGGTGAACGCATTGGGATGGGGATACTGATACGCGAGAGCGAGCACGTCTGCGGCATGCATTACAGGCCCCTTCCTGGAGTTTCGTGGAACCCGAAGCCCGCCTCACCCTTTGCGCTCAATGGGTCGTTCAAGGCCTCGATGTCCATCTCCCGGTGATACGGCGGGAAGACGAAGCGGTCCTCGATCGTCGGGATCGTCGTGAGTTTGTAGATGGCCTCAGCAGATACAGCGTCGAGTCCGACCGACTTGAGCAGATCGATCGTTCCGGCGTCAACCAACTGGTCGACGCTCTCTCGACGCTTGAAACTTCTGACGGCAAGCATCGTGCGCAGAACTCTTCGAATGGGCTCGATGTCGCCAATAGAGAAGAGGTTCGCGAGGTACTCGATCGGCATTCGTGCCTTCTCGAGCTCGTCCATCAGCTCGAAGTCCCG
>CAXMRH010000025.1:0-18925 GCA_964196045.1 uncultured Chthoniobacterales bacterium | reverse complement strand
TCGGCGGCGCATATCTGATGTTCAGGGGCATGTTCGGCCGGGGCCGCTGAGGTGACCGAACTCGACCTCCACCCATCGGGGCGGATGCTGCTCGATAACATCAGTTCGCTCGCCTGGGAGCACCCAACCGACCGCGCCGCGCTGACTGCGCTGCAGCAGATTCCCGGCTTCGATGGACTTCTCAAGAGAATCGTCGGCATGTTCGGCGAGAAGAACATTGCCACGATCTGCACCGCAGCCGCCGTGAAGGTCGGACCAAAGCAGTACCCGTCGATCCACGAGTCACTCGTTCGCGTGTGCGAAGTCCTCGACACCGACGTGCCACCGCTCTACATCAGCCAGACGCCACTCGCGAATGCTGGTGCCGTCGGAATGGACCATCCCTTTATCGTTCTCAATTCGACGATCGTCGAACTTGCCTCGGATACAGAGATCGAAGTCGTTCTCGGGCACGAGGTCGGCCACATCATGAGCGAACACGCGCTGTATCGGACTCTCCTGTTCCTCCTCCTCGAGATGTCCGGTCGGCTGGTGCCACTGGTAAGTCAAGCTGTCATCCCCATCACACTTACGTTGCTCGAGTGGAGCCGAAAGGCCGAGATCAGCTGCGACCGCGCTGGCTTGCTGGCCGTCCAGGATCAGAACGCCGCAATGGGCATGCACGCCGTGTTAGCCGGCGGAATCCGCGGACGACGAGACGAGCTCGACATCGACGCATTCATCGAACAGTCCGATGAATACCGCAACCTCGATGGCCTGGCCGCCTACTACCGCCTCATGGCAACTCTGGGGCGCTCCCATGACTTCCCCGTCATCCGCGTCGCCGAACTACGCAACTGGATCGACACTGGCGACTACGACACCATCCTCAATGGGTCGTATCACCGCATCGGCGATCCGCACTCCGTCCGCGAGGACCTGGGCGCCGCAGGCCGCAATTTCTCCGAGCGAGCGGGCCAGGTCTTTGAGGACACGGACCGTTATGTCAACGACGCACTGACGAACTTCATGAGCTCAGCGAAGCGTGTGTTCGACGACACGATCTGAGCCAGGCCACGTAGGAAATAACGAACGGCCTTACTGGGTTCTTACCCTTGAAATCACCATCCCTCTTGAATAACAATGCGCTCGCGCGAAGAAAGGCTCCCCCCATGAGCACCATCAACCTCACCGCTGACCAGTTCGAAGACACCGTCCTGGGTGACGGGATCGTCCTCGTCGACTTCTGGGCCGAATGGTGTGGCCCCTGCAAATCATTCGGACCAGTCTTTGAGACTTCGAGCGAGAAACATGCCGACATCACTTTTGCGAAGGTGGACACAGAGGCCGAGCAACAGCTCTCCGGAGGTCTCGGAATTCAGTCGATCCCAACGATCATGGCATTTCGAGACGGCGTCCAGGTGTTCTCACAGCCGGGCGCTCTGCCCGAGGCAGCGTTAGAGGACCTGATCGGTCAGATCGAGGCGCTCGACATGGAGGCGATCCACAAAGAAATCGCCGAGCATCAGCAAAACCACGACCACGAAAACTCGCCGCAGGCGTGAAGGGGCCTGACCCCTTACGTTGTAAGGGGTCAGGCCCCTAACTCTCCAGAGGGGTCAGGCCCCTAGCAGCCAATGAGCTGCAGAGGGACGCCGCGATGTTTAGTGAGCGAAGCGAACGGCGGTGTGCGATGTTTCAGGCGTCCAGCGCATGAAACTCGGTTAGTGAGCGAAGCGAACGGCGGTGTTAGAACGTGGCGACGATGGCTGCCATCAGGTCACCGGCTTCAGTTGGGTTGAGTCCCACCTGAACACCGGCGTCTCGAAGCGCGTCCATCTTCGCGGCGGCTGTGCCTTTGCCACCGGAGACGATGGCGCCCGCATGGCCCATCTTCTTGCCAGGAGGTGCCGTTACGCCCGCGACGTAGCTGACGACCGGTTTGGTCACGTTGGCCTTGATGTACTCGGCCGCTTCTTCCTCGGCACTGCCGCCGATCTCGCCGATCATCATGATCGCGAGCGTCTCGGGGTCGGCCTCGAACGCCTGTAAACAGTCGATGAAGTTCGTGCCTGGAACCGGATCGCCACCGATTCCGACCGATGTCGTCACGCCTATGTCCTTCTGCTGAAGCTCGTAGACCGCCTGATAGGTGAGCGTGCCAGAACGACTCACCACACCAACAGGCCCCCCAGCCTTCGCGATGTGGCCGGCCGTGATGCCGATGTTGGCCTTTCCTGGGCTAATGATTCCTGGGCAGTTGGGCCCCAGAAGTCGCGTGTCGGGGTAGTCGGTCTTCAGCTTGTTGTAGAACCAGGCCTCGTCGTGCGCCGGGACACCCTCGGTGATGACGACGACTAGTTCCATGCCAGCTTCTGCCGACTCCATGACGGCGCCTCGTACCGCTGAGGGAGGGACGAACACACACGATGCGGTGCAACCCGTCTCGGCCTTTGCATCGGCGACGCTCGCGAAGATCGGCATACCGTCGACCTCGGTACCTGCCTTCTTCGGATGTGTTCCGCCGACAACCTTCGTGCCGTATTCCCGGTTCAGGTTGCCGTAATAGCGGCCTGTCGATCCGGTCAGGCCTTGGTAGACGACCTTGGTGTTCTCATCGAGAAAGATGCTCATTGTTTCTGTCCTTCGTCCTCAGCGGGCTGCGAGCGCAACAGCCGTCTCGGCGGCGCTCAGCATCGTAGTTTCCATCATCAGCGATTCATTCAAGTGGGGAGCGAGCATGTCGCGCCCCTGTTGGGCATTGGTGCCATCGAGGCGAAGAACAATCGGACTGTCGATGTCCACTCGTTTCATGGCCTCGATGATCCCCTCAGCAACCTCTTCGCCGCGGGTGATTCCACCGAAGATGTTGATGAAGATCGCTTGCACATTCGGGTCGTTATTGATGACCTCGAGTGCCCCGGCCATCACATCAGCATTTGCACCACCACCGATGTCGAGGAAGTTCGCAGCCGTGCCTCCGACCTGATTCACGACGTCGACCGTGCTCATTGCGAGACCCGCACCATTGGCGATCACACCGACCGAACCTCCGAGACCGACGTATTGCAGCCCCTTTGCATGAGCAGCTTCCTCGCGTTCGTCTCTCGTCTGGGTCTCGTCGTACTGGGCGTACTCGGGGTGCCGGAATTCAGAATTGGCATCCAGCGTGACCTTCGCATCGAGGACGTGCACGACACCGTCGGGAGTGAGAATCAGCGGGTTGATCTCGCAGAGATCCGCGTCGCCCTCGGTGTAGGCCGTGTACAGCTTCTGCAAGATATCGACAGTGCCTTCGACGGCTGCGTCGGGCAACTTCGAAGCTGCCACCCAGTCCCGCACTGCCTCCTCGGTAAGCCCAACGACCGGATCGACCCAGATCTTTGCGATCGCGTCGGGGTTCTCCTCGGCCACGGTTTCGATCTCGACACCGCCTTCTTTGGAAAGCATGCCGAGGTGCTTCTTCGCGGATCGATCGAGCGTGAAGCTCGCGTAGTACTCCTCCGCGATGTCGGAGGCCTTTTCGATCCAGACTCGTCCAACGATGTGGCCCTTGATATCGAGGCCCAAGCTGTTGCTGGCGTGCTCGCGCACTGCATCGATGTCGGCGGCGAACTTCACGCCGCCGGCCTTGCCACGGCCGCCGGTGAGCACTTGCGCCTTCACCATGACCGGCGTGCCAAGCCGTTCCGCCGCCGCGACCGCCTCATCGACGGAGAAGGCGATCTCGCCAGGAGAAACAGACATTCCGTACTTGGCGAAGAACTCCTTACCTTGGTACTCAAACAGATCCACAGGTTCCTCCGTGTCCGGGTGTCAGGCGCGGGGGAACGCCGACGTCACCCAGCGATACTAGGCATGTCAACCAACGATCCCCTGGTTGCGCTTCCATCAATCCTTCGAGTCCGAGAGTTCATCGATGCCAGTCGCCAAAGGTCCATCATTCGACGCCCGCAGTGCCGCTATCTTCGGAGGCGTGGCAGTCGTCGCTGCCATCATCATTGGAGCCGTCGCAATAGAACTCGGCACACGCTCGAACACCTTGGTTCTCGGTGATCAGAACTTCGGGTCGATCCATGTCGACAACATGGCTGAAGAGATCGAGGAGAACGGTCCGATCTTGTGGCCCGACATCGCGAGTGGCAACCGAGACATATGGCTGCAACACATCGGTGACGACCCAGGCATCGGCTGGACCGCTTTCGACGCTCGCCAGCCAGGCACTGCGCGGGGCTGTGCTGTGCAGTGGAGCGCAGGCTCAAGCACCTTCACCGACCCTTGCGATGGCACGATCTATCCGGCGACAGGCGAGGGCCTCCCTGAAATTCCCGTCTTCATCGACGAGCGGACGCTCGTGATCGACATCAACGGCATCCACTCAGCGGACGACTTCGCCGGATACAACGGCTGAAGGAATCGCCAGAATCCGCAAGACGCTGGATATGGCCCTGGAGTCCGCCGCTCTACGGCCACACTCGTTGCGTCATCAGAGCTCCACCGCTCGGCGACTGGGGATTTCGCTACCGGAAGTAGATGAACGCGACCAGGCCGCCCGAACTGACAACTCGTTGTCAATTCAAATAGATAATCTCGCCGATTTCGACTTTCGTCAAACCGAATGTTGAAAAGGCTCCACTAAAGCTTCTGAAGAGGTGCCCAGCTCAACAAAAGCTGCTTCTCGCCAACGTCCGGGAAGCGCACTCGGGCTTCGGCCTTGTCGCCCGTTCCGCTGATGTCGATGATCACGCCCTCGCCGAACTTCGCATGCATCACATCGTCTCCGATCTTGAGACCAATGTCCTCGGCGCCCGATGGGGTGGGACCGGTGCGTTTCATGGCGGTATCGATCATGGACTCACGGTTGGCCGCACGAGTTTGCTGACGATCTTTCGAACTCCAGCCACCCGAGCCGAAGCTCGATGACTTCCGACGAGACCTACTGCCCTCCGCGTCAGTGACGAGCGATTCCGGAATCTCATCGAGGAACCTGCTCGGCGGGTTGTATTGGGTAGTCCCGTGAAGCATCCGACTCCACGCGTGCGACAAGAACAACCGCTCTCGGGCCCTGGTGATCCCCACGTACGCGAGTCGTCGCTCCTCTTCAAGCTCGCGGGGTTCTCCAAGTGAGCGCATGTGCGGGAAGACGCCGTCTTCCAGGCCGATGAGAAAGACGTTCGGGTATTCGAGACCCTTCGCTGAATGCAACGTCATCAGAACGACCTGTGACTCGTCATCGTCGAGTTTGTCTGTGTCGGCAACAAGACTCACCTGTTCTAAGAACGCCTCAGATGTCTCGAAGTCCTCGGCTCCACCGACGAGCTCGGCAAGGTTCTCAACTCGCCCTTCGGCCTCGATCGACCGCTCTTCCTCGAGCTCGGCCAGGTAGCCCGATCGGTCGAGAAGGTGACGCAACATCTCCGCCGGAGTGGAGCCATCGAGTTTCTCGACGGCGGTGTCGAGAAGCTCGAGGAATTCGTCGATTCCCTTCGGAGCTCGGCCCGTGACGCCTGCTTCGTCATAGTTCCGCAGCGCGTCGATGAAGGGAGCCCCATTCATCTGCGCCCATTGATCCAGTTTGGCAACGGATGAGTCTCCAACGCCTCGCTTGGGGACGTTGAGGACCCGCTTGATGCTCACCTCGTCGACCGGGTTGACCACCGCCTTCAGGTAGGCCATTGCATCCTTGATCTCGCGGCGATCGTAGAACCGAGTTCCACCGATCACCTTGTACGGAATGTTCACCCGAACGAGGTACTCCTCAAGCGCACGGCTCTGGGCGTTAGTCCGATAGAAGACGGCCATTTCACCCCATCGGTGCATGCCACCCTCGTGAATACGAGCCAGCTCATGGGCGACCCACTGGGCCTCGTCGACCTCATCGTCGGCGAAGTACCGGAGGATCTTGTCGCCAGGGCCAGCCTCGGTCCAGAGCTCCTTAGGTTTACGCCCCTCGTTGTGCTCGATCACGGCGTTGGCGGCGTCCAGAACGGTTTGTGTCGACCGGTAGTTCTGCTCGAGCAGAACCACAGTCGAGTCAGGGAAGGTCGTCTCGAACTCGAGTATGTTCCGGATGTCGGCGCCCCTGAACCGGTAGATCGACTGATCACCGTCACCAACGACACAGATTTGGCGATGTTCTTGGGCGAGCATCGTGACGATGGCATTCTGGACAGAGTTCGTGTCCTGATACTCGTCGACCAGAACATGGCCGAAACGCCGCTGGTAGTGCTCGAGCACATCGGGGTACAGCCGGAACAGCTCGACCGTGTTGAAGAGCAGGTCATCGAAGTCCATGGCCCCGGCTTTGCGGAGACGCATCTGGTACTCGCTGTACACCTCAGCGATCCTGCGCTCGAAGATCGTCTGCGCCTGCTCGGCGTAGGTCTCCGTCGTGACGTAGTCGTTCTTGGCCGCGCTGATCGTGGCGTGCACGGTCCGAGGAGGGAACTTTTTCGAGTCGAGGTTCAGGTCTCGAAGCACGTACCCCGTGAGCCGTACTGCATCGGCCTGGTCATAAATCGTGAAGGAGGAAGGAAACCCGAGACGATCGCCATCTCGCCGCAACATCCTCACACAAGCCGAATGGAACGTGCTGACCCACATCTTCTCGGCAACCGGCCCCACGAGCGCCCCGACACGGGTCTTCATCTCGTCGGCGGCCTTGTTGGTGAACGTGATCGCGAGGATCTCGAACGGGGATACGCCGCGGGCCTGGATCAGGTGCGCAATCCGATGTGTAAGGACTCGTGTCTTGCCCGAGCCAGCGCCAGCGATGATGAGAAGCGGGCCCCCATCGTGGAGCACCGCATCTTCCTGGGCGGGATTGAGGCCGGTCGTCAACTCTGTAGACACAAGGTCGAACCCTATCGAACTCCCGTTCGGTTTTGGGCTATCGCCGCTGAGTCTGCCTAACGACTTGCCACGATCCAGGTCAATCCACCACCGTCGCTCGACGCGAGCATGAGAGCCTGCCCACCGTTCGTCGCCAGCAGAGAGAGCCGGTCGGGAGCTGCGACGTCGAGGTCAGCTGTCGTCGCCACCGCACCATCGCTCAGTGTGATCGTCGTGGCTGAGTCCGAACCGCCGAGGAAGCCCAGAGTCGACTTGCTGACCGTGATCTCTTCGACCACTTCGGCCGTGAGTTGCTCCCACGTCAATCCACCATCGCTCGAAATCAGCGTGAGTTGGCCCTCCTCAGTGGTATTGGTGAGCACGATGGTGCCATCAGCCACAGAGACCCGCTGATCTGCTCCGGCGACATCAGGCGAACTGAGCTGACGAGATCCCCACACGATTCCGTCCGTCGAGGAGAAGAGGCTGATGCCGAGTCCAGGCGAACGACCCGCGACAAGAAACTGATCATCCAGAGCCGTGGCACCCGCGAGCGAAGCAGCGTCGAGCTGAGCAGTCAATACATAGGGACCGCCAATCGGGCCGGTCCACACGTTTGGTGCACTGTCATCTCCAAGAACAAGCACACCCGCGGCACCTACGGCGATGTCGGTAGCGAAGACTTCCTGACCAGGAAGCGCATCGGACAGGTCCCAGCTGAGGAGATCAGTCGACACGCCGACGAAGACCTGACGCGTCAGCGACTGCGAATCGAAACGATCGAAGAGCGCCACATATATTCCCTCGTACTCGCGAAGAGCCGAGGCCGTCGCTCCGGCGCGTACGCCCTCGAGTTCGGCTTCGACCCAGTCGAGTCCGTTGACCGAAGACAGCCCAATCGCTTGTGCCCCATCTGCGCCAAACTTCGACGCAAGACCGCGGTATCCCGATGCGCTATCAGCCAGCACGAACACGCCAGAGCCTCCGGCGAAGTCGACTGCGGATGCGCGGGTCGAGACCGTCATCTCGCCTGCCGCCGCTTTGGGAATTGCCTGGAGCAACTCGCCGCCGTTCGTTTCTTGGTCGGCAGCCGTTTGATCTACGCCCTCCTCATCTGTGGGGGCGACGTCTGCGCTCTGCACTAACTCGCTGTCGTCCGCACCCGAGACCGCCGGGGCTGGAGCGACGGCTTCCGCTGTGGAGACTTCATTCGTCGCCGCGGAGGCGGAGCTGGCTACTGGGTCTTCGACAGCGTCGTCGCCGCCATCAGCCACGACGACGGTGTCGTCTGGTTGGGTGGCCGCGAAGGCACCGAGAAGCAGCACCGCGGTGACTCCGAAGGCTCCAGCTGCGCCGACGACGCGGTTGCGGTGGCGCCGTCCATCTGCGACTGCCGAGAGTTTGTCAATTGACGGAGCAACACCGACCTTGGTCGAGCGTCCCGAGCGTTCGAGTTCCGCGCGAAGGCGGTGTTCCAGGTTCATCGTCTATCTCCAAGAATTCGGTTCAGTTCGGTGAGCGCTCGATTGGTACGACTTTTCACGGTTCCCACAGACGCGTCGAGGGCCTCAGCGGTCGCATCGATCGACCAATCGAGGTAATAACGAAGGACGAGAACGTTGCGCTGGTCTGGGGACAGGCCAGCCAACGCGTCGGCAAGCTGCGGATCGGCTGGCTGGTCGGTCGTCGATTCTGCCCGTGCGATCTTCGGCGCGAAGCGGCGGTCCCTGCTCCGGCGACGAAACCGGCTGTTCGCCCAGTTGCGCGCGGTCCGGTAGATCCACGCCTGCGGTTCGTCGAACGAACCAACCGCATGCCAGCGGTGCAGGGCGCGGGTGAACGCCTCGTCCACCGCCTCGGTCGCGAGCGCATCGTCACCTAGCGACATGGACAGCGCTCGCACGAGGCGATCGCGTTGAGTCGCATACACCGCCCCAAAATCGGCCGTCATGTGCACCTGAGGTGTGGCCAACTGCACCGGCCTGATGGCGCCCAACAACCGACCCGGAGGGCCCAGCACTGCAGTGTTCGAATACGTCTCCACGTCTGGTCTACGCCCATCTCGGGTGAAAGGTTCCCAGAAAATCTGTAACACGTCGAAACTTCCGTTCGACATCCGCGGAAACCGACATGGTCGCTACGCGAGCTCCGCTCCCCTCACCTGTCGAAACTTCCGTTCGACATCCACGGTAAACATCGTCACGGCAAGGGCACTCGGACGTACTGGATCTCCCTCGATGCGCGGCCCGGTTCTTCGACGATGCCGCTCGAGGCCGCGAGATCTTCGTCGAGCTCGCCGACCGGCGGAGCGAAGACCTGCAGGATCACCTCTTCAGAACTCACGGCCGCAAGAACGGCCGTCGCACCGGGTTCGACGTAGGGAAAGAGTTCGATCGATGACCACGATCCACCCGTCGTAGCAATCAGTTCGTAGGCGGTCGTGAACTCCTCGGCACCCGGCCCCTGCAACATGATCGCAGCGGCATCGTCTTCGGTATCGACGTCAAAGCTCCACCATGTTCCGTCCGCGAGAGAGTCGGGAAGTGGTACCTCGTCCCAGGTGAACCCGCCGTCGGTGGACTCTCGCACGGAGAGCGAGCCCGGACCGTCGCGGTCCGCGCCAATCAGCGAGAGGAGAGCCGATCTTGTCGACGCAATGGTCGAATACTGCTGTTCGGAAGGAGCTACCTCTGCGACTGTCCACGCTCGGCCGTCAGTCGATGACAATGTCTGTCCGGGTCCGTCGGTGAAGACGGTCATCGCAAAGCCGGTGTTGGTCGGAACGATCCGATCGAGACCGAAATTCGCATCGGGAATCAGAACCGTTTCGTACGGGCCACCAACAGGTCCAACTATCGAGAAGAGCATGACCTCTGGGTCTGCTTCGCCCTCGGACCGCGAGAACGACTGGGCCGTTGCGACGAGTTGGCCGTCGTTGATCGCGAGGCCACCGAGGAAAACGTCTGGAGCATCTGGCAGTACTTCGACCAGGTCCCAGGCGAGCAGGTCGCTCGATGTTCCGATGAAAGAACGTTCGACCCCGGTGCTCTCGTCAAACGCAGTGAAGATCGCGGCGAACGTGCCTTCGGAATGGACGAGGCGGCCGAACAACTCGGTCGAGATCCCGCTAGTTGGGGCTTCGGTCCACGTGATCCCATCGTCCGAGCGGATTGCGGTGGCTACACCGTTGTTGCTTCGCAGACCCGCAAAGCCATCCCCCACCCCAGTGACGAGTTCAAACTGAGCTACTGAACCGGCGATGATCGATGAACCGATCGAGTCCTCGGCCAGGCCGCTTTCGGCAATCTCCGGGGCCTCCGAGGCTCCAGCGAAGTCGTCCGTCGGGAGCTCCTCTATGGCGAACTCCGTTGGGCCGTCGTCGCCGAATGACGAGGCGAGTCCGAACACCAAACCGAGAGCGAGCACGCCACCGGCGGCTGCACCACCGATCTGGTTGCGGCGGGTCCGGCGATGACCTGCTGTAGCGATCGCACTGGCGTCTCGGCCGGTCTCGACAAACAGGTCTTCACCTGAATGCATGTGTGATCGAAGGCGGTCTTCGAGGTTCATGGTCGATCCTCTTGATTGGTTGGTGGCGTGTCGTTGTTCTCCGAGCCGAGGCGCACCGCCATCATGTCGAGCGCTCGGCTGGTGCGACTCTTCACGGTTCCGGGTGAGATCTCGAGTGCATCTGCAGTGGCCTGCACGTCCCAGTCGTAGAAATAGCGCAGTACCAACACGCTGCGGTGATCGTCGGACAGCGTGGAGAGCGCCTCTTCGATCGATGGGTCGAACTCGGCGTCGACGCTTGACTCCGGTTGAGCGATCCGAGGGGCGTACTCGCGGTCGCGTTTGATGCGCCGGAACCGACTCGTCGCCCAGTTGTAGGCGACTCGATACACCCAGGCTTCCGGCTTCGAATACGTCGATACCTTCGACCACCGTTGCACTGCCCGAGTCATCGCTTCGTCGATCGCTTCAGCCGCAAGGTTGCTGTCGCCGATTGTCATCGAGAGTGCCCGAACCAGGCTGTTTCGGTGCGTGGAGAAAAACGCCGCGAAGGTCGGCCCGGCCGCGGCCGCGTCGTCGGACGAGGCGGCCGAAACCGTCCCAAACATTCCGTTCGTCATGTGCACCGTTGTACTTCGCACATCAGGTGCACGCCGGTGACCCCCCGTCGGTTCCATGAAATTCGAAATTCTCTCGCAGCATTAGAGTCGGCCCATGAACGCACCGATTCGCTTCACCGTCTCGCTCGGACAAATCCCCACCGACCAGCTCACTGCAACCGCCCAGCGAGCGGAAGAGCTTGGCTTCGCAGCAGTGACGATCCCCGATCATTTCGATGATCAACCCGCTCCGTTGATCGGCCTGACCGCAGCAGCAGCGGCGACGTCGACCATCCGTTTGTTACCACTCGTGCTGGCAAACGACTATCGGGAGCCGGTGGTTTTGGCCAAGGAACTCGCAACCCTGGACGCGCTCTCCGGCGGACGCCTCGAATTCGGCATCGGAGCTGGCTGGATGACCGACGACTACGAGTTTTCCGGGATCACGAACGATTCACCGGGGACGCGAATTCGTCGACTCTCCGAGTCCGTCGACATCGTGACAGCCCTCCTCAACGGTGAACGTGTCGATGTGGACGGCGAGTTCTATTCCGTGCACGGCGAACTTGGCCAACCTCACCCGGTCCAAGCTGGCGGGATACCGCTAATGCTCGCTGGCGGAAAGCAGAAGATGCTCACCCTCGCCGGCGAGAAGGCAGACATCATCGGCATCAACCCTGGCCTCACCGCTGGGGTAATCGACGAGCGAGCCGGCCAGGACGCGACATCGGAGCGAACCGACCGGAAGCTTGCGTGGGTCAAGGATGGCGCTGGGCATCGGTTCGACTCGCTCACGCTGCAAACGCGGATCCATCTCGCAATGATCACCGACGAACGAGAGGCCGTCGCCCGGGAGATGGCTCCTCTCCTCGGCCTCAGCACAGAAGAGGCGCTCAATTCGCCACATGCGCTCGTTGGGAGCGTGGCTCAGATCGTGCAGGACGTCCTGCGGTGGCGAGACCGATGGGGATTCACGTACGTGTCGATCGATGCCGAACAGATTGAGGATTTCGCGCCAGTCGTCGAAGCGATCGCTGACCTCTGAGATGTCAGTGCAAACGAAGGGTTGTGTCTTCTGCGCGATCATCGACGGCTCGGCTGACGCCGCCGAGGTGTTCCGGGACGACGCCGCAGTTGTCATCCTCGACATCAGCCCACTGTTCCATGGCCACTGCCTGGTGATCCCGATCGAACACCACGAACGATTGGCCGACCTGCCAGTCGACCAGGTCGAGGGTTTGTTCAATCGGGTGCAGGTATTGTCCGCCGTCCTCCAAGATCCCTTCGGGGCGCAAGGATCATTCGTTGCGATGAACAACATCGTCAGCCAATCGGTCCCCCATTTACACGTACACGTCGTACCCCGGACCAAGGGCGACGGACTCAAGGGCTTCTTCTGGCCACGAACCAAATACGAAAGCCCCGACCAGATGCACGACGTCGCCGCCGAACTCCACGACCAGTTCACGACCGCCTGGTCAACGGCCAATATCTCGCTCGACCCTTCCGGTCGAGATCCGCGGAGACCGACATAGTCGTGCCGTGAAGGGGTCAGGCCCCTATTTGGTCGAGATCGCGGCAACTTTCCTTCCAATTCAACGAATTGGAAGGAAGGGGCCTGACCCCTTACGCCGTAAGTTGCCGTCGACCAGACCAAACAAATGCATGTATGCGCATGGCGTGACGCCAGCCCGGAGGGACGGAGGTGCTGGCGTGCCGCCAGCTCCGGCGGAAGTGAGGGACGAACGACCAGGCTCCGCCTCGGGCGCAGCAGCCGAGCATCCAAGAGTTAGCACCGGAGGTGCGGGAGTGCCGCCAGGGAGCCGCATCGGCGAAGCCGAGTGCGGGTGTAAACGGAACGTGCGGGAGAAGAGGGGTCAGGCCCCTTGTAGGGCGGAAAGGAGGGCTTCGAGGGTCGGTGCAGTTGCGGCAACTACGTCGAAACCCGCTGCTTCGGCCGCCTCGGCGGTGACAGCACCGATACACACCGCGACGCTCGGCTCCATACCGACGATGTCGACGTAGCGAGCCACAGCGGACGGCGAGGTGAACACGACCGTGTCAGCCTTACGGGCTGCGTCCACCACCGATTCGTCCACGCTCGGAGCCAGATTTCGGTACGCCTGCACGACTCGCACGTCCAACCCTTGTCGCCGCAACCCCTCCGACAACAACGGACGGCCGTGTTCGGCCTGGGCGATGACGACTCGACCTTCCACGTCCACGCCAGAGAGTGCGTCGAGCAGCCCTTCGGACGCGGCAACCACGGGCGTGAGCTCGACGACCCAGCCCTCGGCCTCAAAGACCGCCGCTGTGCCCGAAGCAACGACCGCTAGCCGGCATGAGTTCGGTGCGATTTGGTCGACGATCCGTTGTGCGCCGTTGGGAGAGAGCACGACCAGCCAGTCATCGCGCCGAAGCGCCGCCAGCTCCTCACGAAGCGCAGCTCCACCATCTGCAGCATCTCGAATCTCGAGTAGCGGAAGGGCAATCGCTACACCTCCGAGTTCTTCGATTGAATCGATGAGTGGCTGGGCCTGGGTGACGGCCCTCGTGACAACGACACGTCGACCAGCGAGCGGGCCCATCGTCATGCGAGCTTTGCTCGGAGCTCCGCAGCCAGCGATCGTCCGATCGCCACGCCATCGAGACCCTGTCGCGACGCCTTCATGATGTGGTCGCTCCCGTCCGACAACATCGCTTCGACCCGAATCTCGTCACCGGCGATCGTGGCAAAGGCACCTGCCGGGAGATCGCAGTCACCTCCGAGCTCCACGAGAAACGCTCGTTCGGCCTCAAGAACTCGACGACTATCGGGGCTATCGATAGAGGCGAGAGCGGAGATCGTCTCGGTGTCATCCGCCCGACATTCGATAGCGAGTGTTCCCTGGCCGACCTGCGGCAGCATCGTGTCGACGGCAAGCCGGTCGACGACGCCAGGCTCGAGGCCGAGGCGATCGAGCGCCGCTGCAGCCATGACAATGGCATCGAGATCGCCCAAGAGGGAAAGCCGAGTGTTGATGTTTCCGCGAATCTCAACCAGCTCGAGATCGGGGCGAATCGCATGAAGCTGCACCTGTCGGCGAATCGACCCCGTTCCGACCCGGGCACCCACATCAAGCGAAGCAAAGGTCTGCCCAACCAGGGCATCACGCGGATCCGCTCGCTTCGGGACAGCACAGATGAAAAGACCCTCAGGTGTGAGCGCCGGAAGATCTTTGGCGGAGTGCACGGCGATATCCGCACGTCCATCGAGGACAGCAGCTTGGACCTCCTTGACGAAGACACCCTTGCCGCCGATCTCGTGGAGCGGAGTCGTCTTGTCTCGATCTCCAGCAGTCGAGACAACAACCGGTTCGACATCGGCCGAGATCGAGTTCGAGACAAGCAATGCGACGTGGTCGGTCTGCCAGCGGGCTAGCGCACTTCCACGGGTCGCGGCACGAATCATGGAAGCAGTGTACGAGCCAGCCGGAGTTGTGGCCTGGCGTCAGTCCTCGTCGATCTCGACACCGAATAGGTCTCGAAGGGACTCTGCCAAGCGGTCGCCGCGAGCGGTTCCAGCGGAGTCTCTGAGCTCGGTCATCGGGCGATGTAGCAGTTTATTCAGCACCGCCTTGGTGGCCGCATCGATCTGCTGGTGCGTGGCGGCGTCCAAAGGAGCGGACAAGCGGTGAACTTCTGAAGCGCGTAGCTGTTCGACATCTCGACGGAACGCTGCGGCAAGGGGTTCGACCGTTCGACTGGCGCTCGTGGCCATGAATCGAGCGACCTCCTCGTCGATCACACGTCGGACTGCAGCGATCTCGTTGCGGCGCTCAGCTCGTCCGAGCTCAGCGAAGGCGGTGAGATCCTCCATATCGAGCAGCGTCACACCGTCGATCTCTGCGGCGGCAGGGTCCACGTCGCGAGGAACGGCAATGTCGACGATGAGCAACGGCTGCGTAGGACGAACCACCATGACTTGTTGAAGTGCGTCGTGTTCGATCATCAACGCGTTGGCGCCGGTGCCGGTTAGCAGCACGTCAACCTCGGCAATTGTTTCTGTTAGTTGGTCGAGCGGGACAACATCGCCACCCACGCGAGCAGCGAGCTCGGTCGCCCGTTCGATCGTCCTGTTGCAGATCACGATTCGACGAGTTCCTGCATCCCGGAGTGCGACGGTCATGCCCTCGCTCATCTCGCCTGCCCCCAGCACACAG
Organism: uncultured Chthoniobacterales bacterium; assembly: GCA_964196045.1. Lineage (GTDB taxonomy): Bacteria > Actinomycetota > Acidimicrobiia > Acidimicrobiales > SHLQ01 > SHLQ01. The sequence goes on along the minus strand of CAXMRH010000025.1, from coordinate 3,804 downwards.
ATCGAGCGGCCGCCGAGCGAACCGAGATGATCGGTTGCCATGGCTACAGCGGCTCGTGACACCGACGTGATGTTTCGAGCAATCCCCGTTGTTGCGCGGACCTTTCGCCCAGCCGTACCCGAGGCCATGAAGAGGTCGGACAGGCCCAGACCTACACCACCAGCCGAGCGAGCGTTCTCGAACGCCTTGCGGACCTGGCCGAGAATCTCCGTCTCGCCAAGAACAGCCGAATCGAGGCCGCTGGCGACCCCGAACAAGTGGCGAACGGCATCGCCGTCGTGATGTGCGTAGAGGTGATCGGCGAAACTTTCGAGTGGCAGCCCGGAATGACGAGCAAGGCTGTCTCGCACATCGCCAAAGGCCGGGTGGAATCGTTCGACTCGAACGTAGATCTCCGTGCGGTTGCAGGTGGAAAGCACAACGGCCTCTGCAACGTCGTCGGACGACGTGAGGTCATCTAGAACCTTGACCAAGTGGTCGTCGTCGATTGCGAGACGTTCGAAAACGTCGATCGGGACCGATCGTTGGTTCACTCCGATGACGACGACAGACATTGCACCCAGTCTTGCTGATCAAAGGCCATTTGCCCACACTCCCAGCATCACTGTTGTTTAAGAATACTGCAAAGTCCCGGAACCAACTTTCGGTGGTGACGTTGTTCACGTCATGCAGACAGAATGACGTCTTCCTGCGTGATGGCTTGGTCCAAGCCAGTTCGGCCACGTCGACGCAGGCGCCGTACGAGCATCGATACGAGAAGGACGGTCGAGACCGCACCTGCACCGATTCCGATTTTCGTCCAGCGGATTCGCTTGGCGCCAACGAGTTCCGCGGCCGCAAGTGTGCGATCGAGGTGGGCCTGTGCCACCTCGATCTGGTTGTAGTCGTCCATAGCGAACGCGTTCTCTGCTTGTGCCACGAGTGGACCCAGGTCAACGTCGCCGATTCCCCAACGTTGGTTGGTGGTGAGCTCTCGATCCCTTGTGTTACGGAGGCGTTCGATGGTCGGGATCGCGTCCGCTTGTGCACCGAGAACGTAGAGAGCGGAATCGAAGTCGGACTCGCGGCGTTCGTATGCGTCTCGCGCTGCGCCCGAGATCGTCAGACCCACATCCGAGGCAGTCAACGCGACCGCTGAGTATCGATCTTGCACTCCTTGGGCTTCGTTCATGACGTCGCGGGCCTGATCGAACCGCCACGACGTCAGCGATTCACGAATCTCCAACGGCACGGTCCACGCCAACTCGCTGTTCGTGAAGTCACGGTAGGCCGCCCTCGCCACCCGCCGCTCGTCGAGGTCATTCATCGACGATGGGTGGATCACGTAGTTGACAAAGACCGATTCGATCGCCTCCTGGTCCGAGTCCATGCCCGCGTCGGAGATCAGATCGAGCAATCTCCGCCAGTCGTCCGATTTGTTGGTGGGCTCTGCTGAGCCCGCACCGACATAGCTGATCGAGTTCGTGTCCGCTGCCCCGATGACCTGCTGCATCCCCTCGATACCGATGATCTCGACCAACTCGTGGATGGCATACCAAGAAGCGTTGTATCCGAACTCTTCTGTACTCCGAAGGTCGTCCTCGCCCAACCGCGCGGTGGAACCACTTCCCCAGTCGACAAGATCCGCCACCCCCGGCCCATTGGACTCCGGTTTTGTCGGAAGCGCTTCGGTCTCCCAGTCGAGGGATCGCTGCGCCTGCCAGGTGAACTCTTCGGCGAGCCCCTCGGCGACCCATCGTTCTACGAACAACCCATCGTTGAACCACGCATGACTGAGCTCGTGCAGCATCACCGCGTCGTCGAGCTTGTTGCCCACCTCGATCGATGTCTCCTGCGGGTTGTACCAGCCGCCGTATCCGTAGAAGTACGGCGTCACGGATTCCGTGACCTCCAGCGATGACTGATCGGGCACCGGAAGTCCGATCAACTCCTCGAGCGCGGGAAGGCCTTCCTCGATCGTGTCTCGTGCGAACGTTGCCCACACCTCGTCACCTGGCCAGGTACGGAGAACGATGTCCTGACCAGAGACCGAGAAGTCCTCACGGGTCAGTTGATCGTCGAGGGTCACGGTGACGTAGGTATAGAAGTCTTCTGGCTCAGCGAAGTCCTGCGGCTCCCAGATGACGAAGCCATCCTCGGTCCCGAGACGACGTAGCGACTCGCCGAACTCCCCCATCTCCGCGTCTTCAGGCACCCGGAGCTTCAGGGATCCGGTTCCTGGATCGGAAAGCGACCAGATTGGGAAGCCATGGAAGGCCGGGTTCGAGAAGAAGATTCCGTCTCCACGTATTTCGCCTCGAGGCAAGGTGTAACCAATTTTGATTGTTCGCGACTGGCCGGATCGAAGCTGCGAGGGCAAACGAGCCGTGATCAGGTCGAAGTCTGCGTCGTACCCCTCGCTGGTGGTCGTCAGTTGGCGACCCCCGCTGGTAACCGACAGTTCCTCTGCCTCAGCGGGAATGATCAAAACCATTCGGTCGAAATAGGTGTAGTAGATCGTGGTTCCCTGACGACGCTCTGACGTCGTGTTGCCCATGACCGCTGTGGTGTCGACTCGCACGGAGTTCTCGAGAACCGTGAACACGGTGTCCTCGCGATACGCCAAACCGTCCGTCACGGCACCCGCTGTCGGCATACCCAGTAGCAGGGCGACCAACACGATCAGGAACGCGGACATGAGACGCATCACCAGGAGACATCGGACTGGCGGTGGGAGCGCTTGAGAGGTGCTTCGTCCGCAACCGGCAGATCGTTACGCGGTCTGGTCTCTTTCGCTGCCGCGCTGTTGGTAATAGCTCAGAATTTGCAGCTCGGTCGCGACGTCGACCTTTCGGAGCGGTACCGAGTCCGGTACCTGGAGAATTGTCGGTGCAAAGGTCAAAATTGATCGGACGCCGGCACTGACGAGCGCGTCCGCGACGTCTTGGGCGGCTTCGGCCGGGGTGCTGATGATTCCGATGGCGATCTGTAGCCGTTTCACGAGTTCGGGAAGCGCGTCGATGTGAGCGACGTCAATGCCGTCGATCACTTGCCCGACCTTGGTGGGTGATGCATCGACCAAGGCAACGATCGGGAACCCTCGACTCGAGAAACCCCCATAGTGAGCAAGTGCCTGACCCAGATTTCCCATGCCGACGATGACGACCGGCGCCTCCACGTCTAGGCCGAGGGCTTCGCCGATCTGCCCGAGGAGATATTCAACGTCATAGCCAACACCACGAACGCCGTGTGTTCCTAGATACGACAGATCCTTGCGCACCTTCGCCGCATTCACCCCCGCAAGCTCAGCGAGACGTGCGGAACGGACCGTCACCTGACCCTTCGACACCAGTTCGACGAGCGACCGGCGATAGATCGGAAGACGTGAAACCGTCGCATCTGGAATGTCGCGCGCCATGCCCACAAACGACACGGTACCCCTTGAGTCGGCCCCTCCGAGGCATCCAGGGACCTCATCCCTACGAAAGCTGGTGGACTACAGAGCGTGATTTAAAAGGCTCCGATTCGCCACTCAAGGTGGTGGCCGTGTCCTGCCGAAGCTCAAGACGTGACATCCTCGCCTGTAGCGCCCCACCGAGAAGCGCCCTCTACCACGAACTCACAAATTCGTCGGCTGGTAGCCACGCTCGCCATCTGGACTGTCCTCGTGACGATCATCGCTCCGTCGTCGGCATCGGCATCAGTTGCCGACGAGAGCTCGTTCATCGCGCGGGTCAATGCAACACGAGCCTCCGTCGGTCTTCCCGCTCTTCAACCCGATGTCCAACTCACGAACCTCGCCCGAGGCTGGGCTGGATCGATGCG
>CAXMRH010000024.1:0-19158 GCA_964196045.1 uncultured Chthoniobacterales bacterium | reverse complement strand
TTTCCCACGATGGGGCGCACAAGGAAGAACAGCACGAGCCCGACGAGAAAGAGCGACGTTCCCGGACGTTTCAGCAATGTCATGGCTTCCATCGTACCGAGGCGTGTGTGGGCGGTATAGATCCGTTCAATCGGTGAATGTGCAATCGTGGGCCTGTGCGTGCACTCTCGGCTCTCCTTGTTGTGCTTGCTGCAGCGACGGCGTGTGCTGACTCGGAGGGCGGCGGTTCGGTTGAGGTGCCCAGTTCGGCGAAGGTGGTTGTTGAGCCGAGTTCCGCCACTACGACGATCGCACCCACTACGACGATCGCACCCACTACGACGACGACCACTCTGGCGCCGGCGCTCGATACCGATGGTGTGCCTCGTGTGGCGCGAACAACCACGGACATCGTTGTGCCCGTTATCGCAGAGGTGGACTCTGGAATCTTGGTGCGCACCCCGTGCCAAGACCTCGCTATTGTTCGCAACGCCTCAACGCTGGATCGGGCGCATGTGGTTCTCGATCCAGGTCATGGTGGCGTCGAGTCAGGCTCGGCCACCGCCGATGGCCTGACGGAGAAGGACGTGAATCTGGAGGTCGCGATGATCGCCGAGGAACTACTCAGCGATCACGGCTTTGTCGCGATCCTCACGCGCTACACCGACATTCGGATGCCGTTGGTCACGCGCGTCGAAATTGCGGACTCCTTGGAGGCCAGTCTGCTCATCTCGATCCACCATCAGGGCACGGACCCAGATGTTCCAAGGTCGGACACGCCAGGAACCGAGGTGTATTACCAACAAGACTCCGCGGAATCGAAGCGGTTCGCGGGGCTGCTTCGCGAGGAGGCGATCGCCAACCTCGGACAGTTCGAGATCGAATCCTGGTTCGCCGGCCCCGACGCTGGCGCGACCTACAGGAAGAACCGAGATACCGGTGAGGACTTCTACGGCATGGTGCGTCGACCAGCGACACCAGCCGTTCTCGCCGAAATGTCGTTCCTCGGGAACCCGGAAGAACTCGACCTCCTTCGATCTCCAGAGTTCCTTCGCGCCGAAGCAGAGGCGATCTCGGTGGCCGTCATCCGTTGGTTCACGACCGACGATGCGGGCTCCGGTTTTGTCGAGCCGAGCTTCAGCCTTCGCTCATCGGGTGGAGGCGGTGGCACCAGCGGTTGTGTCGATCCCGATCTCGGAGACGCGACCGAACCGACTGCGGAGGAACGATCGCTCGCGTCCTCGTCCGACAGTGCGGGCGAATGAGAAGAAACCAGATTTCAATTGCCAGACCCCATCCAAACCTGGATCATCCTGGACCAGCAGCTTGATAGTGTCGGCAACGCGTATGAACGATCGAACGGATGCACCGAAGCATGGATTTTGACTCAGAACGGCTTCGCGGAGCTCAGCGCAGGGTCGCCTCAGGCGCTCGCCAAGCTGCATCGGTAGTCCGGGGGTTCGGAAGATCTGGCGAACCCTCTGACGAGTCGGATTGCTCTGGTGATTCCGTTCCGATCGGCGCGCCTGAACGAAGCCGAGATCACTTCTTCGACCCCAACCCGACCGTTGCAATCATCGTCCCGGCACGGAATGAGGAACGGTTTCTGCGACCGTGCCTTCGCAGCATTCGCGAGCAGTACTTCAACTCGTGGGAGTGCATCGTGGTCGACGACGGCTCGAGCGACGGCACGCGAGCCATCGCTGACGACTTCGCGCGAAGAGATAGCCGATTCCGGGTCGTTTCACACACGGAGAGTCTTGGGCTGGCGGCAGCAAGAAACACGGGCATCGAGCTGACTACTGCGCCATATCTGACGTTTCTTGATGCCGACGATTTTTTGTATCAGCACTCGCTGAACGCTCGGGTGGAGGCCCTCAGGGAGGGGGACGCGGAAACGGTCGCTGGCTCTTACTGCGATTGGCAGCCGACACGAGAGAACGAAGGTCGGACGGCGCCAGAGCGCCCGCCTGCGATCAAGAAGCAAGCGATCAGCTTCTTCGATGGCCCCGAGTGCCCGTTTATCGCGACTGCGCCAATGGTCCGACGATCGGTGATCGAGGCGCATGGCGGATTCAACGAGGACCTCCCGACGGCGGAGGACTATGACCTGTGGGTCCGAATACTCCGATCTGGCCTCACCTTCGTGTACACGCCGCGTATTGGCGTCGCGTATCGACAGAAGGCTTCTGGCATGGTCTTCACCGACACGGCAATGCATGCCCAAGCGAGTGATGCGATCATCGCGCGGCAATACGAAGACCTCACCGACGCGCCGGATCGGCCGCATCTGTATCGACCCCTATCGAGCTATCACCGAGACCTCGTTCGTGCGCGTCGGCTTCTCCGATCCTTCGCTCTCGCAGAGGCGTCCGCCGACAAGACAGACCAAGAAGTCATCGGTTCGATGTTGCCTGATGACCTTGGTGAGCTGAGCCGCCTGGGACTCGACGTCCGGTTCGAGCTCGTCGCGGGTCTCGCGAGGGCAGCGCGCGCGGTGCCGTCCTTCAACCAGAAGGAAACACGGCAGCGCCTCGTCGATGATCTCGAGCGCCGCGTGTTTTCTGACCACGCCGCGACCTCACCACCCGTACCGTCTCCTGCTGGATCCTTCGGGTCCCTAAGGTCATCGGATCGTTCGTCCCGACGTTCCACTGCCCCGGTCATTTCGACGCCACGACCGATCGAACCAACGCAGAAGCAGAGCCTCGGAGTCCTATTGGTTCCGATGGCTCGATATCACGCGGTCGAGATGCTGAGCCTAGGGAACGTTCTCGCGGAGGCCGGAGTCGACACGACGTTCCTCGTAATCGACGAGTTCGGGTCGCAATTCAGCGACCTGCTCGTAGCAGCCGACCGATTCCCACTCGACTGTGAACCGTCCGACCTTCCGACTTTCTCCGGCGTGTACATGATGAACGACTGGGGCGTGACTCGCGAACTGATTCGGGAGGCCAGAGTTCGCGGCGTTCCGACGTTCGCTCGCGTCGAGGGTGTGCAGGACTACCGAGACGTCGACACTGGGCGAATCCGGTTGCCATACCAAACGGCTGATTATGTACTGGCGCAGGGGCAAAACGACGTCGGTGCCCTCAACCACCGGCACGTCGCCATGGTGGGTAATGGTCGGCTCGAGGAACTGCTCCACGATCCCGAGCGCACCGCAGATAGTGCTACGGGTCGAGTCGTCATCAATTCCAACTTCACGTACGGCGTGTTCACGTCTCTTCGAAATGTATTCGTCGAATCCTCGGTACGTGCGTGTCTTGAGGCGGAGCTGACCCCCATCATCTCCCAGCACCCAGCCGACGCCGAGCTTCCCGCTTCACTCGGGAGGTGGCGTTCGAGCGAATCGATGAGCAACTTGCTTCATGAAAGCGATGTGCTCATTTCTCGCTTCTCCACCGTTCCGTTCGAGGCGATGGCCATCGGCACACCATTCGTCTACTTCCGCCCGCAGGATGAACGAGTCGCCACGTTCGATGAGCCAAATGGTGCGTATGAGATCGTGCACTCATCACTGGAACTTGTGCCAGCGCTCATACGAGCGGCTTCTCAGCTTGGGTCCTACCGCCGAGTCTCCGAAGAATTCTTTCGCAAACAGATCGACATCACGACGGAGACGGCCGATCAGCGTACGGCCGCGGTGATCGCAGCGAGTGTGTCCGAATGGGAGGCCTCTGCAACATGACCATCCCGGCAAAAGTTCAATCAATTCTTCGAGATGCGGTGACACTCCGGGAACTCCCCGAGGACGCGTTGGATACCGATCGTGGGCTGCTCGATGCTTCCGGTGTGCGTCACTCCGCGAAGAATCGCGCCGAGCTTCATTTCGCCACAGAGGAGTATGGCGAACCCGATGGAGAGAACTATCGCGCTCGGCTCCCTCATATAGGCCACCCATCGATCGAGCCAGACGACATCGTCTTGGACATCGGCTGTGGACCGAAGAGTTTCTTCGAGGGAATGCCCGGCCACCACGTGTTCGTCGACGATCTGATCTCGTCGTATGTCGATGAGCTGGGCGCGAGTTATGACGGCCTTGCCATCAACTGCCGCTCCGAGCTGATGCCTCTCGCCGACAACTCGGTCGACGTCATCTACTCCGTGAACATGTTGGATCATGTCGACGATCTGCCCGAGACGATGTACGAGCTGCATCGAGTTCTCAGGCCGACCGGCACAATCGTCCTCCAGACCTACTTCAACAGCCACCCCTTGCTGCTCTCCGAGCCGGGTGTTGTCGATCGGTATGCCTATGACACCTTGATCGAGCCGTACTTCGAAGTGGAAGAACTCCGAACACATTCCGTCGAGAGCCCAGAGATCAGCTCGTATTACACGATGGGAATCCTCACCTGCTTGCTGCGCAAGCGGGATGTGCCGTTGCCACCGAGGGACCGCGGGGTTCTCGGTTCGCCACAGTACGTCGGAGCCCAGTCAAACATCACGGAATGTCTCGCAGCCATTTCGCGCGAAGAGGTCGAGGTCGCACGATCGCACATCGACGCCTTGTTGGGCCGGGAACACTACGAGTTTCACGTGCTGCTACTCGAGGCGAAACTTGCGGTGGCCGAGGGTCGTCTGCAAGAGGTCAACCAGACTCTCCGCGAAGCGCGGTCTCATCCCCGCGGAAGGCGAAATCCGTATGCACGAATTGCAATCAAAGAGCTTGAACTCGAGCGCTTGGACCGGGCCATCGAAATTCAGGTGTTACGAACCGCGGACGCACGCGATGGGATCGATCGGCGGCAGGCCCGAATAGACGAGCTCGACGATGCAATCGTCTCTCGCGACAAACGCACGGACGAGCTAAGCAATACGGTGCTGCAGCGAGACCTACGGATAGCGCAGCTCGAGCGAGCTGTCGCTGCACGAGGTCGGAACTTGTCGAAACATGGTGTGCAGATCGACGTGCGAAATCCGAAGTCTTTTGAGGAGCGCATCGCCGAGGCTGATTTGCAGATCAGCGAACTCGAGGGTCGAATCGCGGACGCCTGAAATTCCGATACGTTCCAAGGCGTGAACATCGCGGTCCTCGTCTCTGGCAGCGGCACGCTGCTCGAGGCAATGCTCGACGCTGACCTACCCATCTCGCTGGTCGTTGCTGATCGTCCCTGCCGCGGACTTCGAGTCGCCGAAGACGCCGGCATTACAAATCATTTGCTTGAGCGGTCGGACTTCGGTGACTCGTTCGATCGCGACACCTATGCCGTCGAGCTCTCGTCATTGCTTGCCGAGAACGCGACAGACGTCGTCGCGATGGCTGGCTTCGGAACGATTCTCGGCGCACCGGTTTTCGAAGCCATGCCAGGCCGAATCCTCAACACACATCCGGCGCTTCTGCCGGCCTTCCCGGGCTGGCACGCGGTGAGAGATGCCCTTGCGTTCGGTGTGAAGGTAGCAGGGTGCACGATCCACGTGGCGACTCCTGAGGTCGACCATGGGCCAATCCTCGCGCAGGAAGCCGTGCCGGTGTTTGAGGACGATGATGAGAACTCGTTGCATGAGAGAATCAAGACCATCGAGCGTCGCTTGTACATCGACACGCTACGAACCATCCAGAGTCGAGGGCACGTCCTCGACCCAATGATCGAGGGATCACGATGACAAAATTGGCTTTGCTCTCCGTTTTCGACAAGGCGGGAATCGTCGAACTCGCCTCGAGTCTTGTCGATGCCGGATGGACGCTGTTGTCGAGCGGCGGAACGGCGAGCAAGATCGCCGAGGCCGGACTTCCCGTCACGGACGTCGCGGACCATACGGGGTCCCCGATCATGCTTGGCCATCGGGTCGTCACGCTTCATCCGCGAATCCATGGTGGGATCCTGGCGAACCGAGACGACCCCGAACACCAGTCGGACCTCGCGACCCATGGGATCGATCCGATCGATCTTGTCATCGTCAACCTGTATCCGTTCAACGCCGAGCCGGGTATCGAGATGATCGATATCGGCGGACCCACAATGGTCAGGGCCGCAGCGAAGAACCACGAGTTTGTGGGCGTGGTCGTCGATCCAAAAGATTACGCGGAGGTCGCCGCCGAGATCGGGTCGGACGGCGATCTGTCACATGAGAGCCGGCGACGCTTGGCACGCAAAGCGTTCGCTCACACGGCTGCGTACGATGCCGCGATCGTCTCGTGGCTTGACGACACCGATGACGAAAGCGATGCCGAGGATCCACTGCCAGATTCCATCCACCTCGCTGCTGACCGTGTGCAAGACCTGCGCTACGGCGAGAACCCCCACCAAGTCGGGGCGCGCTTTCGGTTCGCTGGCCAGCAGAGCTGGTGGGATGACGCAGTGCAGCACAACGGCAAGGCACTGAGCTACCTCAACCTTCTCGATACCGAAGCCGCTTGGCAGCTCGTACACGCACTTGGTGTCGACCCGACGGCCGTCGTCATCAAACATGCCAATCCGTGTGGCGCTGCAGCAAGTGACGACATCACCACGTCCTACGCACGCGCACATGCCTGCGACCCAGTTTCTGCCTTTGGTGGCATCGTCGCGCTAAACCGTGAGGTACCAGCTGAGTTGGCAGAAAAGCTGCTCGACGTCTTCACCGAGGTCATCGTCGCCCCCGGCTTCAGCCCTGGAGCGATGGAGCTGCTGTCGACCAAGAAGAATCTCAGGGTCATCGAAGCCATGCCGCCGTCATCGGCGCTGCTCACCATGCGCTCGATCGATGGCGGGCTGCTCGTGCAGACCACCGATCGTTTGCTCGCAGCCTCGTCTGACTGGACTGTTGCGACGGAGCGGCCGCCAAGTGTCGACGAGATGGCCGACCTCGAGTTCGCGTGGCAGGTGGCCGCTCGCGTCACGTCGAACACCATCGTTCTCGCCAAGGATCGTCAGGCCGTGGGCATCGGGGCCGGGCAGCAGAATCGACGCGATGCAGGCCGTATAGCGGCGGAGAAGGCTGATGGTCGAGCGACCGGGGGTGCCTGTGCCTCGGATGCGTTCTTCCCCTTCAAGGACGGTCTCGAAGCGGCGATCGAAGCCGGCTGCACCGCAGTGGTGCAACCAGGCGGTTCGGTTCGAGACGATGAGGTTATAGCGGCCGCCAACGACGCCGGAATCGCCATGCTCTTCACCGGCGAACGCCACTTCACACACTGAGTCGCATGTCGGGCTGTAGGGTCCGGAGGTGGTTTTTTCGTCGCCGATATTCTTGACGATCTTCCTGCCCATCGTCCTGGTGGCAATACTCATCAGTCCGAAAGCGCTTCGAAACATCGTGCTGCTCGTGGCGAGCCTCATCTTCTACTACTGGGGAGCAGCATCCAACACTTGGGTGCTGCTCTGGGTCGTGGCGGCTTCATTCATCGGTGCCAAATTCCTCGACTCACGGACGGCATTTGTGTTCACGGTCGCTGCGGTCCTGACGCCTCTCCTGTGGTTCAAATATGCATCGTTCTTCTCCACGGTGGGTCTCGACGTGCTGGCGCCGATCGGTATTGAGGGCACGGCACTCCCCGCTCGTGTCCTACCCGTGGGCATCTCGTTCTTCACCTTTCAAGCGCTGTCCTACGTGATCGACGTCCGAAGACGAGATGCCGAACCGCTGGACAGGGCCGACCGTCACCTGCTCTACATAGCGCTGTTCCCGCAGCTCATCGCTGGGCCCATTGTGCGGTACGCGGAGATTCGCGACCAGCTCTACGAACGAGTCATCACTGCCGATGGGTTGGCCGCGGGCGCGACGCGATTCACCCACGGACTCGCAAAGAAGGTGATCATCGCCGACTCCGTGGCGCCAATCGCCGACGCGGCATTCGCCAATGGCGACTTTCGCCCGACGATCGCCGCCTGGGTCGGAGTACTTGCGTACACCGTGCAGATCTATTTCGATTTCTCGGGATACTCAGACATGGCAATCGGACTCGGGATGATGCTCGGGTTCAGGTTTCCGGAGAACTTCGAACGTCCGTACTCGTCGCAGTCGATCACCGAATTCTGGCGTCGCTGGCACATAACACTTTCCTCGTGGTTTCGTGACTACGTCTACATCCCACTTGGTGGGTCCCGAGTGAATGGGTTGACGACGTACCGCAATCTGGCGGTCGTCTTCTTCCTAACGGCGCTTTGGCACGGGGCCGCGTGGACATTCTTGGTTTGGGGTGGCTTGCACGGACTCTGGTTGATCGTCGAGCGAATGACGGGGCTCGCAACCGCAATACGCGCTCCGATCGCTCGACGTGTTCTGACGCTCCTGATCGTGATGGTGGCCTGGGTATTTTTCCGAGCACCGTCCATTGGCGAAGCAGGTGCGTACATGTCGGACATGTTTGTCCCGTCGTCAGGTCCGATGAGCGGTGAGATCGTCGCAGCGATGACCGTCCCGGCAACACTGGCGTTGCTTGTTGGGGCGAGCTCGCTTTTCTTCCCGAAACACTGGCTGATCGGGCAACGGCTCTCCGAGGTGACGCGTACTGGCTCTGCCTCGACATCCCCCACTGCCCTGAGCGTTCGCGCTGCCTATGTCTTCGCTACTCTGCCCGCCTGTATGGTGCTGATTGCAACGAATGACTTCAGCCCTTTCCTGTACTTTCAGTTCTGATCGTGGCCGTGCGTAGTTCCAGAACCCTCCACCTCGCAACGTTCGCAGCGTTCCTCGGCTTTCTCGTCCTCCCGTGGATCGCCGGCGGGTTCGGCGCGTCTTCGGAGAGCGTCGAAAGGCGAGCTCCCGCGCCTCTACCGGAGTTCGGGAGGTCGGAAGTGTTCGACACGCAGACGTACTCGGGCCTCAACGACTACGTCCGAGACCGAACGCCGCTCCGAGGCACCGTCACTGGCTGGTACAACCGAACGTGGTTGAACGCGGGCGGTGTTTCTGCGAAGAGCTCCGTAGTCGAAGGACCAGGGGACACGATGTTCCTCTCGGAGGATTTCACTGAGCCGTGCGAGAGAAGCTACGAGCCCGAAGAAATGATCGACATGTTCGCTCGTTGGTCCGATGCAGCTGACGAGGGTGGCAAGGAATGGCTCTTCATCGTTGCTCCAGACAAGGGAGCCGTACTCGACCACCGTCTCGAGGGTCGGTCAGAAGTGGCGGCGCGTTGTAGTCGAGAGGTGCGGACACAATTCCGCCAAGAGCTCGATCGGACAGGTGTGTCACTGGATCTCGCTGCACCCTTGATCGAAGCCGACAAAGACGACCCCGGCCGCTGGTACTACGAGCGCGACTCCCACTGGACGTTCGAGGCTGGGTCGCTGGTCGCCGGTCTGATCGTGGACGACCTGCAACCTGGGATCTGGGACGCATCGGCGGTAAAACCGACGCAGAGAACGCTCACCGTGCGAGGAGACATCATTGCGCGGCTCGGCATTGAGCGAACGCTGGATGAGACCGTCCCCGGTTCCCTCCGCACCGATGTCACTACCACCAGCAACGAGACAGACATCGGCGGCACCCGGACAATACGCACGTATTCGAGCAGCGGCTCTGGTGCTGTGGTCCCGGGCACGACGATAATCGTGCACGACTCGATGATGAACTTCGCCGAACAGCAACTGGCGCCATACTTCGAACGGGTCGTGTTCATCCACTGGTTCGATATCAACAAGGCTGACTTCTTTGCTCGAGCCGGCAGCGCAGATCGCGTGTTGTTGACCCGTGTGGAACGAAACGTTCACATCACGATCGAGAACACACTCATGGGATCGTTCGACGGGAGATTCGAGAGCGCCCTACGAGGCGTGATGGACGAGGAGCTGTCGGGTGAGCTACTCGAAGGCGCCTCGGCTCTTCGAGAATTCAACGAAGACACGGGGCTGTTCGCACAAGACTTCAGTGACCTTCTGGCTGACCCCGGTGTTCGGGGTTGGGCCGGCCCATACCTCGACGATGCCGTCTATCGTGACGGCGTTCATCCTCGGTACGGAGATTGGAAGACGCTTCAAAGAGACGAGGTATCCGAGGGGACGCCTGCTGACTGTCGTGAGTTCCATGCTGGCACATGTGCGACTTGGCTTCTGCTTCTCAATGTCCCGGAATCGACAATCGCACAGCTCGACCAAGAGTTTGACGACGGCGATGGGCTACAGGTTGGGCGAGTTCGGCGTTCGTTGCCACACGGCATCCTGTACTTCTATTCCGCGCCCTGACTCGAATCTCGACAGCTCCGTGTAAATCGATCGTCGCGTCGGGCTTATCGGGAGGAACGGCGGTTGCCGCCGCCCTGCCCTTGCTTTGAACGCTGGCTTGAGGTTCCCGATCTGTTGGCACTGTTCCCGCCGCCTTGGCTGGTGCGCTTGCGGCCCGTGCTCTTCTTTGGGCCACCCTTGCCGCCGCCATTACGGTTTCGACCACCGCCGCCCTTGCCTCGGCCACCACCACCACCACCGCCGCCGCCGCCCTTGTTCGGATGTGGGACGATGATCGGTTCGCCAAGGTCGAGGTTGGCAGTTGGGGTCGGATCTTCGAACTCACAGCGGACGCCGATTTGGCGCTGCAGCTTCTTCGTGTCTTTCAGCTGCTCAGCAGTGACGAACGAGATGACGGCACCGGAAGCACCGGCGCGGGCCGTTCGTCCGGAGCGGTGTGTGTACGCCTTGTCGTCTTCGGGTGGGTCGAAGTGAATAACACAGTCGACGCCGTCGACGTGGATTCCTCTCGCCGCTACATCCGTTGCGATGAGCGCCTCGGTCTTGTTCTCAACGAATGCTTTGAGCGCATTGTCTCGCTGACCCTGAGTTCGGCGACCGTGGATCACACCCGTCTTCACGCCATATCGCTTGAGCTGCTTGGCCACTCGATCTGACCCGTGACGGGTGCGGCAGAACACGATGGTCTGGCCGTGCGTTCGAATCTCGTGTGCGACGAGCGCGACCTTCTCGGCGCGATCGATGCGAATGAAACGATGCGACATCCGCGTCATGTCCGGTTCGCGGTCGCCGACCTCGTGCGTGACGGGATTGCGCTGGTAGCGGTCCGTGAGAACCTTGACCTCTTTGCCCAGTGTGGCGGAGAACATCATCGTCTGGCGATCGTTGTTGGTCTTGTCGAGGATCTGTTTCACGACCGGAAGGAAGCCCATGTCCGCCATACGATCGGCTTCATCGATCACGGCGATCTTGACCTGATCGAGCTTCACCTCGCCTTGATCGATCAGATCGAGAAGACGTCCCGGGCACGCGACGAGCATGTCCACGCCGCCTCTGAGTGCCTTGAGCTGAGCGCCGAAACCCACGCCTCCGTAGACGGCATGGACACTTCGACCGCGTTCGATGGCAAGCGGGTCAAGCTCTCGCCTGATCTGCTCGGCTAGTTCCCGTGTGGGAGACAAGATCAGACCCGTTGGCCGGTGGGGTCGGGCCTTCTCGAGCCTGACGACCATCGGGATCCCGAACGCGAGTGTCTTGCCGGACCCTGTTGGGGCTCGGCCGAGGACATCTCGCCCATTCAGGGCGTCGGGAATCGTCGCCGATTGAATTTCGAATGGCTCGTGAATCTGAGCGCGGCTTAATACCGCGACCAGGTCGGATGGTACGCCAAGATCGGCAAAGGATTCGGTGCCACGTCGTACGGCAGTGTTGGACACAAGGGCCTCCGTGTCGGGGTAGGCCCACGTCCGAAGATGTAAACACGAGCGTCACCAGGGTAGCGGCGGTCGAGACGAGTGCTGCGACAACGTGACACCCACGACAGCACGACGCCAAGCGCTAGTCTGACCAGCGCATGCAGCCCCAAATTCTTCCGCGCTGGAACAGCCCGGTCTTCGTCGCCAGTATGGGCCGTTCAGGGTCGACGCTTCTCCAGCGAGTGATGAACGTTCACCCTGATCTCACCATCTGGGGTGAGCATGGCGGTTTCCTCAAGGGAATTGCCGAGGCGCACCGCCTGGTGACACAACCTGACGCTCAGACCAACATGGCGTCCGGCTACGAGAGCCGGGGAACGGTGATTGGTCCCCTCGCCGAACACGACACGTTCAAGCCCTGGGTGCTCCCGTTCGAGTCGGCCGATGTCACGACTGCCCTTCGGACCTTGATCGTCGATGCCTTCACGAAGGGCTTGACCCCAAACATTCGATGGGGCTTCAAAGAGGTGCGATATTCGGGTGCCGAGATCCGTCAGCTCATGGAACTGTTCCCAGAGAGTCGCTTGGTGATCCTCGCCCGAGACGTCCCTGGGTATGCGACGTCTCGGTTTTTCGCGTTTGGTCAGACGAACTTCGACCTCGTGTCCGAAGAGGGTCTCGCAGATGCCAACAAGAAGCTGCACAACATGATCGATGGGTGGATGAAGCGCTACGCGGGGCTTCTGTCCGTGCGAGATCAACTCCCCGAGCGAACCTCTGTCGTGGCCTACTCCGATCTGATTCCTGGCAACGACCGTGCGGCCCGTCTCTTCGAGGAGATCGGCGAGACTGCGCCTCCTTTAGAGGCCATCGAGCGAGTGCTCGGAGCCAAAGCTGGAAGCTCTTTCCGTCACAACTCTGCCGCCCGCGAGAATCGGGAGCGTCTCGTCGAACTGGTAGCCAACGCAGACTACGACACTGCCGCCTACGACAAGTTGGCCGCCCGCCTCGGGTTGTCGTGATCGACTCTCCGACCTCGATCGACCCGCTTGTCGCGGAGGGCCCGAGGGCTCCCCTCGAGACGCTGCGACCAGCTGTCAGCCTTCAGCGCGTTCTGATTCTCGACGAGCCCGGACCCATGATGGCCGACCTGGCCACTGGCGATATTCGACGGTACGAGTCCGGTCCGCCTGTCTCGGTGCCGATGGTCTCCGATGTGTTTGATCTAGGTCGTGTTCGAAGGCTGCAGGTCCAGCTCATTCGCGACCCGCGACCATCCGCGGTCTCTCAAACCCTGCTGTCGCTCGATATCGAGTCATCCGAGAGTTCGGCCGAGGTCCGCCTCACGGCGGATAACACGCTGATGTTGCTTCCAACGGGAGGCTTTGGCTCGACGCCAATCGTCCGTCCCGCTGGGGAATCCCCGGCGTTTGTGATCGTCATTGAGCAGTCCAGCGGCCTTGTCACGTTGTCCGCGAGGAATGCGGAAACGCTCGACCAGATTTCCCTGGAGAGTGAGCCGGGCGACTTGTACTCGGTGATGACCATCGGAGGGTCCTCGACACGTACGACCGGTGAGTATGGCCGACGTCGAAGTATTCCCGTGCACGTTGAGATGCAGCACCATGGCGAACCGGTTGATCAGCGTCACCGGGCCGTTCGTGGTGCGCGTCGAGTCGCAGGGTCGATACGAAACAAGGCGCGCTGACCCATGCGAGTTGTGGTCATCAGCGACATGGTGCGGCCGAACGGTGCTGGCGTCATGGCACTCCTGGGTGCCGATATCTTGACTGGCGCTGGACACGAGGTTCACGTGATCGGCGGCGCAATGAGCGCGTTGCTTGAACGTCAACTCGCGGAGTCACATGCAGGCGCGACCGCATTTACTCATGACGAGCGCGCTCTCGACGGCAGTGTCACCGCCTCCGATCACGTCGCGTTCGGACGGGCGTTCCATCGTTGGCTGGATGCGCGGCTCACCGAAATCGTGCCTGACGTGGCGTACGTGCACAACTGTGGGCGGATTCTCGGTCAGCTTGATCTTGCCGATCTCAGTAGGCGAATTCCGGTCGCGCACACGATGCACGACGAATGGTTCTACACCGATGCGCACTACGTCTTCCGCAGCTCGAACGAAGCGAGGACGGTTCGGACCTTCGAGCCCGGTCGATCGGAGGACGTACTCGAACATCGCTACGACCACATTTTCGATCTGCCGGGGCGACTCGGTTCGTTCACGGCGATCGCGCCAAGCGCGTGGCTTGCGGAACGGGCCGGACGGGTGTTCCCGACGATGGACATCGTTCAGGTGGACAACGCTGTCGACACCGACCTCTTCGACCTGCAAGATCGGGCGGCCGCACGAAGTCTTCTCGGCCTCCCTGAGGACCGCCCAATTGTCTTGTTCGTGGGGAGCCCGACCCAACAGCGCAAGGGTTTCGATGTGTACGAGCAGGCGATGCGAAATGTGAAATCCAACGGCGAATCGGCGGTTCGAGTGATCGCCGGGGGGTCCGCTTCGCTTGCGACCGATGGGTTCGCTAGCTCGATTCGGCCCGGCCCGATCGCCGACAACCTGGCACAGCCGGCTGCTTCTCCGCTGGGAGCGATCGGAGTGAGGGGTGACGCGCTCGTCCTCGCCGGCCTCGAGCGCGCCTTCATGCCTGCGCTGTATGGCGCCGCCGACGTTCTCGTGCACCCCTCGATCATCGACAACCTTCCGACCGTTCCGATCGAGGCCGGATTGTGCGGCACGCGCTGCCTCGCGTCCGACGTGGGAGGTACTCGGGAGACGATTGCTGACGTGAAGGATCTCTTCAGCATAGAATCGTCAGCTGAAGAGATCGGTGGCTTGATTAGTTCGGCCATTCTTGCGGCCCAAACCGAGACCGTCGCAGATCGGGGAGCTCGACGCTCGGTCCAACTCGACCGGTTCTCGCTCGCCGCGCATCGCCCCAAGCTTCTGGCTGTGCTCGATGAGCTCGTTTCGAGGTCCGCCACATGACGGCTATGTCGTTGGTAGCAGAGCGCGCCGCCCACGTGTGCTCTGTGTGGGAGACCGCTGCTTCGGTTGAACCCCTCGAGACCATCGTTGCCTGCCGATCCACAATCGCGGTCGAGGGTGTCAACGCAACACCTCGTTTCTGCTTCGTCTCGGTGGTCGCCGTATCATTAAAAAAGTTGGAACCAGAACCGCACCTCATCGATCCTGCGGGAGGCACGCTGTCGGTCGCCGAACTCGCTCACCGCCTGGTAAGTGGCGAGGTTGCGGCTGTACTCACGAGTCGTCGGTCGGTGCCAGAGTCGGCCAGCGTTGTGCTGCCAGACCAGCTGCTCGTTCGACGAGCAGAACTACGGCGAGCCAACGTGCTCGCTCGCTTTCTGCTTCGCCAGATCGGGCTCGAAGAGGTGTCGTCTCACCGAGGCGCTCACGTGCAGCTGTATGACGAGATCGCCGAGCTGTGGTCGACGGAGCTGTCCCTCTTCACCGATCCTGCGATGCTGCTCACGCTTGGAGCGGATCGACAGCGTTACGTCGACCAGCACTACACCGAGCGGGCGACCGATCGCCTGCCGAGAGCGCTGGGTCGATTGCACGACCTCGGTGTACGTAGCTACCCGAGGCTGGTGATCGTCTAGATGTTGGTCAGCGTCATCATCCCAAGCTTCCGGCAACCGCAGTTCTTGACTCGTGCGATCGAGAGCTGTCTCGAACAAGATCATGCGGACCTCGAGGTCATCGTTGTCGAGGACAACTCTCGCGACGCCTCCTTGGCAATCGCTGCGGCGTTTGCTCGACGAGACGACCGCGTCCGTGTAGTGCCTTGTCCCGAGAACGGTGGGCTCGGCCGGGCCCGAAACATTGGTGTCGCACATTCTTCGGGTGAGTATCTCTGCTTCCTGGATTCCGATGACTACCTGCTCGAACGGTCCATCTCCGCGCGACTAGATGCGTTCCCGGCCGTCATCCTTGAGCATGGGCCAGGGGTCGTTGGCGTGTACGGCGATTGGCAACACGTTGCAGAGACGATCGACCACCCGATCGTGCGCCAACCGCGTGCTGTCATGCCCGTCGTACAACAGTCGACGTATACGGGCGAGAACCTGTTCATCTGTTCAGCCCCACTTGTTCGTCGAGGCGCCGTGGTTGCGGCCGGTGGATTTCCCGAAGGGCTTCGAATGCTCGAGGACTTCGCACTCTGGGCGAGGATCATCGCCTCCGGCGGTGTGTTCGTTCCGGTCCACCACATGGTGTCGACATATCGCCAGCGGCCGAACTCGATGCTTCGAGGTGATGGCCTGATCCTCATGTCCGACCATGTACAGATCATCAACGACTGGATGGCCGAAGCTGGAACAGCTCTGGCCGATGGGGGAGCGCTCACGGCCTGGCTCGAGGACAGAGACCCGCGTTCCTATGGTCGAATGTCGTGGTCGGTGCCTTCGTTGCTTGGAAGCTTCGGCGGGACACCAGGTGCCGCGTCGGTGAGCGCTGCCACCGGAGCCGCACCGATCGACAAGAGGCCCGCGCTCAGCGACTTCATGGCGCAGCCGGTGTTGTCAGGAACCGAGAATCCTCCGCCGGTCCGGACTGTCGAGTCGTCTGCCACGGTCGATGTCTTCGTCCACGTGGACTCTCTCGCCCGATCCCTCGAAGCCGTTTCACTTATCGACGTCGGACGTCGAACCGGGATCAACGTTGCGGCGATGGTGCCAGACCTCGATGCTTGGGAGGATTGGTGGCCGCTCGTGCTCCTTGACGCCGACGTCATTGGCAGCGACGATCCTCGTCTCGATACCGCAGCTCGCGTGGACCTAGCGTCGCCGACCGGCTCGGACCAAACTGCCGCGCAAAGGATCCGGACAGGCGCGGATGTGCTCTGGCCTGAGGAGGAGCGGGGAATCCGTGCAGGATCGGTTGTCTATGTTCCCCCCGAGCTTGATGGCTATCCAGCGCTCGACGCGTGGTTGTCGACCGCGCTGCACGTCTTGGCTGACCGCGGCGCTGAACCGCAGGTCGTTGCAGATCCTCGAATCCGATCGCAGCTCGGTGGCTACCGCAGCACGCTTACGTCCATCGATGTGCTTCGTACGGCAGCAATGATTGTGGCGCCCACGTGTGCCGACCTGGAGCTCCTTACCGCTCTCGCTCCGACAGCGGTCTTCGACCCCTCGGCTCCACATGGCGACCACGCTCGAACGAGACACGATCTCGAAAAGTTGCTCGATGGAACGACTTTCGACGTATCGCCGGCGCAGACCGCGACGACCGAAGACCTCGAGTTAATCCTTAGCGCCGTACTCGGAGATTAGGGAGTCGAGGTACGCACAGCGGCGATCGCCGAAGCTGCCCGGGAGGCACTCGGCGTTTCGGTCATATCGATCTGGGCCCGAAAGTAGTCGTCGGCGCGGGCTCGATAACCCGATCGGCCATCGATGCATCGTTGAATGGCCGCCCGAAGCTCGTCGCCAGAGTGGACGTGTTCGAACGCCGACGACGGCGTTGCAAACGTCGGCACCTTCTCCTTATGTGGGTTGAAGTACACGAACGGGGTGCCGTACGCGATGGCTTCGAACGGAACGGTGCTGAAGCGCGTCACCACCGCTTCACATGTCGGCAGCATCGACGACATCGAACGATCGGTTCGGTACTGCTTCAATTCGACAGGAAGGGGTCTGTCGGCTGGGTGTTGCGAGATCACTGGCGTGAGGCCGAGCTGCTGGATCGCTTCGATCGCCGACTCGAGAAAGCCATCGCGCACATCGGTGAGGACGCCATAGGTGAAGTTCGAGTTGATGACGACTTCGCCGTTTCGAGGTGCCGAGGTCGGGCCTTCACCCCACGCATGTTCCATGTTTGCGTTGCCGACGACGTGAAGGTTTGCGCGATCAAGTGATTTGGCGTCATTCGGTCCTTGAACGAGAACGTGATCGGCCGCGAGGTACGGCAGACGGATACGACCCGTGTCGACATCGGTGAAGTCTTGAACGCCCTCGACTTTGGCGAAGGAGGCGACTCCTCGAACGCGCGCCAGGTGGTAGATGTTCCGCGACGGTTCACCCCAGTCATTCATTGCGACGAATGCGCTGAACTCACCGAGTGCATGTTTGTCATAGCCAACCGTTGCGAGAACTCGCGGATGGTCGCCGAGATGCTTGTCGACGACCTCGACGAGAGATTCCTCGACCAGGAAGCTGCACAAATGGCCCATCGCCACGAGTTCGTCCGCGATGGCTCCTAGCTCTTTGCCGTGGTATTCGGCGAGGGGCATGAAAAGAATTCCGAGCTGCGCGAGCTCTCCGGGTTCGGTGTACTTCGCGAAGATGCGAGACCTCTGCTGATGCTGTACTGCAGGTGCAGAGGTCGGAGACGTGCTCTGCGGCATTGTCGGTTGTACGGGGCGAAGTGTTCTCCTTACCTTGCGCCCGATCCGCCGGAGAAGCTCGGTTGGGATCATGGAGGTCACTCTGTGGACAGGCGAATCGTCGCGCCACCGTCAAGAACAAGCATCTGGCCGGTGGTGTACTTCGACTGTTCGTTGTCGGCAAGGTGCAGGATGCTTGGCGCAATGTCCTCCGCAGTTGCCACGAACCCGAGCGGAGTGCGTTGGGCAAGAATTCGTAGATTGCCCTCTGCACCGTCGGCATTCGGTCGACGGTCGAGACCTTCGCGGAGCATTCTCGTGTCGATCGCGCCGGGGAGAACCGCGTTACAGCGCACGCCATCGGCCGCGAGTTCTAGTGCAGCAGATCGAGTCAGAGCTACGAGCGCTCCCTTCGAAATCGCGTACACGGCGACGTTCATCGAGGTAGCGATGGCATGAACAGAACTGACGTTCACGACGGCACCGCGCACAGCAGCGAGGAGTGGGTGTGCTCCCCGAATGCACTGGAATGCCGAACGGACATTTGTGTTGATGATCAACTCCCAGTCGGCGTCTTCGGTCTCGACGATTGGTTTGTTGATCTGGATCGCAGCATTGTTCACAAGCGCATGCAGTCCATCCATCTCCGCGTTGAGCCGAGCGAAGAGGTCGGCGATCTCATGGGACTGTGAAACGTCGACCAGCTCGAATCTGTCTATGTCGAGGGGTTCGAGTGGTTCCGCACGGTCCGCGCCGATGACGTTCCATCCCGCTGTCTTGAACGTCGCAGCTGTGGCACGACCAATTCCTCCACATACTCCGGTGATGAGCACCCAACGCTGGGTCATGAGATCCACTTTCGGCAGACGTTCCGGGCGTGATGTTAAGCCATGCGGGCCATTCGGCGGGTCAGGTACACCAGGTGGTCAGGCATCGAGCTGCGGAAAGTGATCAACCGCTTCGGAGATCCACCTCGAATGACCCCGCGGGCGATCCGCGAGTTCCGGATCGAGCAGTACTTCAGCGACTACCCGGACGCGTTGGTCAGGTGGCAGGTCCGGGAGGCGAGTGGATCGGTCCAGAAGGTCCCCGACGCTGGCGGTGGGTGACATGATCGCTGCGATGCCGTCGAGTTCCTCCAAGGCGAGCTGTGCCGCCGTGACGTAGGTCTGGAAGTTCTGCGGGAGACGTACGTCTCCCACTCCGGGTCGTACGGTCTCCGAGATCTGGGGCTCGATCGTCGAGGCGAACCGGATCTGGGTGCGGAGCATGTCTGTTAATTCGACC
>CAXMRH010000023.1:0-5264 GCA_964196045.1 uncultured Chthoniobacterales bacterium | reverse complement strand
GAGCTGACGAGCCGGGTCATACAGCGTGTCGATATCACCTGATCGAACGATCGAACCGGCCGCGTAGAAGGCTGGAAAGTCACCTCCAAGGCGAGACCCACCCGACGACGCGCTATCGGCGCTCGCGGAACCCAAACCGGCCGCCACGATGACAGCGAGACCGACGGCGACGGCGAGCGCGAGCAGGACGGCTCGCGAAGCCCGAGCGATTCGCGCCTCTACGGCACTGAGGGGGCGATCGACGAAGTTGACTCCTGCTTCAGCCGTCGCCTCGATTTCGGCCGCGGTGGTCGACATATCCATTACAAAACCGATCGGTGGATAGGCCGTTTCACCCAGGGGCCAGATGGCCCTATTTCATCTCCGGAAGCCGCGATGGAGAGTCTTAGTCTTCGATCAGATCCAGGATCTTTCTTGCACGCACGATGATCGGGGCATCGACCATCGTCCCCTCGAAGGAAATCACGCCCAAGCCCCGCACTTCGGCATCTGCGGCGGCCGCGAGCAGTGCCCGCGCCCGCATGATCTCTTCATCCGACGGCGTGAATGCCTCCCTGGCCAGCTGCACTTGCGAGGGATGGATGCAGAGTTTTCCCTGAAACCCAAGCGAGCGAGCCTCGTTCGCTTCGGTACGGAAGCGCTCATCGTCACGGAAGTCGACGACAACCTGATCGAGCGCCGGAATTCCCGACAGGCTCGCTGCAATAGCGACGCGGGAGCGTGCGTACAACACTTCCTTGTTGCTTTCTGTGCGGACACCCCCGATGTCCGTGATGAAGTCCTCGGCGCCGAAGTAAACGAGATCTGCACCAGCGCCGGCGACCTCGACCGCCCGGTGGACGCCCGCGACCGACTCGATTCCGGCACACAGGACACCCTCGCCGAGTCCGACAGCGACCATTTCTCGTCGAACATCCGCGACCTCTCGATCGGTCTCGAGCTTGGGCACGACGACCCCGTCGGCGGCAGATTCCGCTGCTGCGGCGAGGTCGGCAGCGAAATGTGCACTCCCAAGGGAGTTGGTCCGGATGAGCAACTGCATGCCCGCGCGCTCGGCGCGACCGGGTCGCGCGTCGACCAGCGCGGCGCGAGCCTCGTCCTTCATGGATTCGGGAGTCGCGTCTTCAAGATCTAGTACGCCAATGTCGGCACCAGATGCAACGAACTTCTGGACGAAGTCGACTCGTTGTGCTGGACCAAACAACATACTTCTTGCGCGCATGGTGCAACGCTAGCCCCTCGAACGAGCCGGCTCGGACGTCGTCGACGTTGGTTCGTGACGTGAATCGCGGAACACTTAGCGAGTGGATTTTGCGCCCATGCCTCGCAGACAGACTGGATTCCTGAGCCGGACGATCTCGAAGACCTCGGCCTCAGTTCAGAGAATCGAACTCCAGCGTGAACCACATGCGCAGTTCTGGGATGCATGGAATGTCGATGCTTCCCGTGCCGATGGCCCACTCTGGGTTGCACTCGGTGACTCGACGTCGCAGGGAATCGGGAGCGCCGATCCCGCACAGAGCTGGATTCCTCTGGTCCTCGATCGACTCCGAGACACGTCCGGAGATCCGTGGCGGGTGATCAACCTCGGCATTACCGGCGCCCAACTCGGGGACATCATCGAGCACCAGCTACCCCGTCTCCAGGAACTTCGTGAAGATGGCCGGTCCTCTCAGCTCGTCACACACCTTGCTGGCGCCAACAATCTGCTCGCGCCGCCAACGTGGCCACGGACTCTGCGCGATTTACGCACGATTCTGGACGCAATCCCCGATCGGTCCGTGGTTGCACGGGTCGGCGTATCCTCTCGGTTCAACAGCGTCATGGCACGTCGCATCAACCGAACGATCGAGCACGAGGCCGAACAGCGACCCTTCCACCTCTTCTGGCCGTGGAGTTGGCCCTCGAAGGACGGACTCGGCGAAGACAACTGGCACCCCGGACCGAAGGGGTACAGCTACATGGCAGACCTGATCTTCGAGCAGGTGCAGAAATCGTTGATCGGCCGCCCCAGCGTCGCCTAGTCGGCCTGACTCGTCATCGGTCCCGCAGCTCGCGACGCAAGATCTTGCCCGAGGCGGACTTCGGGATCACGTCGATGAACTCGAGCAAACGCACCTGCTTGAAGTTTGCGACTTGATTTGCAACGAACGACTGAATTTCTTCAGCGGTGGCCTCCGAGCCAGGCTTCAACGTGACGAATGCCTTGGGAATCTCGCCCGCCTCCTCGTCCGGAATACCGATCACTGCCGCGTCTGCGATGGCTTCGTGAGTGAGCAGCAGACCCTCGAGTTCGGCAGGTGGCACTTGGAAACCCTTGTATTTGATGAGTTCCTTGATGCGATCAACGATGAAGATGTGGCCATCCTCATCGAAGTGCGCCACGTCGCCGGTGTGCAGCCACCCGTCCTGGTCGATGGTTGCCGCAGTTGCTTCTTCGTTGTTGAGGTATCCCTTCATTACCTGCGGACCCCGGACCCACAACTCGCCATCCTCATTGAGCCCGAGGTCATTGCCCTCGAGGTCGACGACTCGACACTCCGTGTTCGAAATGGTGACACCAGATGACCCCGGCTTGCCAGCGCCGACGACCGTCGCATGTGATACCGGCGACAGCTCGGTCATTCCATATCCCTGGATCACATCGCAGCCAAGGCGTACGGACGCTTCAGTACCGAGTTCGGCTGACAACGGCGCCGCTCCCGAGAAGATGACCTTGATCGAGCTCGTGTCGAACTGATCGACGAGAGGATGTTTGGCAAGACCGAGCACGATCGGCGGGACGGCAAAGAACCACGTGACCTTGTGTTCCTGGACGATCGTCAACGCCTCCTCGAGATCGAATCGAGGCATGGTGACGATGGTGACGCCATTCGCCAGGAGCCCGTTCATCAACACCTGCATGCCGTAGATGTGAAAGAACGGCAAGATAGCGAGCGCGACATCGTCGACGTCGTAACTCAACACATGCTGGCACTGAGCGATGTTGGCGGTGAGGTTGTCGTGCGACAGGACGACACCTTTGCTTCGACCGGTGGTCCCAGATGAGTAGGGAAGCACGACGGGCACGGAAGCGGTGTCGATCGCTACTTGTTCCGTCAACGGCGGACTCGTAAGCAGATCGAACATCGACGGCACGCCCTCAACGGGATCGATCGTGAAGATCTCCTCCACCGCTGTGTCGATGATCGCCTCTCGCGCCACATCGAGGAACATCGAGATCGTCACAAGAATTGAAGCGCCCGAATCGATCAACTGATGTTTGATTTCGCCAGCGGTGTATGTCGGGTTGATCGTCGTGACCGTTCCACCTGCAAATGCGGCTCCATGAAAGAAGGAGGCGTATTCGGGGATGTTCGGCGCCATCAGCCCAAGCGTCTTTCCGGGGCCAAAGCCGCGCGCTGCGAGCCCGCCTGCGACGAGCTGTATACCGCTCCGCAGCTCGGCGAACGTCTGAGTCCGTCCCGAGGGCCCGTCGATGATCGCTGGTTTGTCGGCGAGCTCGTCCGCCATTCGAAGCGCGTAGTCGGTGATTGAAATGCCGGTGGGAATTTCGACATCGGGAAGGGTCGAGGTAAACACCATGTATTGATCTCTCTTCGTTCGTTGGTGGCGGCCTGTTACGTCGCTTGCGAGTGTAGACGTGGTGGCGCGCTCGGGTCGCTGCGCCGCATCTCACTCGTTTCGACTATGTCTGGATGAACTTGACGATGTTGCCGCTATCAGGCAGAGTGACCAGTGTCACGATTCAGTGACGGGGGTCACAAACCCTCAAACCACGATCCAACCACAGCAAAGACAAAAGAAATAACTCGACTGGGTCAAGAGTCCTTTCCCTCAAGTTCCCTCACCACCGGCAACGACACTGCCAACAGGAACAGTCTGAGATTGATTCAACGGCCAGTCGACTGAAAGGCCCGCCTCATTCACCAAAACAGGCGGGTCTTTCGGCGTTCAGGCTTGGAGCGAGCCGCGGAACTGAGCAAACAGCTCGACGAGCTGAGGCACGAAATGCGGCGGTAGTTCGTGTCCGAGACCCTCGATAAGGCAGAGGTTCGCATTTGCGAGCCTCTCGGCAAGAACCTGCCCATGGGCCACCGGGTACACCGGGTCGGCTGTCCCGTGTACGACCATGGCGGGCGCAGTGATCAGGGTGAGTTCATCGAATCGATCAACCGCCTCGACAACGGCGGTGCCATGCCCATTCGGACCGCGCCAGTACTCCGCGACTTCTCGCCACACCGCACGGGCGGCCTCCACACGATCGAAAGGTACAAGTGGCCCAGCGAACCACTCGAGTTGATCGACCACCCACTCGACTCGCGGGGCGGTTCCCTCCGGAGGTTCACCGAAGAGCCTGTGGCTCATGTTGTCGATGAGCCACTGCTCCGGCAGGCCGATGTCTTCGCGACGACCCGGTGTGGTGGAAAGCAACGACAAGGACGCAACTCGCTCCGGCGCATCAAGTGCCAAATGTTGCGCCACGATTCCACCCATCGACCTGCCGAGCACGTGCGCCGTGGCCAGATCGAGATGATCGAGAACCGCCAGCGCATCGGAGACGAGATCACCGATCCCGAAGGTCTCCTCCACCCATGTGCTCCGACCTACATCGCGAGTGTCGAAGGTGATCACCTGACAGCCAAGGCCGAGCAGACCGTCCAAGAACTCACTGGGCCATCGACTACTAGCGGCTTCCGCTTCGGACAACACCAAGACTGGCGGGCCCTCACCTACTTCAGGCGTTAGTGATCGCACGAATAGGTCGACGTCGCCATTTGCGACAAGAAACGAAGAGTCGGAGTGAGCAGTCACCACCCAATCATTGTGCCGCGGGAGATCACGACCCCAAGTTGATGACCGATAGATTCATCCATGATGTTCACGAGAATCCTCGCCCAATTCAGTCGTGGATTTGCAATGGGCGCCTCAGATGTTGTGCCTGGAGTGTCGGGCGGCACCGTGGCTCTGATTCTCGGGATTTACAACGACCTGATCACGAACATCGGAGTGGGATCCAAGGCCCTCGGGCTTCTCCTGAAGGGCGATGTCGGCGGGTCTATCCAGCGACTTCGTTCGGTCGATTGGTTCTTCCTCGTGCCCCTTCTATTGGGTATCGGCACGGCGGTCGCGATTCTCGCAGGAGTCATCGAGTCTGCATTGCAGGACTACCCCGAGGCGATGGCCGGACTCTTCTTCGGGCTCGTCGTCGGTTCAATCTTCGTTGCTCGAAACCTTCTCCAGTCACCAGAGGCGGTTCACGC
>CAXMRH010000022.1:0-9705 GCA_964196045.1 uncultured Chthoniobacterales bacterium | reverse complement strand
ACACCGTCGAAGACAGTTGCGCGGTGTTGAGCACGATCGGCCGGTGGGTCAACATCGCACCCTTTGGGTGACCGGTCGTGCCGCTCGTGTAGCCGATGGTGGAGGTCGCCATCGGATCGATGACGATCTCGGAAAACTCGGTGCTGCTGGCGGCGAGGAGTTCATCGAAGGAGGTGGCGCCATCAGGGAGGTCATCGCCGAAAAGGACGACGTGTTCGAGCGGCGTGTCCGACTGGCGGCTGACGATCGGGGTGCCCTTGTCCGCAGAGGCAATCAGGACGTTGGCGCCGCAGTCCTTTGTCACGAAGACAACCTCTTTGGGTGTCAGCATCACGTTGATCGGGTTGATTACGGCTCCCAGGCGCAGCACCGAGTAATAGCTGACGATCCACTCCCACCGATTCTATGAGTAAAGCGTCACGCGGTCGCCCGGCGAAACCCCGAGCCCGCTCAGGCCGTTCGCGAGCCGCGCCGTCAACTCATCGAGGCGGTTGTACGTGAACTCCTCACCCTGAAAGACAAGTGCGACGCGATCGCTGTACTTTGCTGCTCCGCGCGGAATCACTTGCCCAAGATTCGCGTACATGATCCCCTCTTTCCCCGGTATGTCGTCCTACCGAGCGCACAGCAGTCTTGCACGGTCACAGCCTCGTCGGCGACGGTGAGCGACACGCTGACAGCCGGCTGGCGTATTCGTGACCGGGTTGCATCCAGTTTCCCCTCTTGGCGGCGTCGACACTCGCCATAACGGGCCGAGGTCGAGCGGCCCAAGCTACCGCGATCAGCCGATATGGGTGACCCGGAGTTCGCGCTTGAGCACCTTTCCGGTGGCGTTGTGCGGGAGTTCGTCGATGAAGACCACCGAACGCGGGACCTTGAACTTGGCGAGGTTCTTCGCGCAGTGATTGACGATCGTCTGCTCGTCGAGGGCCGTGTTCGGCTTGCGGACGACGATGGCCATACCGACCTCGCCCCACTTGTCGTCGGGCTTTCCGAGGATGGCGACTTCGGCCACCTCGGCCAGTTGATAGATGACGGTCTCCACCTCGGCTGGATAGACGTTCTCGCCCCCTGAGATGTACATGTCCTTCCACCGATCGACGATGAAGATGAACCCCTCGTCGTCTTTGTAGGCAGCGTCGCCGGTCTTGAGGTAGCCGTCTTCGAACGACGCCGCGTTCGCCTCGGGGAATTCCCAGTAGCCAGGCGTGACGTTTGGCCCCCGAGTCCAGAGCTCGCCGACTTCGCCGACCGACGAGTCGTTGCCCTCCTCGTCGACGATTCGGACCTGGTTGTGGAGCGCCGGGAGACCGGCGGAACCGATCTTCGTCATGCAATCCTCGGGCCTGAGAGCGGTGACGAGCGGGGAGGTTTCGGTCATGCCGTAACCCTGTTGGAGTGGCAGCCCCCGTGCCCCCCATGCTTCGAGAAGTGACAGGGGTGAGGGTGCGCCTCCGAGTGCAGCTGCTTTCACGGTGGGGAACGTTGCGGTGGCGAAGGCAGGCACCTGGCTCATGAACAGGTAGTTCGTGGGGACACCGAGAAAGTGCGTGATGCCACGCTCGGGGTCGGAGATGAGCTCGAGACACGCAGCCGGGTCGAAGGTGTGCATGACGACATTGGTGCCGCCGAAGTGATAGGCGGGGTTGGCGAAGGTGTTGAGGCCGGCGATGTGGAACAGCGGTAGAAACGCGAGGTTGACCATGTCAGTGGTGAGGCTGAAGAACTCGGCGCAGTTCACCGCGTTGAAGAACACCATGCCGTGGGTGATGATCGCCCCTTTCGGGCGCCCAGTCGTGCCCGACGTGTACATGATGGTCAGCGGGGTGTCATGAGTCGTCTCGGCAGCTCTCATCATTGCGGTGGCTGACGCAATGGCATCTTCGTAGCCGGCGGCGACGCCGGAACCACTGTCCCAGTTGATCAGATGAGCGATACCGGTCGAGTTGGCCAGTGCGACGCCCGACTCGAGGAAGTCATCGTCGACAATCATCACCCTGGGGGTGCAGTCACCCACGATGAATTCGAGCTCGGGCAGGGCGAGCCGCCAGTTCAGCGGTACGAAGATCGCACCCAGCCTCCAGCAGGCGAACTCCACCTCGAAGAAGTTCGAGTTGTTGTTCGCCAGAACGGCAACACGGTCGCCCGGGCCGACGGCGAAGTTTTCGGCGAGGGCCGACGCCAGCCGCGACGTCCGATCGTCCATCTCGGCGTAGGTGAACGATCGATCGGTGGCCAGATCGATGGTCGCGACCGTGTCCGGCCTAGTGACGGCGTGATGGCCAATCCAGTCGAACGATCGGGTCATGTTGACATCCTTTCGGGCATCGAGGCGCCGATTCCTTGCTGCTTCTTGGGTTCGCCAGCGTCGCCCTGTGCGGTAAGAGACTTGATGAACTCGGGGTCTTGGCCGGAGGTCATCAAGCCTCTGTTGTATGCGGTCAGTTGCCGGGCGCGCGGTATGAAGGCGTCTTTGCTGCTGCAGCGTCAATTTCTTCCACGGTCATCAGTGGGGTCAACCTGACACTGACGGCACCGGTCGAGTTGATCATCAACGACACGGCGGTTGCGCTGGCGTCATCGGGGAAGTCGACGATTCCCACGACATCGTGGTCGCCGAACGCATAGTAAAAACAGTCCACCGAGCCGCCCACGGACTCGATTGCGGCGCTTGCGGCGGCGCGCCGGTTCGAGCCGCCTTCTTGCATCAGCCCCTTGACACCTTCCGGGTGGTAGCGCCCGGTCACCAGATACTTAGACATTTCAGAACCCCCTCTTTTTCGAGGCGGCCGTGATGACCGCTGGGCAACGATAGTGGGTGTTGAAGCGTCGAGGACCGCCGAGGTGTCGCATCTGCGAATGGCTCGTGCGTGCGAGGTGCAGCGAGTCTCGCACAAGGCAGGCTTATTCGTTCTGTCGTACTCTTGTTCAAGCGTTTCGAGAGGTCCATCCATGCCCGACCGTCCAGAAGACAATTCCCAGTGGACCGATGCTGACTGGGAGCAGTGGTTCGACGATGAGGTCGCCAAAACGGTCGATTGGAGGGTCGTTTTCTCCCGTTCGGACCCGCGGAGCGGCGCCGACGATTTCAACGAAAACAAGGTCCCTCCGGCTTTGGAAAACATGGTGGAGACGTTTGTCTCGCTACAAAGGGTGAGTCCTGCGAGGTTCTTCTTTCCTGGGCGTACGCCTCGGGACTACGCCGAGGGTCGTATCTTCAGCAATCAAGCACCGGCAGACCGGGTCGCGTTTTACACTGCCTGGGCGAAGTTCACGAGCATCGACGGTGACGTCCCGTCCGAGGGCTCGCAGCGTGACCTGAGCTTGTTCGAGACGACGGTGACGATGCCCGATGGCACGAGTGTCAAAGTCGACCACGCCGGCGTCGACCGCAGCAAGGCAGGCTGCACAAGCGCCGGAGGAACCCTCTAGTGGTGAATCTTCTGCCACCCCTGCCGATGTCCCTGCTGTCGACCCTTGCGAGTCGCGTCGCGAGGAGCAGCTTGTTCTCGACTTCTTCAGCCCCGATTTCTCAAGCGGCGTGACCCAGCCCGGGGTCGTCGTGGAGATTCCCTTAGCCTTTACGTCGGGCGGCAACAGTGGCAATCGTGAGTTCATTACGCCGGCATTCGAATGGTCAGAGGTCCCACCAGAGACCACCGAGATCGCGATCTTCATCGGAGATGCGCCGGAGGCTGCCTGGGAGAAGTATCGGGATACGGAAAACATCTATGACCAACTGATCCCTCTCGTCGGTCGCTGGCTTCTGGTCGGGCTTGATCCTTCGACTACTTCGTTGGCTCAGACCTCAATCTCCAGCCCGCCTCCGGACGGGAGTATCGAGTTGGTAACTCAAGGCCCAGGAGCGAGCTACAACGGCGTTGAGTCCGGAAACCACTTTGTGGGCCAGTTCTTGGCCGAACCCGGTTGGTGAGGAGACCGTCCCGAGTCGCAAGCCCAAGAGATCGGAAAGTTTGGGGCGTCGGGGTAGGCCGCTACCCCCTCCGCTGAGCTCTCGGCGACTCCCGGGTGCTGCCCTGACGATACCCAGCGTCCCTACCGGCCGATGCCGTGTTTGGTATTGGTCATCGGTATGCCTCCTTGTCGCTTTCCCAGATGATCACTTCGCTGTCCGCGGCTGCGGTGATCGATGTCTGGGGGTTTTGGGTGAGGCGTGCAGCGTCGCCGCGCCCTAGCTGCTGCTCGTCGAGCGAGACGGCCCCTTTGCCCACGTACAGGTGCACGAATGGTGAGTCGGGGAGCTCGACGGTCTCCTTGCTTCGGAGCCTGCCGACCCACATTGAGGCGTGGCGCTGGTGGATGCCGATGGCGCCGGCATGGCCTCTGCCGGACGCGACGGGAACGAGGCCGCCCTGTGCCAGGGCGCCGTTGACGTCGAGTTGTTCGTATTCGGGTGCGAGGCCAAGTTCGTCGGGCACCACCCACATCTGGATGAAGTGGACGGGCTCGGTTTGGCTGTGGTTCATCTCGGAGTGCCGGATCCCGTGACCCGCCGACATGCGTTGGGCGAGACCGGGGTAAAGAACACCCTCGTTCCCCGCAGAGTCACGGTGTTCGAGCTTGCCCTCGAGTATCCAGGTGACGATCTCCATGTCGCGGTGTGCGTGCGTGCCGAACCCGCCACCGGCGGCGACCACGTCGTCGTTCGAAACGATGAGAAGTCCGTGGCCGATGTTGTGCGGGTCGTGGTGGCCGCCAAAGCTGAAACTGTGATGGCTGTCGAGCCACCCGAGATCGGTGTGCAATCGGTCTGGCGCTCGACGGATGTCGGGTGCTGTCGGCATTGTTGGTCCTTTGGTCGAACTGTGGCGAAGAGCGGATCAGGTGGCGGGGATGGCCTGGATCTCCAGTTCGATGTTGATCTTGTCGCCGATCAGCAACCCGTCCAGACCGATGGGTGCGTTGAAGTCGATGCCGTAGTGCGATCGGCTGATCTGGCCGGTTGCGCTGAACCCAGCGCGGGTCATCTCGTAGTTGTCGACGGTGACGCCGTGGAACTCGAGGTCGAGGCTGACCTGGTGGGTAACACCCTTGATAGTGAGGTCGCCCACGAGGGAGTCGGGCATCACGGTGGTCGACCGGAAGGTCATTTGAGGATTGGACTCTGCGTTGAAGAAGTCGGCGCTGCGGAGGTGGCTGTCGCGGTCGGTGTTGTTCGTGTCGACTGACGCCAGGTCGATTGTTGCCACGACGGAGCTGGCGAGGCGCTCCTCGGTGATCGTGAGTGTGCCGCTGAAGCTGTTGAAGCGACCGCGGACCTTCGACAGGCCGAGGTGGCGGACGGTGAAGCCGACCTCGGAGTGGGCCGGCTCGATCACCCAGGTTCCGGTGATGAGGTCGGTCGAGGTGGGGAGTGTGATGGTCATGTCAGTGGTTCCTTCTCGGATGTGGTGCTTAAGGTTTAAAGTATTCTACTTAAACTTTGAAGTATCACAACCAAGGGAGTAGAGTTTCTCCATGGATGACATCAGCTGGCTCGATGAGGAGGAGACACGCATCTGGCGAGCGTTCCTCGAGGCGGGAGGGCGCGTGGTAAACCAACTCGATCGGGCCCTCAAGCACGATGCCGGGATGACGTTTGACGACTACGAGGTGCTTGTCCTGCTCTCCGAGGCCGACGCTCGCCGGTTGCGGATGACCGCGCTCTCGCAACGGCTTGTCCATTCGCAATCGCGCCTGACCCAGCGCGTCGATCGTCTCGTCGGCCGCGGTTGGGTGCGCCGGGAACGTTGCCCCGAGGACCGCCGAGGAACGTACGCGGTGATCACCCCCGATGGGATGGCCGAGATCGAAGCTGCAGCGGCTGGACACCTACGCGACGTCAGGGAAATGCTGATCGACCTCATCGAACCAGTGGAGCGACAGATTGTCGCCGATGTACTCGAGCGGATCGCGGCTCATGCTCGCGACCGCGAGCACCTCGGTTGAATCTGTCGGCTCTGACCACGCCATTCAGGGTTTGAAGGCCGTCCTATAAGGTCCACTCGTCGTTGTGCGGATCACACCACTCTCAGCATGTTTGATTCAAGGCGAGCGGTTTCTCGTCGATGAGTGACTTTTGCCTCTCTCGCTGCACACGCGTCATCTTGGACAATGCCGGACATGAACCTGGCTCAAGCTGTGCTGAGCGCGGCCATCGCAACTCTTGCTGCCCTGATCGCCGGAGCGTGCCACGGAGAGCCGATTGAGCTGGCCTGGTGGTGACCAGGTGCTGAGCACATTGCGGCGTCCGTTCGGGAACTGTTCGACTGATGGTGGGCAGCACCGATCGCGTCGTGACGTTCGATGGATTCTTTGTTTGGCCAGCTGCCAGTAGATCACTGAGCTACTAGATAGGAGTGCCGGTATGGACATCCGAAACGCCAAGGTAGAGCCCACCGTGGAGCACGGTGGAACATGCCACACGTATTTCATGTTTCCGAAGGAGTCGGTGCGCGCGGAAACGATGGGGTCGTACCTCGAATACGTCGCGGAGTTCGAACTTGCGGGTGGCGCACACCTTGAACCGCATACGCATGATTCGGATGAATTCTATTACCTGCTTCAGGGGCGGGCGATCGTTCAGGTCGACGACGAGCAACGACTCGTCGACCCGGGTGACCTGATACATATTCCGCCGAATGCCCCGCACTCGATCTGGTCTGCTGATGAGGCCGCGCGATTCCGAGCCCTGTCTTTCGCGGTGAGCTACATGGGAGAAGAAGCCACTGATATCCCAGCGGAGCTGCCGGAGCCGCGTATCCGCGCCTCGATCGAGGAGGGCAAATGAGACTCTCGGGCAAGGTCGCAATCGTTTCTGGAGGAGCTCAGGGAATTGGACGCGCGATAGCGGAGTTGTTCGCCGCCGAAGGTTGCGCTGTTATCGCGGGAGACATAGCCCAACCCGAGCCGTTCGAGGGCGATGTGACCGCGGTCGATCTTGACGTCACAAACGAGGCCTCGTGGCGTGAGGTTGTGAAGGGCGTGGTCGATGAACACGGCCGGGTCGACGCCCTTGTGAACAACGCGGGCGGCGTTGGTTCGTACGAACCCATCGACACCATCGACCTCGATGACTGGCACGCCATCATCGACCTCAACCTGACCGGCTCTTTCCTGGGCGTTCGCACCGTGGTGCCGTACATGAGGTCCGCTGGGGGCGGGTCGATAGTAAACGTTTCGTCGATCTGGGGGATTGCCGGAGCTGCGGGTGTCGCTGCTTACACGGCGAGCAAGGGCGCCGTCCGCCTCATGAGCAAGAATGCGGCCTTGTCGTACGTGGACGATGGCATCCGAGTCAACTCGTTGCACCCGGGAATCATCGCGACGCCGATGATCGCCGCGCAAGACGCGTCGATTACAGACGCCGTTGTCGACGCAACCCCCATGAAGAGGTTGGGGAAACCCATCGAGGTCGCGTACGGCGCCCTCTTCCTCGTCAGCGATGAGTCCAGTTTCATGACGGGGTCCGAACTGATCATCGACGGTGGCTACACCACGCCCTGAAAGGTCAGATCATGCGGATCCACCACCGATCAGAGAGAGCTCTCAAACCCCACGGGCATTCCACCGAACGACCCTTGTCGCTTGTTGGGCGCAGAGCGTTGGTGACCGGTGGAAGCCTTGGCATCGGGCAGGGCATCGCTGCCTTGTTGTCCCAGCGAGGCGCCGATGTGGCGTTTTGCTACCTCGACGGGCCAGCGCCGGACGAGACAGTTCATCTCATCGAAAGCAATGGTCGCCGTGCGCTAGCCATCGAGGCGGACCTCCGCGATCCTGAGGACTGTCGGTCCGTGGTCGACCACGCTGCGGATGAACTGGGGGGGCTGGACATCCTGGTCAACAACGCCGGGATCACCGTCTACTCGAAGATCGAGGAGACGTCACTCGAGACGTACGAGGCGCTGTTCCAGCTCAATATGCGGGCGTATTTCCTCTGCGCGAAGCACGCCCTTCCCCACCTTCGACAGCGTGCCGCAGGGGCTCGAATCGTGAACATCAGTTCCATCCAGGCATTCGGGGCGATCGCACCCGCGTCGATCTACGCAGCGACAAAGGGTGCGGTCAACGCCTTTACTCACACGCTGGCAGTTGAATTGGCCGATTCGGGTGTCCGCGTAAATGCGATTGCCCCAGGAGTCACCGAGACACCCAGGTACTTCGATGACCCTGCATACTCGAGTGAGACAGCGGGACGGCTGCTCCCTCTGGGACGTGTCGGCAAGCCGCTCGACATTGCGCAGGCGGTGAGCTTTCTCGTGTCGGATGAAGCTGATTTCGTCACCGGCCAGGTGCTCTACGTCGATGGCGGGACGACAGCCAAGTTATCCATAGACGGATTCGGCGCGGACGACGAATAGGGCTGACGGTCGCAACACGTTGGCTCGCCCCTGTCCGTTAAGCCGCTCTATAAGGCGCACTCGTTGTGGTTTGGCAACGTTTCCGCAGGTCAGAACCTGTTGCGTCGCTACTCCTGTGTGAGTACGAAGTACCTTCCCTCACGTTTGGCAGGGTCCGGTCGGTAGACGTACGTCCCCCCTCGGACCATCGCCTCCTCGTAGAGGACCTCCTCACGGCCGTTGGCCATAACGGCCAACGCGTATATGTCGGTGCCAGGCAGATAGAACTTCGCGATGCCTTTGCGATTTGTCTTGGATCGGCTCAATCCGGCAAGCAGCACACCTGCGCCCACAACTGGAGCATCATTCTCGTCCAGTACCAAAAGCCTCCCGGCCCGGCCGGGGAGAATGCGAACGGCCAGGAACTGCTTCAGCCACCCCGCGCGGCCAGGGGCAGTGCCTTCTGGCATGGCGTCGAGGACGTCCTTTTCGTAGCCCACCCGTTTTGGTGTGACCCAATCTGGACCGTATTTGCAGCGAAGGTACTCCTCGGGCGGGTTCGGTACGAGATACGTGTCGCCAAGGAACTCGACCTCGCTCAATTCTGTGAACAGGCTGACGGGGAGGGGCACGCCCGGATAGTGAGCAATCGTTCCCTTGACCACCCGGCAGCACTGCCAGTCGATTCGGATCCGGTACTTCATGATCTTCACATTCGTGTAGAGCCCATCGTGTGAGATCTCCACGAAGCATCCGTTCGTGCGAAACGCCTCGATAACGGGTTCGATGAGGTCTTCGGTGAAGCCGTGCATGTCGATGATGGATCCGAGATCCAGATCATCATCCCAGGGGATAAACGCATGATCTCTTACTGCACCGAGGCAGGTGCCCTGCCGGAGGTAGAAGATCACGCCATGCTCGTCGAACACCTCCTTCGCCTCGCGTAGCAGCTTCTCCGCGTTTGCAAGGTCCATCGGAGGGATCGACCTCATCAGCTGGTCCATCAGCGCGGCGTTCTCTGCGTCGTCGGTGTTCATCGCGTCAAGCCTTGCTGTTCTTTGCCGCGGTCACGGTGTGGTGCTCCTCGAGACGGACCCCGCAGCAGACGCATACTCGTTCCGAAGACGAGTGTTTCTTGTTCCATTGCCGTCGATCTGAAACAGTCGCTTCGTCTGAATCCACCTCCTGATGCTATGCCGCCGAGTCCGTATTCGAGCAGGTCCAAGGGCTGCACCGGCCACGGCTCGCAAGTCGGCGAGGCTGTTCCATAAGGCCGGGCATGCGTCTCCAGGCCTCAACCCTCTGACCAGGGTGTTTAGAGTGTGAAAGCCGTCCCATGAGGTCGACAAAATGTGGCAAAACCGCA
>CAXMRH010000021.1:0-8078 GCA_964196045.1 uncultured Chthoniobacterales bacterium | reverse complement strand
CGCTCGCTCGCGTGGGTGCGCGACAAGCTCACCGAAGCTGGAGAGGTCGAAAATCTCGCCATCCTCCATTCAAACGCCACGGACATCGACGAATTCATGGCTTCAATCAGCGATATCCCGAGCGTCGCGACTGCACGAACCAACATCATCGGAGCGGTCATCGGCACGCACGGTGGACCAGGAATCGTTGGCATCACCTACCAGACGAAGAGCTGAGAACGGGCCGTGATGCCCGATGTGCGAACGCGCGCAGTAGCGTTTTTTCGCCATGACCCACACACCGATCGATAGTCGACCTATGTCTGGGCGACGTCTTGCCGACCGATACGAACTGGTCGAACGAATTGGCTCTGGCGGCATGGCCGAAGTCTGGGAAGCCATCGACCACAGTCTGGGGCGACGAGTAGCGGTCAAAATGCTGCATCGGCACCTCGCAGCCGACCCGATGGTTCTTCTGCGGTTCCGAAGCGAAGCGCATGCAGCCGCGCGGCTGACCCATCCCGGGATCGTCGCAATCTATGACACGGTCACCGCGGGCGAGATCGACGCCATCGTCATGGAACTCGTCGAAGGGCGGGACCTGCGGACGATCCTTGACGAGCGCCCAACTCTGGCGTCGGTGGATGCCGTCGAGGTTGGTGTACAGCTCGCTGCCGGCCTCGGGCATGCGCACGTGAATGGCATCATTCATCGCGACGTGAAGCCAGCGAACATTCTAGTTCGCCCCGACCGACGGGTGAAGTTGTCGGACTTCGGCATCGCCAAGGCGCTCGACCAGACGAGTCACACCGAATCCGGGTCGCTCGTCGGAACTGTCAAATACCTCGCGCCCGAACAGATCGAGGGACACGGCGTCGACGGCAGAACGGACCTCTATGGGCTCACGACGGTGCTCTATGAGATGTTGTGCGGCCAGGTCCCCTTTGCTGCCCAGGACCTGATGGGGGCGATGGACAGGATTCGACGCGAGCCGCCATCGGCACGATCCATTCGTCCGGACTTACCTCCTTCCCTCGACGCGTTCCTCAGCAAGGGCCTGGCGCGAAACCCCGATGATCGGTACCCCGACGCCGCAACCTGGTCGGCGTCGCTCACCGCGGCTATGCGTGGCGACGAAACCGTCGTCGAACAGGTCTCTTCTCCCGCCAGCCGTCCTCCGCAATTGGATCCCCTGCCACCGGTCGTCTCACCGCCACCCTCGATTCCGACGGCTGGCCCCGGCCCAGGTGGTGCGCGACAGCCCTCGATTCCTGTCCGTGAGCCGGACCAAGTTCCACTCGCCAAACACCATCGGGCGAAACGCAGCCGCCTCGCATTTCTTGGTCCACTCATCGCACTCGCGCTGATGGTCGCCGCGGTAGTGACGGTCTGGATGCTGCTCAAGCCAGCCGGAGACGCCGTTGGCGATCGCTTCGGTTCAACCGAGACAGAGGTCAACGACGCGACCACGTCGCCCAGCGAGTCGGCCGAGGGTACCGGAGTGGTTGACGACACGACTGCGGACACTGCAGCCGAGTCGACGACCAGCAGCACCACAGCGACAACAACAACGGCCGCGCCGTTCGTCGATGGTCGCCGCACGATTGGCTTCGACCCGCTCGGCGACAACGACGAACACAACGAGGCCGCCTCGCGAGCCATCGATGGTAACCCGTCGACCTTTTGGTACACGCAGTCATACACCACTCGACAATTCGGAAACATCAAGAACGGGGTTGGGCTTATTCTCGAGTTCGAGGAACCGCAACCGGTTTCACGCCTTCGTGTGAGCGCGAGTCGGGTCGGATGGGCAGCGAGCGTCTACGAAGCTGACGAGCCTGCGAGCAGTCTGGACGGCTGGGGTGAGTCGATCGGTGACTTCACTGACCTTGGACAAACCGCCGAGCTCGACGTTCCCGACATCTCGGTCACCGCAGTGCTGCTGTGGATCACCGACGTCGGCGTCGATCCCGAGCAGACACCCGAGGACTACGATGCCGAAGTGGCCGAGGGTGGATTCAATCAACGCCTAGAGATCTTCGAGATCGAACTGGTCGGCTAGGTGCAGACCCTGGCGGAGGACGACGACCTGATCCGGGCGTCCCAACGCGGCGACATGGCGTCGCTCGAAATTCTGCTTGATCGACACCACGACCGCCTTCGAGCCGTGTGCGCAAAGGTCGTCGGCAGCGGCGCGGACGCTGACGATGCTGCGCAGATGGCCCTCATCGCAATCGTCAAAAATCTGGACACCTTTGACGGGCGCGCACGCTTCACGACGTGGTCCTACCGCATCGCCACGAACGCAGCTATCGACGAACTGCGTCGACGCAATCGACGAGTAGCCACCTCGATTGATGACGACGAAACCCACCTGCAGGTCGCCGCCCTCGGAAACCTCGAGAACGCGGCGAGCGCGCGCCTCGACGTACACCGTGCGCTCGACCATCTCGCCGAAGAGTTTCGCGCTCCCGTCGTGCTCCGCGATCTCTGCGGTCTGGACTACGACGAGATCGCCGAGGTATTGGAATTACCACCTGGCACCGTACGGTCGAGGATCGCTCGGGGTCGGGGCAAGCTCGCCGACCTCATCGGGCCTGTGACAGATGGCGGGAACCAGCCCGATACTCGCGGCGTACAAGGACACGACGATGAGTACTGAACGCTTTGACGACGAAATTCTCTCGGCCATCATCGATGGTGAGGCCGACCAAGAGCTCGTGGCGTCCGTCGCCGCGGACTCTGTGGCGAGCGCACGGCTCGAACAACTCCGAGCCGCGGTCGCCGCAGTGCAGGCCCCCATTCCAGACGCAACACCCAAACGACGGGCTGCGTCGATCGCCGCCGCGATGGCAGCAGCAACACCTGCCCCCGAGGTGTCCTCCTTGGCCGCGGCCCGCCATACCCGAACGGAACAGACCAAACACCGCCGACTCAACCCCCAATGGATCGCTGTCGCTGCTGCAGCCATCTTGTTGGTCGTCGCAATTCCGCTCTTGGTCCGATCTGCTGGCAGCGACTCCGCCGATTTCGCAGCATCGACGGATGACTCGACGTCATTCTCGGCAGGCGATGCAGGCACGGACGATGCAGCGGACAGCTCAGAGGACGCCGTCGACTCGGCGGACACGGCAGCCAACGACGCCGAAGCAGCGGAAGCGGAGTCCGGGGACGCTGTGACCAACGATGGCGCCACCGAGGAATCCGCACCAGTAGCTGCTGAGGAGCCTGCCGACTCCGACGAGGCAGCCGACGACGCAGCCGTCAATACGTTCCGGCGGGCCGACGCCCAGGTTGTCAACAGTGTGGAAGTCCTCGAGGACCTCATCTCGCTGGGGAGCATCGTGCCGGAACTCACGGCAGAGCAGGTGCTTGCCGAAGGTGTTACACCCGAGTGCGTCGACCAGCTCGAGATCGATGCCGGCGCCACATTTGCGTTGGCGTTCCTCGATCCTTTCGGTGGCGGACCGCGGCTTGTACTTATTGGGTTCAACGCCGACGGAACGACCACAACGCTCGACGCAGAGGACTGCTCCCCGCTTGGATAGGCTCAGGACCATGTCTCAGCCGACTGACACCTCCCCCGACTGGCCCCAACAAGCGACCGAGACGATTGTCAACTTCGTCGACAACGTCAAGCACAAGACCACCGAGCCAGCCACCAAAGCTGTCAGAGCGATCGTCTACGGAATTGTCATCGTGCTTCTTGGTGTTCCCGCCCTGATCATGCTGCTGGTGGGCATCGTGCACATTCTCAACAAAGCGTTCATTGCCTTGTTCGATAATGCGTTCGACGTCGAAGTCGATGTTTGGCTGACGTACCTCGTCATAGGCGTGATCTTCACGATCGCGGGATGGTTCCTGTGGCGCAAACGCGTCGCTTGACCCGACTCCCTCCGAACACAAGGAAATCCAATGACTGACAACGTCCGCAACGTCGTGATCATCGGGTCTGGGCCCGCTGGACTTACTGCGGCCATCTATACGTCTCGTGCGTCACTCCAACCCTTGGTGCTCGAGGGTGAACCATCTTCCACGAGCGACCAGCCGGGTGGTCAACTGATGTTGACCACCGACGTCGAGAACTACCCCGGTTTCCCCGAAGGTGTCATGGGCCCAGAACTCATGATGCACTTCAAAGTGCAAGCACAACGGTTTGGCGCGGAGGTACGGACTGTCAAGGTTTCTAAGGTCGACCTATCCGAGCGTCCCTTCAAAATCTGGGTCGGCGACCCCGAGGCAGATGAACCATCGCACCTCGCCCACACGGTCATCGTGTCAACCGGCGCACAGTCGATCATGCTCGGACTGCCTCGAGAGACCGACCTGATCGGCCACGGTCTCTCCACGTGTGCGACTTGCGATGGCTTCTTCTTTCGCGACCAGGAAATCGCCG
Organism: uncultured Chthoniobacterales bacterium; assembly: GCA_964196045.1. Lineage (GTDB taxonomy): Bacteria > Actinomycetota > Acidimicrobiia > Acidimicrobiales > SHLQ01 > SHLQ01. Next base: position 3,703 of record CAXMRH010000021.1, on the reverse strand, counting down.
TCGTCGGTGGCGGCGACTCCGCACTCGAGGAAGCCAACTTCCTCAGCCGCTTCGCGTCGAAGGTTTACCTCGTGCATCGCCGCGACGAATTGCGGGCCTCGCAGATCATGCAGGACCGGGCGAAAGCCAACCCGAAGATCGAGTTCGTATGGAACGCTCAGGTTGTCGAGTATCTCGGAGACTCGAAGCTCGCCGGCGTCAAGCTCGAGAGCACGATCGATGGAGCAGTCTCCGAACTGCCCGTGACCGGGGTGTTCATCGCGATCGGTCACAAGCCAAACACCAGCCTTTTCGAAGGTCAACTCGATATGAAAGACAACGGTTATCTGCTTACCCAGCCGGGACGCACAGCCACGAACGTGCCGGGTGTTTTCGCCTCAGGCGATGTCCAGGACGATTACTACCGCCAGGCGATCACGGCTGCCGGCTCCGGCTGCCAGGCCGCGCTCGAAGCAGAGCGCTGGCTCGAAGACCAAGGGCATTAACACATCCGTTTCCGCGGATCTCGACCGGACGTGTCGAGGTGTGGCAGGGAATGTCTGAGCCTGCATACTGGTTCCCACTATCTAGTAAGACGAAAGGACCCATCGTGGCCTCAGAAAACGTGCACATCCTCTCCGACGAGAGCTTCGCTGACACCATCGGCGGCGACGGGCCAGTGCTCGTCGACTTCTGGGCCGAATGGTGCGGTCCCTGCAAGATGATTGCGCCCATCCTCGACGAGATCGCTGATGAGCAGGTGGGAAACGTCAAGATTGCCAAGCTCAATGTGGACGACGCACCCGACACCGCGCGGCAGTACGAGGTCATGAGCATCCCAACGATGATCCTCTTCAAAGACGGCCAGCCCGTGAAGAAGATCGTTGGAGCCAAGCCAAAGGACGCGATTCTCGGAGAACTCGCCGAGTACCTCTAATTCGCCGCAGGCGGAATCCGGCCCTATCGGGCCTCGATCCGCGCAGCGGTTGCCTAGCGGCCTTTTCGCCCGGCTCTCGATTCGCGCAGCGGTTGCCTGGCGGCTAGTCGGGCTGCCTACGGCCTAGTCTGGCGCCCGTGGACGTAGTGAACCCTCCCCGACTTCGACGCGGTGATGTTGGCGACGCCGTCGTTGACCTTCACGCGCAGCTCGCCCTAGCCGGATACCTCGTCGAAACAGTTCATCTCGACCGCTTTGGCGGCACCACCCACGAAGCGCTCGTGGCGTTCCAACATCGCCGAGGACTCGAACCGACCGGCATCGCCGACGACGAGACCTGGAGGTCCCTGGCCGAGGCCGCGCACCACTTCGGCGAACGTCTCCTTTGCCGCAAGACGCCGATGATGCGCGGTGACGACGTGTCCGAGCTACAACTCATGCTCGGGAGCCTTGGTTTCGACACAGGATGGATCGACGGGATCTTCGGCCCGGAGACCGAGTTTGCGGTCGCCGACTTTCAGCGTAACGCCGGCCTTCCGGTAGATGGAGTAGCCGGGCCAACGACGATCGAAACGCTGACCCGACTGCGGCTATCGGCCAACGCAGCGCGCCCGGTGGCCGCGATTCGAGAACAGGAACGTCTTCGTTCTGGTCCTGCAGGGCTCGTGGGGCGTCGAATTGTTGTTGGCGACCTCGGCCACTCCCCCGTCATCGTCGGTGCCGTAGGGGCACTCCTGCGCCGTGAGGGGGCACGTGTACTGCTCCTTCACCATCCAGACGGGTCAACACATGCACGAGCTTCGAACCAATTTGACGCCGAGATGTACCTCGGGTTTCTTGCCATCGACGAAGACAAGTGCACGGCCTCCTTCTACGAAACCGAATCCTTTTCCTCTTTTGCTGGAAGAGACCTCGCGAACCTCGCCATCGACACACTGTCTCTCGCGTTGCGAACCCCTGGTTCGGCAATTGGCACTCGGTCGCCCGTCCTGCGAGAAACGCGTATGCCGGCAGTGGTATTTCGGATCGGTCCGCGAGACCAGCTCAACTCGTCAGCAAGCGCTATCGGAGCCGCCATACATGAGGCACTCGATCGTTGGATCAAAGATGATGTGCAGACCGAGACGTCAGCGGTACCCTGACATCAATCAATGAGTCGAACACGTGTTCGATTCATTGACTAATGACGCGGTAGATCCTTTCGAGATCATCGAGGTCCGCGTAGTCGATTGTGATCTTGCCCTTCTTTGCACCCATCGAAACACCAACACTGGTCTCGAGGCGCTCCGACAGAAGGCGTTCCAGTTCGAGCACGGCGGGCGCCCTGGTAGCGCCTACGCTTGCTGGCTTGCCGGCATTCGCCGCTGTGCCGTTCGTTTGTTCGGACTCGGAGCCACCTTGCCCGACCGGTTCCCCCTTGAGAATTCGCTCAGCGTCTCGCACCGTCAGGTCCTCGGCAACGATGCGCTCTGCGAGAGCGATCTGCGCAGCCTCGTTCTCCAGACCCAGGATCGCACGCGCGTGACCCGCGCTGAGACGTCCATCGGCCACGAAGCGCTGAACCTCCGTTGGCAACGACAACAACCTCAGGGTGTTTGCCACGGCTGATCGAGACTTCCCCACTCGCTTCGCGATCTTTGCTTGTGTCAGCTCGAAGTCATCGGCCAGTTGCTGATACGCCGCCGCCTCTTCGAGGGCATTCAGATCCTGACGGTGCAAGTTCTCGACCAGCGCCTGTTCGAGCGACGCCATATCGTCGACGGCTCGAACGATGACGGGCACATCCTGTAGGCCGGCTCGCTTGGCCGCTCTCCAACGTCGTTCCCCCGCTATCAGCTGGTATCGATCGCCATCCTTTCGAACGAGCAGGGGTTGGAGCACTCCAAGTTCGCGCACGGAATTCGTAAGCGAGTCCAACGTCTCCTCATCGAAGTGCTCACGAGGCTGAAACTTGTTCGCATGAATCAAGGAGACGGCAACGGTTTGGAACGTTGCATCGGGGTCATCGGTGACATCGGTGGGTATAAGGGCACCGAGGCCACGGCCGAGTCCGCTTTGTCGAGTCACTCTTCGTCCTCCGTGCTGTGTGATGGCGTGATGGACTGGAGCTCAGGCTCTTCAGCTCGGGAGAAGGTTTGCTGGTCGGTTGTGTCCACGGGTTCAGCTGCCGTCATCTCGATTGGCTTCCCGCTCGGCATATCGTCATCGAGATCGAGTTCGTTGCCCAGGACCTCGTTCGCGAGGTCGCGGTACGCCTGCGCTCCACGGTTCTCCGGGTCGAACACGGTGATCGGCTGGCCATATGATGGCGCCTCAGAGAGCCTCACCACACGCGGGATCACAATCTTGCAGACTTTGTCGCCGAAGTGGTTCCTGACCTCGTCAACAACCTGGCCTGCGAGTTTTGTTCGGGCGTCGTACATCACCAGAACGATGGTGGAGATCTCTAGATCCTGATTCAGGCTCTTACGTACAAGCTCGACGTTTCGTACGAGCTGGCCCACACCTTCGAGCGCATAATATTCGCACTGAATCGGTACGAGAACCTCGGTGGCCGCAACCAAGGCATTGATCGTTAGCAGTCCCAGCGACGGCGGACAGTCGATGAAGACGAAGTCGTAGTCGTTCACGATAGGAGCCAGCGCATCGATAAGACGTCGTTCGCGGTTGAATCCAGGAACCAGCTCGATCTCTGCGCCCGCAAGGTCGAGGCTCGACGGGGCTACGAAAAGACCTTCGACGTCTGCGGCCGGCTCGAGGGTGTCTTCGAGCGGCGTGTCCCCTAAG
>CAXMRH010000020.1:0-9149 GCA_964196045.1 uncultured Chthoniobacterales bacterium | reverse complement strand
GGAACGGGAGGATCCGGGTATAGATCGTCGAGCAACTCACCGATTCGATCAGCCTTTTCAGCACGGTTCATTTCCGCACCATAGCGACTTCCCCGCACAGGCCAGATGGCCCTCAAAGGAGAACTCTCACTTCCGATTTCGGCAATAGGGCTGGGTAGGCACTTCCCATCACAACGATGCACCTCATCTCCCCCGGCCATTCCATCCCGCAGCGAGCGCCCGGACTTCGGTGAGATCCATGTAGCGACCGTCTGTGCGCTCGGTGACGATGGCCCGATCGGCCTGCACTCGCTCGTTGTCGCCACGGCAGTGCAGCGCTCTGACATCATGGCTCAATCTGGCGCCGAGGAGGCGATGGTCATCGTCATGTCCAACTCGGCTGCCGTCGCCCCAGCGGTACACACGCACGTGGAGTCCCCGTCATAATCGCTGTCCGGGTTCACACGCTGCCTGAAGTCCGGAAAGCAGATCGGGCTCAGAGCCTGACCCACCCGTGCTCGACTTCCAGATCTGCCGTTTCATAGCCGTCGTCCTCCGGCAACAACACACGGTATTCTCCGTCCGGATCGTCCACTCGCACACGTCGGGTCGGCGGGCGTTGAGCGACACGGATGATCACCGAGGCGGCGGACTCGTATCGAGAGAGACAGGCAAGCATCCGATGGGTCACGGACATCAGCGGAAATTCGTCGCCGCGCCACAACGAGATTGCATCAGCTGGTCGTATCCAGCGAGCAGCAACGACCTCGCCGTCATCTGGTGAAACGGACTGCCTCGCAGGGGCTTTTGCGACTAGGAAACGAGTGTCGAAACGTCTTGGTGGCCCCTCGGGCGTGATGAAGCGAGCAACTTCATGCACGGCGGAGAGGTCGACCCGAAGCCCATGGGCCCGAAGCGCTGGCACGAGAGATGCAGAGTCCTGGTGTACGGCGCTTCGGACCATCTCGATTGCGTGAGCGGACGGCTCGGATGACTGGTCAACGAGAAGGAGGCCAGCCTCTTCAACCGTCTCGCGGACACCGGCGATCCACCACGCGAGCCCTCCTCGAGACACACCTAGGAGTTCGGATGCCCGCTCATCGGTCAGCCCACTCATCGTGTCGCCTGGGTCGACCTCGTCCTCCAGATCTACGCGCCCGCCCGGAAACACCCAGGCCCGAGCACCAAACGCCATCCGTGCGGTCCGCTGCACCATCAGCACTTCGAGTTCAGGCTCATCACGCAGGATCATGATGGTCGCAGCATCACGAATCGGAACCTCGGCAGGGTCACCTTCGGTGAAGGTGTGTTCGTAGCGCGCCACTAGTCCAGTTTGGCGCACATTGCTCTGAAGCGATGACTCACTACGGTGAAGTCATGACTCACTTCGGCTACGACCTGGACAAGCGCTGGTTTGCGATGTTCGCTGCATTCGGTGTCGATAAGACGGACGGGGTCGAAGTAACCGAGGACGGAGAGCTGATCGCGACGTTCGGCAGAGTAAGCGTCACCACCCCCCTGTCCAACGTCGACCACACGCTCGTCACGGGGCCACATCGTTGGTACACCGCGGTCGGGCTCCGATTGAGTTTCACAGACGATGGGCTGACATTTGGCACAAATCACCGGCGAGGACTCTGCATCGCGTTTGTCGAGAAGGTCCCGAGAGTCATCGGTACCAAGGATCATTCCGCCTTATGGGTCAGCGTTGCGGACCCTGAGGGGCTCGCCATCGCACTTGGAGGCTGACCCCCGATGACGACACCCCTGGAAGTTCGTCCGCTCGACGGAGCAGGCGCGGAGATCCTCGGCGTGGACATCACGCGGATGACCATCGGTGAATGGGATCAAGTACAAGCCGCTTTCGCTGCCTTCGGCGTGATCTTCTTTCGCGACCAGATCGTGACAGAGCCCGAACACATCGAGTTCGCGAGCAGGTGGGGTCAACTCAACGTGAACAGGTTCTTCGCGGCCCATGAGCTCTTTCCCGAAATTGCTCTGGTCGTGAAGAATCCCGACGACGCCAACAACATCGGTTCTACGTGGCATGCCGACCACAGCTACGACCTCGAACCTGCACTTGGTTCCGTGCTCGTCGCACGTGAGCTCCCCACATCGGGTGGCGACACACTGTTCTGCTCGATGTACGCCGCCTATGACGCGCTGAGTTCAACAACTCAGCGGGAACTGGAGGGGTTAACCGCCCTTCACTCGGCCCAGCACGTCTTTGGGACCGCAAGTAACTCCCGGCGTGAGCATCGAATGCGAAACGCCTCGGTCGCCGACGGTCTCGAACCGGTCGCGCACCCCGTCGTCATCCGGCATCCAATAAGCGGCCGTAAAGCGTTGTTCGTGAACCCCACGTTCACGGTCGGAATCGATGGCGTTGGCGACCTGGAGGCGCTTGCGTTACTCAACCAGCTCTACGAACACTGCGAACGAGACGAGTTCATCGGTCGGTTCAGTTGGGAGCCCGGCTCGGTCGCGTTGTGGGACAACCGAGCAGTTTGGCACTTCGCGCTGAATGACTACCCCGAGCAACGCAGGATCATGCACCGGATCACGATCGATGGCTGTGAGTTGGCACCAGCTTCCGCTGGTCCGAGGTCGGAACCATCGCTTGTCCAGCGTGCCGGAGCAACGCTCGCGGGCGGCGTCATCACGGCTGCAATGACCGGAATCGCTGAGGTGATCGAACCAGAGAAGGTTCGCCACAAGATCGAGATCGTCAGCGACGCTCCGGAGAAAGAACCGCTCACACCGCTCGACTTCGGCGGACTCCCTCCCCTCGATTGATCGGAGAGGGCGCGCCTGGCTCGACGATTAGCGAATCGGGCGCAGAGCGGTCACCACGATCGAGGTATCCAGGTACTTCATCTGTTCGAAGAGGCGGATGATCATGTCGTTGCCGTAGTTAAGGAGCCCGCCGGCTACCACATGCTCGAGATCGCGTTTCGCTGACAACGAATCGAGAGCGGAGCCGTTCGGCGCAACCGCAACGACATCGATCTCGACAGCACCTCCACGCCCGACGGCTCCATGAACTGCAGTGACTTGCGGAACGAACACTTGAAGCGAGCCGGTCGAGTCTTCGAACGTGCCAACACAGCCGTGCAGGGGTCCGCCGCCGACACTCGTCTGGAACGTGCCCACCAGCGTGGCGGAGACATGATCGCCGACTTCTCGTGCAAGCCGAAAGCTCGAGACGGTATGTGATTCCCCTCGCAACGCGAAGTGATCGCTCGTTATACCTTCGGCACGCTGCCAGTGGCTGGGGAAGAGGCTGCGATCCACGGCTTCGAAGCGCCTGGCAGAACCCTCCGGCAAACTCTCGTCGAGCGCAGACTCAATGATGGACTCCATACGTTGCGGGTCAATCGACCCGGTACGGTCATCGATGAAGTCCTGCTCGAATGCCAGGCTCACCAGATCGAGCAAACCAGATATGCCAAACGTCCAGAGCGTGACCTCAGACTCGTCGTGGTAGCTGTGCAAGATTCGTCCGCCGGGATGTGCGCCGGTCGCGAGTTCGATCCAGACCCGCCCGTGGGTCCAATCGGCGATCGGAAGCAGGATCGCTGGGCACGGAGGGCAATCGATCTCGTAGCGCTCGGCAATTTGGTCAAGCGGAATGAAGCCGTCGAACACGGGCGGCTGTGCCGTCGCCGGATTCCACGAAGACCAGAAGGCTCTAAGCTCCGCGGGTAGTAGCAAGGGGCTGATCGCGGCCTCGACCTCGCTAATCAACGTTTGTGCTCGGCCGCGGCGTTTCCACGGATCGAGACGTACACCGTAGGCGCGTGCAGCCCGAGCGAAACGATCGACGGCTTCGTCCAGCAAGATCACACCGGAGGCTTCGGCAAATGGCGAACAACTCTTTATCTCTGATCGGTCAGACCCGAGATCTGTACGAAGTCCACGCCCACTTAGAAGCCGGGATGATCACCACCGTCGGACTGAACGCTGCGACACACAAGCCGAACCAGACGAGGTGCGGCGAGGAGTCTGGGCTGAGCGCCGTGTCTCCGTACACGGACCAGGTGAGCATGAAGTAGGCGCACGACAAGGCGATCGCCATTCCAGCTCGCTCGGGCCATTGCTCGTCTTGCGCAGTCTTCGATACGGCGAAAACTCCTGCCACGATCGCCACGAGGCCGAGCGCGCTACCGTTCGAATCGATGGCGGTGAGGTCACCGTTCCACTGGAGTGCTACGTAGTAGGCAAGGAGCGCGGCCACGGGAAGAAGCAACGTGGCGACGATCAGGCGTGAAGCTCGCATGCCCAACGGTGGCATCAATTCTGAACACGCAACCAGAGTCGATCGACCTGCGTTCAACTGAGGTTGACAGCCCACAAGGCGATCAGCGCTTGACCGACGTGGTACGGCACGTGGGTCGCGATACGACCGTAAGAGAACCGGGTCACGAAGCGGTTCCACCCCAAGACGCCATCGGATGCTGCGAAGAAGGCGGCGCCCGAGGCAGCGACAGTCGATCCTGTCGAGAACCCACCGACGAGCATGCAACACAGCACGACGACATACACCGCCACAGGTCCACGAAGCGCTGGTTCTCGTGCGTGTGCGGCTTTGATGATCCGTTGTCCGAGCAACACGAACGTCGCCACAGCCAACCCAAGGCCGAGCAGGAGTGGAACCATGCTGACGCCGTCACCACCGACGACGAATGCGGCGACGAACACCATGTGAGCAAGGAGGAAGGCCGTGAGTCCGCCGACGAACATGTCGACACGAGGCAAGAGGAGTACGTCACCCACGGCGGAGAATGTGAGAGCAATCGCCACGAGCGTTGCCGCCGTCACCGGATTGCCAGCGACGACTGCCGCCACGAGCAGGACCATGACGAGCGGTTTCGCGACAGTCTCGATGCTGTCGCGGCGAGACCAAACCGCATACCAATCGACACACGCAGCGCCGATCGCTGCCACGAAGAGGTAGGCCACGGACAAGACCGTACTGTGCGGGCTGGTCTGGCCTGGCGCTGCGTCGCGTCTAACCTTTTTGGGTGGCGTCGCGCGCTGTTCACTCGGCCAACCTCTTCTGCGCGTTGCTCGTCCTTGCCGGCTGTTCTTCCTCGAGTGAACTCCTCGACTCGCCTGCCCTTCAAACAGCGCCGACCTCGACGGACGCGCCAGCCTCGACAGGCCCCCCGAGATCCGCCACCACGGACTCGACGACAACAACGCCCCCCGCTCCCACTACGTCACTCCTGATCCGATTGGGCTCGCCTCGACCCGGATGGCTCGGCTCGCGCGTCTTGCCGCTACGACCCGACGAGGACAACGGCGTCGCCCAGCCCACTCCCGTTGAGCTGACCGACAGACGTCTGTGGACCGACGACGCCCTTTCGCCACCACCCTCCGATGTGTTCGAGAGCAAGGTGTCCGCACCGGTACCTGCGTCGGTTCTCACACGCTCGACGTGGCGCGAAGAATGCCCGGCGTCTCTGGACGACCTTGCCTATGCGCAAGTGTCCTTCTACGGATTTGATGGCTTGTTTCACACAGGTGAGCTGATCATCCACCGTGACGCCGTCGACGACCTCGTAAGGGTGTTCGAGGAGCTGCATCAAATGCGATTTCCAATCGAGGAGATGCATGTGACGACCCAAGAGGCCATGGACGCTCCCCCGACGGGCGACAGCAACAACACCTCGAGCTTCGTGTGTCGTCCCGCGGTCAACTCGGGAATGTGGTCACGGCATGCTCACGGAGGTGCGATCGACATCAATCCGTTTCACAATCCGTACGTGAAAGGCGATCTGGTCATTCCCGAATTGGCCTCGGCATACCTCGACCGTGAGCGGGAACTTCCAGGCATGATCACCTCTGAGATCGAGGTGCTCTTCGCCGGGATCGACTGGGGTTGGGGTGGAAACTGGAACTCGTCGAGCGATTGGATGCACTTCAGCGACACAGGCGGCTGAGCGAACCGTCCAAGTCCTGGCCTACCGTGGGCAGATGTCCGACGAGCTCACAGACATGACCGAGTCGATGAACGCCGCTATGAGTCTCGATGGCGATGTCGAAAAGCTGAAGACCTTCTACAGCGACTGGGCATCCAACTACGACGACGATGTCGCGAGTCACGGTTACGGCTTGCCTTCGATGATGCTGCGTTGTGTCGAGGCTGCTGCGGACGTCGACGAGCAGAGCCGGAGATTCAGCGACCGGTCGCTCCGCGTACTCGACGCTGGATGCGGAACCGGCCTCGTCGGTGCTGCGCTGCTCGACCTTGGCTACGACGACCTACACGGCGTGGATCTCTCCGATGAGATGGTCGCGAAAGCACGCGACCGACGGACTTACCGCACGCTTGAGGCCGGGATCAATTTGACGAATCCGCCACCCGAACACTTACGAGCGGCGGCGGACATCGTCACGGTTGGCGGAGTCTTCACGGTCGGCCACATCGCGCCCGAGGCGCTCGCGATCATGGCGTCGCTCGTTCGGCCCGTCGGACTCTTGGTTGTGAGTACACGAGCCGCGTACCTCGAACGGACCAACTTTCATAAAGTGGTGAACGGGCTGATCGCCGACAATACCCTTCGTTTGCTTGTTCACTTCGAAAAGGCGCCGTACACGATGGACTCGACCGGCGACTATTGGGCCTTCGCCGTGCCTGGACAAGACAAGCCCTAGATCGAGTTCGACCGAGCGGCCGCGGCAAAGGCGAGCGCGTCCGTCCACGAGGCTCCGTCCGCGATCAGTCGGCGGTACTGCATGACGTGGCGCGGGCGGTTCATGCCAAACACGCCGGTCAGCCTGTCATCTCGTCCATAAATTGCAGCAAATCGACGTTCTTCGGTCGTACCAGTAACGATTTCGATCGTGTCTCCGGCAGCAGGGCGGCCGGCGAGTTGGATCTTGTGTTCGTATTGATCGCTCCAGAACCAGGGAACCGGCGCATAAGGTTCGGACTCCCCCATGATGCGCTTGGCCACGTAGCTGCCTTGCTCGACGGCGTTCTCCCAGTGTTCTACGCGCATCGTCTCACCGAATCGCTCGTTGAACCACCTCGCCACGTCTCCAGCTGCATACACACCAGGCCCTGCCTCACACCAGGCAGTGCAGACCACACCATCCTTGATGGCGAGGCCCGAATCGTCGAGCCACGCTGTATTGGGCTGCACCCCAATCCCGACGACGAGTACGTCCGCCGCCAGCTCCTCTCCAGAGTTCAGACGTACTCGGCTGATGCGACCGTCGCTGGAGCGGACGTCGGTGACGCCGGTCGACAGTCGCAGGTCGACTCCGTGTTCCGCGTGGAGACCCCCGCAGAGCAAGCCCATGTGGCGCCCGAGCCCACGTTCCATCGGAACGTCAGCTGCTTCAACAATGGTGACATCGTGACCACGACCTGCTGCCGTTGCCGCGACTTCCGATCCGATGAAACCCGCACCGACGACAACAACGTTCTTCGGCGCCGCGGCGAGTTCGGCGCGAAGCGCGGTCGCTTCCTCTCGGGTCCTCAGGGCGTAAACACCAGCGAGCCCCTCCGTTCCCTGCAGCCGTCGTGGAGACGCCCCGGTCGCGATCACGATCGTCTCCGCCGTCACGACCTCGCCAGAATCGAGCTCGATCGAACGTGAGCGAACGGCAAGAGACACCGCTCTGGTATCGACCCGCCAGCTGGCCTCGAGGTCGGGCAGTTTGTCGTCAGGCAACAGTGCCAACCGGTCGGCCTCCCACTCACCTGCGAGGTATTGCTTGGACAACGGCGGACGGTCATAGGGCGGACCTGATTCACCGTGGATGATCGTTAGTGGACCAGCGAATCCGGAGCGGCGAAGTTGCGACGCGCAGCGCACACCTGCAAGTGACCCGCCGACTATCGCGACGGACTCAGGCGCAGACATGCCGTTCAGAGTTCAGCGATTGATATCGCTTGTTTAGGGCACCGTTCGACCGCATTCTCGACCTTCTCCCGAAATGACTCATCGGGTGCCTCTTGCAAGATGTAGAGGAAGTCGTCGTCACGAACCTCGAAGACCTCGGGCGCAACGTCCATACACACCGCGTTGCTTTCGCACAGATCGAAATCGACGACGACTTTGAATCCCATGTTCCACTCCCCGGTCGCACCCGACTGTAGCCGGGAGGAACCTCCTACACCGGGGCGACATCGACACTAACCTCGCCTCGTGACACGATTGAACCCGCTCGTATCGACAGCCTGGTTGCAGGAGAAGCTTGACTCGGACGATTCGGTCGTCGTTGTCGAGGTCTCGAGTAACGATGCGCCCGAAGAAGCCACAGGACTGCAGCACGTCCCTGGGGCGCGGTTCGCATTCTGGAAGGACCTGTGCTGGTCAGAAACCGACCGACAGTTCCCTTCGCCTGAAGAGATGGCGCAACGGCTCTCGGCACTCGGTATCACCGACGACAGCACGATTGCACTCGTCGGCGATCCGTTTCAATACGGGACCTATGCCTATTGGGTTCTGACCATGACCGGTCAGGAATCGAGGACGGTTCTGGTGGACGGCGGACGGCCGAAATGGTTGGCCGAAGGACGCGCTCTGGGAGCGGTCGCCAACGACGTGTCCGAAGGTCACCTCACCCCGGGCGATCTTGACGAATCCTGTCGACTTGGGCGTCGGGGGGTTCTCGAACGCCTCGCCGATCCAAACGTCCGCCTCCTCGATGTCCGATCGGCCGAGGAATACAACGGCGAACGCGTATCACCCTCATGGTTTGAGGTCGACTACGGAGCAGAACGTCGAGGGCGGATACCTGGCGCCGCGCACCTCTACTACCTCGACCTCTTGCGCGAGGACGGAACATTCCAGGATCCTGGCGAACTCGAGGCTCGATTTGGGCAGCCTTCACCCGAAACCACTGAAACGGTCACCTACTGCAGGCTCAGCCACAGGGCAACGCTGGCCTGGTTTGCGCTCACTCGGATCCTCGACCGGCCCGACGTTCGGGTCTATGACGGCAGCTGGACCGAGTGGGGTTCGATCGTGGGGTTTCCGATTGAGTGTTAGTGGTTTTGTGGTGGGGCGGTTGAGGCGCGGGTGATGAGTTCGATGGGGAGTTGGATTCTTCGGGTGCCGCCGTCTTTGATTGTTTGCATGAGGAGTTCGGCGGCCATTCGTCCTTTGTCGACGAGGGGTTGTCGGATGGTGGTGAGTGGCGGGTCCCATGTT
>CAXMRH010000019.1:0-10343 GCA_964196045.1 uncultured Chthoniobacterales bacterium | reverse complement strand
AGTGCGAAGAATGCAAGGGTCGACATCGCCATCGTGACCAGGAGCATGACGGAGAAACCAGCGAGGCGAAGACGCATCCAACGCACACTACGACCAACCAGGAAAGCCGCCGTCCCCTACACTTTGGAGTAATGGACAGTTGACCGAAGGAGAGTACGTGCGACATTGGCTTCGAGAACTTTGGCTCGAACTACGCGCTCGATCCGCCGGTCGCAAGGCCATGGGCAACGATAAGAGCACCTTCACTGCTGCCCGCGGGATCGTTGGCGCCACCGGTTGGTCATTCTCCAACGCCTGGGATCTCCTCGAGAAAGACGGCGGCGCGTACCTCCGATCGATGAATGCAGAACGCGCGATCCCTCCGAGCCTCTTCGTGAGCGAGCGAGATCGAGTGCGTCTCGGCCAAGCCATGCCGCTCGCAGAACGTTGCATCGAGGACCACGGGAACGTCGACGCTATGCCTCTTGGCGATTGGCAGACAGAGGAGCTCGAAGACCTTCCTCCTGCTCCCAGAGATCCTTCGTCGGCATCTCCTCCAACGACGTCGATCGAGCCGGCCTGAAGCTCGGCGAAGATATCTTGCGATGAAGTGAAATCTTCGTCTGAGTTCCGCGATGTATCGAGTGACTGGGCAACACGGCCCGGCCAACTCGAAAGGAATACCCATGCATCGCTCCCTCCACAAGATGCTGATCGCACCCGCCACAGCGGCAGTTGTGATTCTTGGCCTGATCACCCCGGCTGCGGCCGACGAACAAGTGCGTCCTGCAGAGGCCGACACCACTGCTGTCCGTCCGGATGTGCGTCCCGATGTCCGCCCAGACATCGCAGTGTCGAAGCTCGAGTGTGAGGGGCGACGAAGTGATGACGGCAAGCTCGGCGCCGTCTGCCGATGGAGCTCGAACGATGCGGTTCGCGCCTACCAACTGTGGCGAATCGTCGACCGGGGTCATCGTGAACTCCTCGGCACCTACAACAACAAGACGAACATCGCCCGGGATGACGTTCCAGACGATGCACACCTCGTGCGGTACTCAGTGCTCGGCCTCAACGGTGATCGCAAGATCGTTGCTCGCTCGCGAATCGAAGAGGTCCGCTTCCGTCAACCTGAGCCACCGGTCGTCGATCGTCCCGTCGATCGGGTCACCGATCGAGTTGCGGTTCGAACCACGGACAGCGTCATCGATCGCCCTGTAGAACAGGTCAGCGACCGAATCGTGCGTCTTCGTTGGCGCCGCCGCATAGCCCATCTACTGCAGTTCTGAATCGAGAGATAACACGGTGTCCACCGTCTTGTTCTCCTCGGGGGCCACGCTTGATCGGGTGCATGCATCTTCGCATGAATCCGACGAGCGGGCCCTCGTGGCGCGAGCCAGCACGGACCCCGACGCGTTCGGGGAGCTGTACCGGCGATACCTCCCAAGGATCCATGACTTCGCGTACAGGAGAACCGGCAGTGTGGAGGCTGCCGAGGACATCTGTGCGCTGACGTTCGAATCGGCCCTGCGCAGCCTTCATCGGTTTCGGTGGGGTAGTGGTGGGTTCGCTCCATGGCTCTATCGGATCGCTTCGCGCCAGACGATTGCGTTCTATCGACGCGAAGGCCGCACCGAGAGCGAACGAGGTCAGCGCGCCGCTGCGAATCTCACGAGCGCCGAGTCGCCGAGCGCAGATGTTGGCTTCGAGTCGCGTGGCAAAGACCTCGATCGCCTTCGAACGGCACTCGATGAACTCAACGAGCGGTACCAACGGGCGATCGCGTTGCGCTACCTGGCGGACCTGGACACGGCAGAAGCAGCTTCCGCAATGGGACTCGCCCGACCGGCGTTTTCCGTCGTGTTGACGCGTGCTCTCGCTGCGCTGCGCCGAGAACTTGAACGAATGGAGCGGAAGTCATGACTGACAAGCGACCAGACGATCTCGACGAGCAACTCACACAATGGGGCTCCTCGACGCCCCCTCGAGTCGATGGCGCATTCGCCAATCGGCTCGAGACGTCTCTGCGCCAGGAGATTGTTGAGGGGGCGGTCGGTGCAGACCGCGGATGGCTCGGGGTGGTCTTCAGGCCTGGCGTCGTGGTGATGGCCATTGCCGTTCTGATCTTCGGATTCGCATTTATCTCTCGTGCAAGTGATGACGTTGGCGTTGCCGACGGTGCCCCGAACGAGCCGACCATCAGCAGTACAAGCAAGGAGGGCGCACCCGAGACGAGCCGATCCGATATTCCTGGTCCAACCGTGACGACACAACGTCCAGACGAAGAATCCAGCTCGCCCACGACTGGCGATGCAGTCGACCCTCCGGAGACGAGCGTGCCGGAAACGTTGCCAATCACATCCGAGCAGCCGACGGATCAGACGACGATCCCAGCGGCTGAGACCACGGTGCCCGTGACCGATTCGACGACCCCGACGACCGCCGCGCCGCTGCCCGAAGTGGTCGCGACCCTAGGTACGCCGGCCGACGGCCAGATCGCCGTGAGATGGAGGGTCGGAGGCGACACGTCAGATGTCACGGGTTGGGTTGTTGTGCGAACGATCGGTGACTCTCGACAAACAGCGGCCACGGTGCGCGAAGCAACCGCGCGTCGGGTTGTCGTCGACGTGGTCAACCGCGATGCGCTCTTCCGCGTCGAGGGCCGCTCAGCAGGTGGAGACCTCGTCGTGCAGAGCGACGACGTCTCGATCAATCGCGACGAGTGACCTTCAGCGCACGTCGGTCAAGCTCCGCTTCGATGTCGGCCAGCGGAACACCTTCGGCTGCCAGTCGAGTCATGACGAAGAAAATGACATCGGCGGCCTCATGAACGATGTCTTCCCGTTCGACGGCCTCGACCAATTCTTGGGCCTCTTCGGTGAGCTTCTCTGCGAGTAGCTCGCGGTCGTCGAACAGTCGGCGCGTGTAGCTGCCATCCGGTGCGCTCACCACACGGTCGAACAGCCGCCGTTCGAGCTCGGCCAATCCGTCGAGATCGCCGAAACAGGAGGTCTGATCGAGGTGGCAGAACCCGCGGCCTAGCTGGTTCACGGTGAAACGAAGTGTGTCGTCGTCGCAGTCGGTGTCGAGGCGTACGAGCTGTTGTGTTGCGCCGGATGTCAGACCCTTTTGCCACAACTCCGAACGGCTACGAGACCAGTAGTGCACGTTGCCGGTCTCGATGGAGGTCGACAGGCTCGCCTGGTTCGAATACGCAAGTCCGAGGCTCTGACCACGTTCGTTCGTCACGATCGTGGGCCACAAGCCGTCTTCGCGATCGGTCCGCAGCGTTGCTGCAACCGCTTCGCCAAGCGTGAATTCGTTCTTGTACAGCGCCATCCCGACCTGGGCATCTGCGCCCATCGAGTGAATGCGACCTATCTCGTCGGCCCCTGTGATGCCGCCGGCAAACGTAACCCTCGCGTCGCCCGCCGCATCGAGGTATCGCCGCAACGTCTCTGGATCGGTTCCAGTCATACGGCCTTCACGTTCGACGAATGTCAACAAGAAGCCGCTCGTCAGCTCACGCAACTCTTCGAGCCGATCTTCCACTCGAGCGCCGGTGCCTTTTGTCCAACCATGAGTGACGACCTCGCCGTCGAAACTGTCGAGCGCCACGACTGTGCGTTCGGGTGGAAGCGCGGAAAGAACTTCGGGTGTCGCAGCGGTGCCGAGAACGACCTTGCTGGCCCCAGCGTCGAGCCACTCGATTGCCGCCTCGACGGTGCGGATACCTCCACCCACTCGACAGTGGGCGAGTGGCAGCAACTCTTTGATCAGATCCGTGTTGTTGCCGGTTCCGAGAGCGGCGTCCAGATCGACGACGGCGATCTCTCCGATTCGGCCGAATTTCTCTGCCAGTGGTCGAGGGTCGCCAGCCGACAAAGCGTGTTCTTTACCGCCGATCAGTTGTACGGCTTGCCCGCCCATGAGGTCGATTGGTGGAATCAGCATTGGACCAGCATGTGGCGTCTCCGCCTCATCCCCAACATCGGCGTGACGTTACGGTGACGTGATGGACGAGCTGCATCCCGATACCTGGCTGATCTCCGGTGGCCGACCGACCGAACTGGGGGATCCACTGAACTGGCCGCCGGTGATGGCGTCGAACTTTCGGCTGCCTCACGAGCGGTACTACAGCCGCACCGAGGGAACCGAGACACAGGGCGCGCTCGAAGACTTGATCGGCGGATTGGAGCGTGGGAGAGCACTCGTGTTTTCGAGCGGGATGGCGGCCGTAGCCAGCCTCTTTCACGGGCTACCCGTTGGCGCGAAGCTTGTCATTCCCGAAGATCCGTATCACGCAGTCAATGGACTGGCGGTCGAGGGTGAGGCACAAGGGCGCTGGTCAGTCGAGCGACTGGATCTCGCCGACACCGCCAGTTGGTTGCGCGCCGCCTCCGAGGCGGACCTTCTTTGGGTCGAGTCTCCGGCAAACCCTCTGATGACAGTTGCCGACCTTCCGGCGATCTGCGGCGCTCCTCGCAAGGATGGGTGCATCATCGCGGTCGACGGGACCTTCGCGACCCCCCTTCTGCAGCGGCCGTTGGAACTCGGGGCCGACGTGAGCATGCATTCCCTCACGAAGTTCATCGGAGGCCACTCTGATCTGATGGCCGGATCTCTCGCAGTTCGCAGCGACGAACTGTATGACGACCTGTGGAATCGTCGAGTACGAAACGGGGGCACGATCGGGGGCCTCGAGGCCTTCCTCTCGATCCGTGGCGCTCGCACGCTCGGGCTTCGGATGGAGCGAGCAATGGCGAATGCATCGATTCTGGCCGAGCGTTTGCAGGCACACGCCGAGGTGTTGACCGTCCGTTATCCGGGCCTCACCACACACGACACCCACGATGCAGCCCGCTCGTTCATGGACGGGTACGGCGCAATGATGAGCTTCGACGTCGCCGGCTCGGGTGACCGCGCAAGTGCCGTGGTCGAACACACCTCGATCATCAACAACGCCACAAGCTTGGGCGGCATCGAGTCCACATGGGAACGGCGTGCACTCATTCCTGGCCAGGAGACGATGCCACCGACGCTCATCCGTTTCTCCGTTGGTTGTGAAAACGTCGAAGATCTTTGGGCCGACATCAACCGAGCACTCGACGACACTGTGCAGCGCTGATGCTCAGCAGCGGGATGCCCTCAGTCGTCTTTGGGAGCCCACGCAGGCCGACGCTTCTCGAGATACGCAGCCATGCCCTCTGCACCTTCGTCCGACCTGAAGAGCTCTGCGGATTTGGCGGCCGCCCAGGGGAACGCGTCGTCTGCGTGCATGCTCGGAACCGTCCTGACCAATTCCTTGGCGGCAGCCAAAGCTGCCGGCCCACCGAGCAAAAGATCGGTCACGACATCATCGACGGCCTCGTCGAGGTCCTCTGGCTTGACGGCTGAAGTGATTAGTCCGAGCCTCGCCGCTTCGGTTCCGTCGAAACGCTGACCGCGAAGAAACGCCGAGAGTGCTTCTCCGCGGCGCATCTTCGGCAGGCAGATCACCGAGATGATCGCCGGGGCCACGCCGAGGCGCACTTCGGTGAAGCCGAACTTCGCATCGTGGTGCGCGATCGAGATGTCGAGGGCTGCAGCGAGCCCAGTCCCGCCCGCTATCGCGTGCCCGGCAATTCGCCCGACCCATGGTTTGGGCGAGAGCTGAATTCGGCGAAACAAGGCCAATGGGTCGACGGCTCCGACATCGCCTCCTGAAGCGGACCGTTCGGAGAGATCGGCACCGGCGCAGAACACCGAACCGGCATTCGTCAATACGGCGACTCGAACAGCATCGTCTTGGTCTACTCGATCCATGGCCTCGACCAATTCGGCCACCAGCGCGTCACTCAGCGCATTTCGCTTCTCCGTGTTGTTCAGACGGATGGTGAAAACTCCGCGCGGGTTGAGCCCTGTTTCGACGAGCGACATGGTGTCCTTCCGGAACGGTACCGAACTGGCCCCGACGGTACCATTGTCAATACGTTCTGGATTCGACCGTCTAGAGCGATCAGAGGAGACACCATGCGCACCGCGATCACCGAGATGTTCGGTATCGACATTCCAATCCTTGCCTTCAGCCACTGCCGTGACGTGGTCGCAGCAGTGAGCAAGGCCGGCGGCATGGGCGTCCTCGGCGCCGTCGCGCACACGCCACAGTCGCTAGAAGTGGATCTGCAATGGATCGAGGCAGAGATCGGCGACCGCCCCTATGGCGTCGATCTCATAGTGCCCGCCAAGTATGAGGGCTCCGACAGCGGGGGAGTCACGACCAAACAGATCGTCGACGCCATCCCGGCAGAACACCGCCAGTTCGTCGACGAGATCCTGGCCAAGTACGACGTACCCCCGATGCCCCACGGGACGAAGGGTGTTTCGCTGGCGAATTCGAAGGACGCCCTCTTCTCCGCGAACAACGCTGCACCGCAGCTTGAGATCGCTTTGGCCTACTCCTCGTCACTGATCGTCAATGCCCTCGGTCCCCCCACTCCCGAGATGATCGAAAAGTCCAAAGAGGCTGGTAAACGCGTGGGGGCTCTCGCCGGTCGGGCACAACATGCCGAACGACACGTGAACGCTGGTGTGGACATGATCATCGCCCAGGGGTCTGAGGCCGGTGGCCACACAGGCGAAATTGGCTCGATGGTCCTGATCCCAGAGATCGTCGACGCGGTTGGTGCCACACCCGTTCTCGGTGCTGGCGGAATTGGACGTGGTCGTCAGATGGCCGCGGCGATGGCGCTCGGAGCCGAGGGTGTTTGGTGCGGCTCCGTGTGGCTCACCACGGAAGAAGCGGAGACCCACCCGACCGTCAAGAAGAAGTTCCTGGACGCCTCATCTGCGGACACGATCCGCAGCCGCTCTCGGACGGGAAAGCCGGCCCGGCAGCTCAAGTCGGCCTGGACCGAGGAATGGGAGAACCCAGCCACGCCAATGCCCCTCGGAATGCCTGCCCAGCCGATTCTCGTAGACGAGGCGATCGCCCGGATCGACCGGGCGGCGTTCGCCGAGGACAGCGGAGCGGCCAAGTTGGCGAACTACTTCGTGGGCCAGGTCGTCGGAACGATGAACGAGTCGAAGACGTCCGCTCAGGTTGTCTTCGAGATGGTCGACGAGTTCATAGACGCTACACAAGCATTGGGTGCCCAACTCGACGTCTGAGGTGCGATGACCGGAGTGCAACACAGCAGTGATGAAGCTCCGAAACTGCCGTCGGGTGTTCTGACGATCATGTTCACGGATCTCGAGGACTCCACCGTTCGTTGGGAAGTCGAGCCGGCGGTGATGCGTCGCGTCATGAACGTTCATGACGAGATCCTCAACCGAGCGGTTGACGAGCACGGCGGGGTCGTGTTCAAGAGCACGGGTGATGGACTCGCTGCGGTCTTCACGTCGCCCAGTCAGGCGGTCGACGCGGCGGTCGTGATGCAGAAACAGCTGCAGACGGTTCCGTGGCCGCAGACGCGACCCCGCGTCCGGATCGGACTGCATCTCGGCGATATCTCACCGACTCGTGGCGACTACTACGGAGCTGCTGTCAACCGCGCTGCTCGAATTATGGACTGTGCGAACGGCGATCAGATCGCGGTCTCGGCTGCCCTTGCGTCCTTCCTCGACCTTAGTAGCTGTGTCGCAGCCGGCGAGCATCAACTGCGCGGCATCGGAACCGAAGTCGTGCACCTCATTCGTCGGCCCGAGATCCTCGTCGACGAGCGGCCACTTCGGGCCCGACTGACGGCGCGCTCGAGCCCGCTCCCCGCACCAACGTCGAGCTCGATCGGTCGATCGCAGGAGATCTCTGATGCGGTTGACCTTCTGGCCATGAAACGTTCGGTGACGCTCGTCGGTTCCGGTGGGGTCGGCAAGACGCACACGGCGCTGGATGTGGGGCGACGTGCCGAGCAGACGTATGCCGATGGCGCAGTGCTCGTCGAGCTCGCCGCATTGCGAGACGGTGATGCGGTCATCGATGCCGTTGCCGCCGCGCTCGGCGCGCGCGTTCAGCCAGGTATGGATCTCCTCCAGTCTGTCGTCGACTTCCTCGCGGCTCGGGAGGTCCTCGTGATCCTCGACAACTGCGAACATGTCGCCATGGCAGCGAAGGCGGTCATCACGTCCATGGTCGGCGAAGCCGGGGTGTCGATTCTCGCCACTTCACGTTCGCCAATCGGGTTTCCGGGAGAACAGGTGTTTCCGCTTCGCCCTCTCCGTGCCCCCGCCGACAGAGTCGAACTCTTCGTGGAGCGGGCTTCAGAGCGTGACCCGACGTTCCTGCCAACAGTGGACGAGCGGTTCTTGATAGGGGAGATCTGCGAGCGACTCGATGGTCTCCCGCTCGGAATCGAACTTGCAGCCGCGTGGGTCCGGATACTGACACCGCGCGATCTATTGGAGCGTCTCGAGAGCTCTCTCGAGATCGCGCCAGATATCGACACCCGAGATCGGCAACACACGCTTCGTTCGACGATTCGATGGTCCTACGATCAGCTGACCGCACAAGAGGCCGAGCTCTTCGATCGTCTCTCGGTTTTCGCGGGAGGTTTCACGATCGAGTCTGCTGCCGCCGTCTGTGCAGACGACGTCGCGGTCCCAGTTGATGAGGTAATCGACCTTGTTATGGCGCTCGTGGACAAGTCGATGGTCATCTCTGAGCGTCATGGTGACGTGTTCCGATTTCGTCTTCTTCGAACCCTGCAGGCCTTCGGTGCGGATCGTCTGTCCGAGACCGATTCCGTTGGTTCGTGCCAAAGTCGCTGTGCCGACTACTTCGCCGAGCTCGTCTCCGACTCCGGCGAGCGACTCATCAGCGCGCAGGAACCAGAGGTCTGGGATCGTCTCGACGCCGATTGGGCCAACATCCGGGCCTCCTTCGACACGTTCGTGGGGCACGGTCGGCTCGATGATGCGTGTCAGATGCTTCTCAACCTCGGTTGGTACTCGACGCTCTCACTTCGCTCGGAACCATTCGCCTGGGCAGAGCAGCTCTTGGCGATCCCCGGAGCGGCCGCGCTCGAAGGTCGGGCCTCACTTCACGGACTGCGGGCCATTCACAAATATTTCACCGTCGATCACGACAGTCGGTCGGATGCAGAGCGAGGCCTCGAACTCGACCCGTCCGATCCGTACGGGTACTGCCGAATAGCGCTTGGCGCGGTGTGGCTGAAGAACCAACACGTCGCACAGGAGAGTGATGAGTGGACTCGCTCCTGGCTGCAGAGCCTCACGGATTCGTCACCGACGATGTCGCGGCTCTGGGCGCATGGGATGCGAGCCTTCCACCTGTGTGTGCATGATCCGCTGACTGAGGAGACACGGGAACATGTTTCGGCGATCGCCAAGATCGCGTCAGATACGAACAGCACGTCGGCCATGGTTCTGTCGCACTGGGCGAATGGCATGTACTGCATCTCGACTGGAGACGGTGGAGCGGCCGTGGCCCACTGGCGCACGGGGTTGGATGCTGCCGCCTCGCTCACCGACCTGCACCTCGTTGCCCACCTGATCGTAGGCCTCCAGCTGCACTTCACCGCACCTGATGGAGACCTCGACGAGGTGCTACGAAGCTGTCGCCTCTCCCTCCAGGATGCGAGGCAACACCACTATCTTGCTGGCACGAGTCACCTCTTCGGAGTGACGGCAATCGTCCTGTCGCGTTCTGGACTGGCCCACGTCGGCGAGCGTCTGGTGAAGGTGATGGAGTCCACTGGCCACATCCCGCGGGACAATGCCATCGACGCTCTTCGCTCGGCCCGACCAGAAAACGATGCCGGGAGTCCAGACGAAACCGACACCGTTTTGTCCGTACACGACGCAGCCACCCTGGCGGATCAGGCGTTGAACGAGGCTCTCGAGCAGCGGCCAGCGGGACAAGGCTGACCTACACTCTCGCGATGACCAACGCTGACGAAGAGATCGCCGCACTGATTCGATTCTTCGAAGGGAACTGAGTCGATGCGTACGCTCGAGCCGGTAGGACTTGAGTTTCTCGATCGGGCCGAACATGTCTTTACGACTGATGTCGACCTTCCCGTGTCGGTCGATGAGGTATGGGAGATACTTGTCGACAACTCCTCGTGGACCTCGTGGTTCGCGTGCAACTCGGTCACCTCTTCGGTTCCGGTCTGGGCAGATCCAGGGGACACCCGGACGATTCGAGTCGGACCGATCAAGATCGAAGAAGTCGCGGTGAATCTTGACGAACCTCGACAGTGGGCGATGTCATTGACGAAGAGCACGATTCCTATCGCGACACGGATGCTCGAGGTTCTTGATATCCGGGACACGTCGAGAAATGGCGAGGAGCGAACGGAAGTCAAATGGACCGGGGCCCTCGACATACCGGCGTACCTTCGGCCGGCGCGTGGCCTGATCCAGTGGCG
>CAXMRH010000018.1:0-5267 GCA_964196045.1 uncultured Chthoniobacterales bacterium | reverse complement strand
TGACACCGCCGGTCGGCTGCACACCAAGACCAACCTGATGAACGAACTGTCCAAGGTTCGACGGGTGGCCGAGAAGGGGGCAGGCACCGTCACCGAGACGCTGCTCGTCATTGATGCGACCACCGGGCAGAACGGGTTGATCCAGGCCCGGGAATTCACCCAGGCAGCTGAGGTGACCGGCATTGTCCTCACGAAGCTGGATGGTTCGGCGAAGGGTGGGATCGTAGTAGCCGTACAGAATGAGCTTAAAATACCTGTCAAGCTCGTTGGCCTCGGCGAGGGTGCCCATGACCTGATCCCCTTCGACGCCGACGACTTCGTCGACGCACTGTTTGCGTAGTTTCGGTTTTCCCGCTCGTTCCTCGTTCCAGCGGTCGCAATCCCTCGCAGGCAACCCTTCGGGTTGCTGCTCCTCGATGCTCGGCTGCTGCGCCTGAGGCGACGCCCGGTCGTTCGTCCCTCACTCCCTCGGGAGTTGGCGTGTGGTTGTGCGTATACACGTGCCAGTGGGTCTGTAAACGGGCAATGGGGTCGCGCCTCACTTTCATAGTTTCAAAATGCAAGTGAGAAAGTGAGGCGCGACCCCAAGAACAAGAACCTGAGGGCCAGAAAGACTTGAGCCCCTATACACACGAAGTAGGCGCCTCCGGCGATCGGGGAGCGAGCCGGAGGCGATCGACCATGTCGGTTTCCGCGGTTCTCGACCGGAAGTGTCGAGCGTGAAAGTGTCGAGCGGGACGCCCCGGTATCATGAGCGGCCGGAGCCGCCCGAAATACCTGCAGGCGAAACGTACCACCGAGCGGTTTTCTGGGCCGCCCCCGCCGCCTATGACTCGCCGAGACGCTGGCCTGGCGGGACCGACTACTTGGGAAAGAAATGTTTGACACGCTGACAGATCGCTTCGACGGCATCTTCGGGAAGCTGCGCGGCAAGGGCAAGCTCAATGAGACCGACGTCGATGAGGCGCTCCGTGAGATTCGCCTAGCACTGCTCGAAGCCGATGTGAACTTCGAAGTGGTGAAGAGTCTGGTCTCGCGCATTCGTGATCGGGCGGTGGGTGATGAGCTGTCCAAGGCGCTGAACCCTTCACAACAGATCGTCAAGATCGTGTTGGAAGAGCTGACGGAGAGCCTTGGCGGCGAAGCGATGCAGGTGACCTTCGCTGCAAAACCTCCAACCGTCGTGCTGATGGCTGGCTTGCAGGGCTCTGGTAAAACCACCAACTCGGCGAAACTGGCCAACCTCTTCAAGTCGCAGGGACGCAACGTGTTGTTGGTTGGGGCCGACCTCCAGAGGCCAGCGGCCGTCGAACAGCTGCGTACGCTCGGGGCACAGATCGACGTACCTGTGTTCTCCGAACCGACCGACCCGGTCGCCGTTGCTCGTGCCAGCCTCGAAGAAGCAAGGAGGCTTGGACGGGACGTGATCATCTGCGACACCGCTGGTCGCCTGGCGATCGATGCTGAACTGATGGAGGAAGTCCGTCAGATCTCCAACGTCTTGAGCCCGCAGTACACGTTCCTTGTCGTCGACGCGATGACTGGTCAGGACGCGGTCACCGTTGCCGAATCGTTCCACAGCACGTTGGAACTCGATGGTGTGATTCTGACCAAACTCGATGGCGACGCACGTGGTGGCGCGGCGCTGTCCGTGAAAGAGGTCGTCGGCCGGCCGATCGCCTTTGCATCGACCGGTGAAAAGATCGATGAGTTCGAAGTTTTCTACCCCGATCGGCTCGCGAGCCGGATACTCGGAATGGGCGACATCGAGACGCTCATCGAGAAGGCCGAGGCTGCATACGACGACGACGAGGCGGAGGTTGCCGCCCAACGCTTGCTCGACGGATCGTTCACTCTCGATGATTTCTTGCAGCAGATGCAGCAGATTAAGAAGATGGGTCCAATCGGCAAGGTTCTCGGCATGATGCCGGGCATCCCTAAAGAAGTCCGCGATGTCGAGATCGAGGACTCCCAGATCGCTCGACTCGAAGCGATGATCCGTTCGATGACGACCGAGGAGCGAACCAAGCCCGCTCTGATCGATGCGTCAAGGCGAGGCCGCATCGCAACAGGTAGTGGAACGCAGCCTCAGGACGTCAGCGCCCTCGTGAAACAGTTCAACGAGATGCAAAAGATGATGAAGCAGTTCGGAGTTACCCCGAAGAAGTCCAAAAAGAAGGGCGGAAACAAGAAGGGGAAAGGTCGCAAAAGCGGTGGTCGCACCACGAATAAGGGTCCATCTCCAATGGCGGATCCGAGTGTTCTCATGAACGAAAGCATCGAAGAACTCAGCAGCCTGCGGCTTCCGGGCCTCCCAGATGCTGACTAAGGATTCACCCGAACGCCGGTGCGTCAAACGACGTGTGTCGAATGTAGAGGAGGCCGCTAGCATTTGGCGGTCGAGTCTCACTTGTCTCCGAGGCTCCAAAGAAGAGGATTTGTTGTGGCTGTAAAGCTCCGCCTGATGCGCATGGGCAAGAAGAAGCAACCGACATACCGTGTCGTTGCTGCTGACGCACGTTCCCCGCGCGATGGCCGTTTCATCGAGATTGTCGGGACCTACCAGCCCCGTCTCGACCCATCCGTGATCAAGATCGACAACGACAAGGCAGTCGCCTGGCTTCGTCAGGGTGCTCAACCAACCGAGCGCGTTGCGAAGTTGTTGAAGATTTCTGGGGCATGGGAAGAGTTCACCGGTGCGAAGCCGGACATCCCTCCCGTTCCTGGACCAACTCCCAACAAGGGATACACGGCTCCTTCACCAGCGAAGCCCAAGGCTGTGAAGCCGGTCGAGGTTGTCGCCGAAGACGCTCCTGCTGAGGAATCGCCAGCCGAAGACGCTGCCGCTGCCGAAAGCGACGCATCATGAGCGATCATGAGGTCGAGGTTGATGCGGACGACGCTGAGGATGACGCGACCAGCACCGATGGAGTTCCAACCGCAATGGCCGTTCTGCAGTACGTAGTGTCTGCACTCGTCGAGGATGAGGACGCTGTACAGGTCGATGTCGATGATTCGAAGCGCACGCTTCAACTAGAGGTCCGAGTCGGACCCGACGACATGGGACGTGTCATTGGTCGTCGTGGTCGAGTCGCCAATGCGATTCGCACGCTTACTCGCGCTGCCGCGGCTCGCGACGGCGTCGAAGTCGACATCGAATTCGTCGACTGAATGAGGTTCGGGGCATGACCGTGCCCTACAACGAATTATTGACCGTAGGCCACGTACGTCGCGCCCACGGTCTCAAAGGCGAGGTTGTGGTCCACCTCTCCACGAACCGAAGCGAACGCCTCGACGTGGGAGCGCGACTCTGGACCGAAGACCGAGAGCTGATCGTGAAGTCGTCTCGTCCCAAGGACGCCGACTTTCTGGTGTTCTTTGAAGGCGTCAGCGGCCGCGAAGAGGCAGACGAACTTCGCGGGACCGAGCTTCGCGCTGAGGCGATTGATGATCCTGACGAACTCTGGGTGCATGATCTGATCGGTTCAAAGGTGTTGGACCAGGCCGGTGTCGAGCGCGGCACCGTGACTGAGGTGCTCGAGAATCCAGCGAGCGACCTTCTCGTTCTGGACTCTGGTGCGCTTGTTCCCGTCGTCTTCGTCGTGATGGTCGAGGCCGACGCGATCAGGATCGATGTGCCAGACGGATTGTTCGACCTGTGATTACGACCGATGGCGATCGTGGTCACCTCCGCGTGGATGTGTTCAGTGTCTTCGGTGAGCTTGTTGACGGAGCACTGGCGACCAGCATCATCGGACGAGCCCGTACTAACGGCCTGATCGACCTCCGCCTCCATGACCCCCGGGATAGCGCGACCGACGCTCATCGCAGTGTCGACGACTCGCCCTTTGGTGGGGGAGCAGGAATGGTCATGCGACCAGATGTGCTCGCCGCCTCCATCGTGGCGGCCGATCCGCCCCGCCCGCTCCTTGCGCTGAGCGCCTCAGGTGAACGATTCGACCAGGCAATGGCCAACGAACTGGCCGACCTCGGGGGATTCTCGCTCCTCTGTGGTCGGTACGAAGGTATCGATCAGCGGCTACTGGACAATTACGTGGATCGTGAAGTCTCGATTGGCGACTTCGTGTTGGCTGGTGGTGAAGTGGCCGCCGCGGTGCTGATTGAATCCGTTGGACGGCTCATCCCTGGTGTCCTCGGCAATCGAGGATCGATCGAAGAGGAATCGTTTTCTGACGGATTGCTCGAATATCCGCACTACACCAGGCCAGCGAAGTTCGAAGGCGATGACGTTCCACCCGTTTTATTGTCTGGGAATCATTCGGCCGTGGAGCGTTGGCGGCGAGGGATGGCGTTGATCCGGACTCGTGATCGTCGCCCGGATCTGATCACTCGTCGCGGCGGACTGAGCGACGCAGAGTTGGAGCTCATCGCCGAGGTCGAAGCGGCGGACCAGTCAACCCCTTGAGTTTCGCCCGTCTTCGCCGATCGGATCGGCATGACGACGGAGTTGTTGCTATCGACGGGTACCGAAACGTGGGACGACGTCGCGGCGGCTCTGACGAACGCAGTTCAGGGCTTGGTGGATGAGAGCTCGGGTTCAGTTGTGCTCGCATTGCCACGAACCGGGCAACACATCGATGCGCATCGCCTCGCCGATGGAAGCCTCCGACTCGCTGCCGCCGGAAACGACACGCTCGTTGGCGGAAACAGGCTCACTGTTCGCGATGAGCGTGCGGTGATCGCCGTGGGATTCTCCGTGGCCTCGGCTTCGTGGGGAACGTTCTACTGGGATTGGACCAGCCCGGTGAATCCTGCACTGGTCGCTTCAGGCATGATCCGCACCACTCGCGACATCTACAAGGCCTCTCCTTCAGATTTGGAGCTGTCGGTCACGTTGTAGGGATGTTCGACCCGCCCTAGGCTTAGCCGCTGGCCCAACTGGCCTATCACGCAGGAGCAAACCCGATGAACATCACCGATCTCGTCGACAAGAAGAGCCTTCGGGACGACATTCCCGAATTCCAGGCTGGAGACACGGTCAAGGTGCACGTGCGTGTCGTCGAGGGCAATAAAGAACGCGTCCAGGTCTTCGAAGGCGTTGTCATTGCGCGCAGTGGCTCCGGCGTCAACGAGTCGTTCAAGGTCCGCAAGCTCAGCTTCGGTGTTGGTGTGGAACGAACGTTCCCCGTGCACTCGCCGATCATGGCCAAGGTGGAGCGGTCGATCCGTGGCGACGTCCGCCGCGCCAAGCTGTACTACCTGCGAGATCGCATCGGCAAGGCTGCCAAGGTCCGCGAAAAGCGCGA
>CAXMRH010000017.1:0-9147 GCA_964196045.1 uncultured Chthoniobacterales bacterium | reverse complement strand
CGTCGACTTCAGACAATGACTCCTCGGATAAGGGTTCGTCGACGACGAAGACCGATTCAACCTCCACGACGAAGACCGATTCGTCGACCAAGAAGAGTGAATCGTCGTCTACGTCTTCAAGTTCTGACTAGCGCGGTTCGGTTCAACGAAGAGCGACGAGCACAAGTCCCGATGTAGTCGTGGCAATTACTTCACCGACGTCGTCTTCGTGGACAGCAAGCACGACAGCGTCTTCGCGTGACTCCATGACAACAGCGGGTGAATCGAGAGACCGCGGCACACCCTCTGTTGTGATGCCGAACACATCTGGCACGAGGTAGAGATCGACGATGTCACCAGGTTTGACCGCCGGCACCGTTGGACCCGTGGGGAGACTGATCGCCAGATGGCGTGCAGGCATTCCGAGCGCGGGTCGAGTCGAGCGTAGGTCTCGGCGAGTAACGACCTCACCGGCGAGCAGCGTCCGTGTCGCGATGTCGCTCTGCAGCGGGATCTCCACGAATACATCATCAACCGAGAACCGGGCGGGCCTGCTCACGAGCAGCAAGTCGTTCACATTCACGACCTCACCAGCCGCAACATCGACGCGCACAGCCACGACTTCGTGTGTCGGCCCCCAGGTCGACTGAACGTCGCGCGCACGTACAACCACGCCAGCCATGCTCAACAGGCACACCGTGATGATTGCGGCCCAGCCGAGTCGTCGAACGACCCTCCGGCGGATCAACCAGCTGCGCCAGTGAGCAATACCTAGACGAAGAGGAAATGGCATCCATCGCCATGGTTGACGTACGCGGCGAACAGCGCCAGCAAGAGAAACAGACACGACACATCCCAAACGGTCAGAGCGAGGGGGAAGTCGCGTTGTGAAGAGTAGCAACACGCTCGGTGCAGTGAGAACGTGAGGCTTGCGCTCAGCAGGACTGCAAGAACCCAAACGACGCTTCGTCAATGGACTGCCAGCCAACAAAGGACTCGACCGGAACGTCAGCAGGAACGGTCGCTGCTTGAGCCAACGCCGCGCAGCGGGCAGTCTCGGTATCCACTCCGGCTCGAACGTGCATCAGGGTCATCTCATTGGCCACGACAAGGGGCATCAGGGTCCCTAGGAGTTGATTCTTTGGGTTCCCGATTGGTCCACACAGATCGAACTCCACCAAGGACTCCCCTGTCTGCATGGTGCCTGGCTCCGCGACGCCGGCGATGACCTCGGCGAACTCCGTGGCGTCGCCGTCGGTGTCGAACAACACGGTGAAACGTCCACAGCGTTGTGATCGTCTTTCGATGATCACGAACGCATCGTCGTCATACCCGAGGACCGCGCCAAGTGCTCGATCCGTCCCCACCAACGGCGCCAGCGCTCGGAACCAGGTGACCGCTCCGAGGTCACCGTCTGCGAAATCCGTGCCTTCGGGAAGTGTGACTTTGGTAAATGCGTCCACGGACGACGTGTCGTCTCGAGACAACACATCAACCAGACGTTCGCTTGTTCCCACGTCGTCGGCGAGCAGCAGCCGATTGATTTCGTCGATACCGTGCACTTCGGCGATGGCCTGCACCATGGGCAGACCCAAGGAGTACGAGGCGAGGAACGTGCCTTGGAGGAACGCATCTCCGGGATCGTCGAACACCTTGTCTGGGCCGTATCCGATCGCGTCCAAGTGACGTTGCTGCTCGAGTTCGCTCAACTGATCGAACCACGCCACGGCGATTCGTTCCGCATCTCCTTCGATGAGCGACGTACGGGTCGCTGCAGAGTCCGGGGACTCGAGGTGCCAACGCAGCATGTCATGTTGATCCTGCAGCGCGTGCGTGAGCTCGTGCACGATCGTGAAGCCAAGCGCTTCGCGACTTTCGCCGACCGGGAGCACGATGGTCTCCGTCGATGATTCGTAGAACGCTCCAGCGTTCTCCGTTGTTGTTTCGTCGATGCTCTGGGCGAGGCCACCATCTGAATGTGGCCCGATCAGACCGAGGAGAAGATACGCCTCCTCGTACGGATCGTAGGAAGGCTCGCCCTCTGCCGAATGCTGACGTTCGAGAGCAAAGTCTTCCGCGAGCTCGTCAGCGATGTCGGCCCAGCGAACGTCGACGGGATGGTCGAAAGCCAGTCCGCGTTCTGACTCGACGAAGGCAACGTAGTCGGAAACGGCAGGGTCCCAGGAGCGAGGTTGCG
The DNA here is from genome assembly GCA_964196045.1 of uncultured Chthoniobacterales bacterium. Classification (GTDB taxonomy): domain Bacteria; phylum Actinomycetota; class Acidimicrobiia; order Acidimicrobiales; family SHLQ01; genus SHLQ01. The sequence goes on along the minus strand of CAXMRH010000017.1, from coordinate 6,971 downwards.
CCTGCTGCACGATCGCGAACGTCGCAACGCCGGCATAGACGATCGCGGCGCCGCCGAGGACCCAGCGTCGCCGACGAGCAGACGGGTCGGGATCGGTCGGAGCGATGCTTGGCGGAGGCGGCGCCGACGGTGTTGGCCGACGGAGCGCCAGACGAGGCGCTGGGATCGACACGCGTGTGTCCGGCACCGTCTCGCGAACCCGCGACGATGTGCGCAGGTCGGAATGTTCAGCCTCCGACATCTCCGATGACTCGACCTAAGGCGACGCCATCTTGAGATGTCGTTCGGATCAAACTTGTTCGAGCGCCTTCGTGATCTCGATCACGGCAGCCTTGCCGTCGCCGAACAACATCATGGTGTTGTCTGCTGCGAACAGCGGGTTCGCGATACCAGCGAACCCAGGCGACAACGATCGCTTTATCACGATGACGACCCGTGCACGGTCGACGTCGATGATCGGCATGCCAGCGATCGGACCCTCTGCTTCGCGAGCGGCCGGGTTGACCACATCGTTGGCTCCGAGCACGATCGCCACGTCTGTTTGCTCGAAAGTGGTGTTGACGTCGTCCATCTCGATGAGCGCCTCATAGGAAATCTCGGCCTCGGCCAGCAGGACATTCATGTGCCCGGGCATTCGTCCAGCCACCGGGTGGATCCCGAAGACGACCTCTGTCCCCTTCTCCTCGAGGGCCCGAGCGAGGTCGCGTACTGCATGTTGAGCCTGCGCGACGGCCAACCCGTACCCAGGCACGATCACTACACGGCTCGCAGTGTCGAGCAACATCGCTACCTCATCGGCGGACGTCGAGGTGACTTTGCCTGCATACATATCACCAGCGTCCAGGCCGTCACCCGCCGTCGGAGCGTCGCTGAAGAGCACCGATACAAGGCTTCGGTTCATGGCCTTGGTCATGATTGAGGTGAGGATCAAACCACTCGCTCCGACGAGCGCTCCTGCAACGATGAGCAGGGCATTGTCGAGAACGAAACCAGCCGCGGCCGCTGCAAGTCCCGACAGTGAATTGAGGAGCGCAATGACCACCGGCATGTCTGCGCCGCCGATCGGCGAAGTGACCGTGACTCCGAGGACACTGGCTGACGCCACGAGCAGCCAGAACCAGATTCGATCGTCGGGGTTGGCGACCATAAGCGATGCGAAGACAAGCGAGGCCATCACGAGCGCGATGTTGAACGCCCGCGCGCCAGGCAGGACGACGCCACCCCAGACCTCCTGGAGTTTCGCGAATGCAATGATGCTTCCGGTGAAGGTGACCGCGCCGATAGCGACGGTGAACGCCGCAGCGACGTTCAGCTGGACGTCGTCGGTGCCACGGCCAACAGCTTCGAAGAATGACGCGGCTCCAACCAGCACGGAGGCGAGTCCGCCGAATCCGTTGAACAAGGCCACGAGCTGAGGCATGGAGGTCATCTCGACGCGGACTGCCAAGACCACGCCAATCGTGGCTCCGATCACAACTCCCAGTGCAAGCTGCCAGTACGAGATGATCTGGTTGTCGGTGAGGGTGACCAGTACGGCGATGAGCATCGCGGATGCACCGAGCTGGTTGCCGCGGACGGCGGTACGCGGTTTCGACAATCCCTTCAGACCGAGAATGAACAGGGCAGCTGCGACCAGATAGCCGAGTCCGATGAAGTCGTCGCTGCTCATGACTGCGTGTCCGATTCATCGCTGGCCCGTCGCCGTTGTTTTGGCGCGAACATGGCCAGCATCCTGTTTGTGACCAAGAACCCACCTACGACGTTGATCGTCGCGAGGGCAACGGCGGCGATAGCAAACACCGTGGTCAACGTCGAGTACTCGGTTCCCGCGGAGACCAACGCACCGACAAGCGTGATCCCCGAGACGGCGTTCGAGCCCGACATGAGCGGCGTATGAAGTGTTGGTGGCACCTTCGTGATCACTTCAACACCAAGAAAGACGGCGAGGACGAAGAGCGTCAGTGCAATGATTGGATCCATCTATTCCTCTTCCCCGGACATTCCCGCTGCTCCGGAGGGCGATCGGCCCAGCTTCTCGAGCACTCGAGGGTGAACAACATCGCCCGAAGCGGTGACGAGCATCGCACTCGTGATCTCATCGCTCGCATCGATCACGAGATCACCGTCCGCCGCGAGGTGTTCGAGAACGGTGGAGATGTTGTTCGACAACATCTGCGACGCGTTTCGGGGCGAGTGACTTGGCAGATCCGTCGGACCCAACACGATGACACCGTCGTGTTCGATCTCCACATCTGCGACGGTGAGGGAACAGTTGCCGCCTCGCTCAGCCGCCAGATCGACGATCACTGATCCCGGCTTCATCTCGTCGACCATGGCTTCGGTGAGCAGCACTGGGCTCCGAGCCCCCGGTATCGCAGCCGTGGTGATGACGACATCAGCGTCGGCGATGAACGGAGTGAGCAGTCGCTGTTGCTGAGCGTTCTGGTCTTCAGATTGTTCTCTCGCATATCCGCCCGCGTCTTCAGAATCTCCGGTCTCGAACTCAAGCTCGATGGCCTTGGCCCCAACCGACTTGATCTGCTCAGCCGCAGCAGGGCGTACGTCATACGCCTCGACAACCGCTCCGAGTCGCTTCGCCGTTGCGATGGCCTGCAGGCCAGCCACGCCGGCTCCGAGCACGATGACCCTGGTCGGAGGAACCGTTCCAGCTGCAGTCATGAGCATCGGGAACATACGTGGTGCACGAGAGGCTGCGAGGAGAACGGCCTCATATCCAGCGACGGTTGCCTGAGAGGACAAGACGTCCATACTCTGCGCTCGAGTAATCCGTGGGACGAGTTCGAGAGCCAGTACAGCTGCACCCGTTTCGGCAAGATCCGACACGTTGGGCGCCATCCACAAGGGATCGACGTTGGCGATCAGCACTGTCCCGTCGTGGAGTGCCTCGCGGACCCCGTCAGGAAGGCTGTGGGTGCCCGACGCTCGTACCTGGAGAAGGACCGTCGACCCCGCGAGGACATCTTGTCGACTCACCACGTTCGCGCCAGCGTCGTCGTAGTCGGAATCGCGGAACCCTGCAGCTTTCCCCGCACCAGCCTCGATCAGGACGCCATGTCCAGATGCGACGAGTTTGGCGACATTGTCAGGAACGAGCGCAACCCGCTTCTCGCGTTCTGCGACCTCTTTCAGCACACCGATTTTCATCACTCTCATCCCTACGAGATCGCTCCGGTTGCGAGCAGTGCGAATGCGAGCGCACCAACAGCGATTCTGTACCAGCCGAAGATTTCGAAGCCCTTTTCGTTGAGCCACGCGACCATCCACTTTACTGCCGCCATTGCAGACACGAACGCTACGACGAGCCCGATCGCTGGTGTCGTTACCCCGAACGTGTCGACGAGCTCTGCGCCTCCCTGCAAACCTTCGTAGGCGGTCGCCGCGGACAATGTCAACAGACCGAGCAGGAAGCTGAACTCGACGGCCGCTCGCAGGGAAAGGCCAACGAGAACTGAGGCGATAATCGTGATCATCGATCGGCTCACACCAGGCCACATCGCCAAGGCCTGCATGACCCCGATCACCACAGCGTTCTGCCAAGTGAGCGTTCCCAGCTCACCTCCGACACGGTCGAACCAACCCATTCGCGAGAGCGCCAGGATGATGATGCCTCCAACGATCCAGGCTGCGGCGACCGGTTCTACGCCAAAGAGTTTGTCCTTGACAACGTCCTCTGATGCGAGCCCAATCACCGCGGTAAAACCGAACGCGATGATCACCGCTGTGACGATCCGGCGGCCCTCCTCATCTCGCCCAAAGACCCCTTCGACCATTTGGCGAATTCGCTCCCAGTAGAGGAACAAGACGGCAATAATCGCACCTACCTGGATACAGATCGCGTAGGTCTCGATGGCGGCTTCACTTTCTGCGGTGCTGTTCAGCCCGAGAAGTTCGTTGGCGACCAAGAGGTGGCCAGTCGACGAGACAGGCAAGTATTCGGTGAGGCCTTCGACGAGGCCCAAGATGATGGCCTCGAGCACGGTGAGTTCGACGTTTCCCGACCCGTCTTGGGCAACGAAGGCCGCGGCTGGAGTGGCTGCCAAGAAGACAAGAGCAGCACCAAGCGAAAGAACGACTGCAAGGCGTTTAGGGGTGAACACACGCATCCGTGTCAATCGGTCCGGACCAAACGTGTTCAAGAGTTACGCGCCACTCATCGACACGTCTGCGATGGCCAACGAAACAGGGCCGGACCCTCCGGGCTGCCACTCCGTGTCGGCACCTACTGCGACAATGTCTGTCAGCATTTTTTGAATCGTTGACGCAATTGTTGCCTCACGAATCGGTTCGGAGAGTACACCGTTACGAATCATGAGCCCATCGAGGCCAACGGAGAAATCTCCGCTGATCGCGTTGACGCCCGAATGGAGACCGCTCATCGAGGTCACGAGAACGCCAAGATCGACGTCCTCGATGATGTCCTCGAGGGTGCCTGTGCCCGGTGAGATGACGACAACGTGAGCTCCGATGCCCGGCGTGGATCGGTAGCCACGTACGCCGTTTGCAGTCGTTCCCTGGCCGCTTCGGCGGCCGGTGTAGGTGTTGTGAAGGAATCCGCCCAGCACACCCTTGTCAATGAGAGGCAACGGGCGACACGTCTGCCCTTCTGAATCAACGGACGTCGCCCCGAACGAACGGCTATCGGTCGGGTCATCCAAGACCGATAACAACGGCGACGCAATCGATTCTCCAATCCGGTCGAGAAAAGGGGTTCGACCCTTCAGGGTTCGTTCGCCGTTCAGCATCCCAACCGTGATGCCGACGATGCTCGCCGCCATACGAGGTTCGAGAACGATGGTCACCCGCTGCGACATCGGTTGTTGTGCTCCCAGAAGTCGGGTTGCCCGATGTACCGCATCGGCGGCTGCCTTGTCGATCGAAAGGTTGGTAGGTCCGAAATCGACGTCGTACCCGCCAGCTATCTGCGTCTCGTCACCATCGCCAGCCATGGCAGCGACCGAGACGTGAGCGCCCGTGCCCCGATCGGTGGCCCGAACCCCGGTGCTTGTTGCCAGGGCCATCTCGCCAGAGCTGTCGGCGTAGCTCGCGGTGCGTACCCCTTTGATACGCGGGTCGAGTGCCAGGGTCCGTTGCTCGAGGTCGAGGGCCAGCTGCACTTTCCATTCTGTGGGCGTGGTGGCGACGGCATCGTCCCAGTGATCATGGACGATGGGGACACCCCCGTCTGGCTCACTCAATGCGACCCATTCGTCGGGTTCGGCGAAGGCTCTGTTGTCTCGAGCCTCTGCGAGGGTTTCGGCGATGACGTCCTCGTCGAGCGTTCCGGCGTGGGCGAATCCAACGCGCCCATCCGAGATCACTCGGATCCCGATGCCCGCCGAACTCGCAGCGGTGAACGACTCGATCTCGCCGCGGTACGCCTTCACTTCCGTCGAGCTTCCCTGGGAGACGAATGCCTCGACCTGCTCACCCGGGCTTGCTTGTTCAACGACACGTTCAGCGATTGGTAGCAGATCCGACATTGGGGAGAGCCTACGATCAATCACATGCCGTGGTGGTTGTGGATTGTCGTCGTAATCGTTGTTCTCGTCGTTGGTGTGGCGATTCATGACGTGGTGCAGCGTCGCCACGCCATCTTGCGGAACTTCCCGGTAGTTGGGCACTTCCGATATCTGATCGAGAAGGTCGGGCCCGAACTTCGCCAATACGTTGTTGCCGATAATGACGAAGAGCTGCCATTCAGTCGTGATCAGCGACGTTTCATTTACGCCTCCGCCAAGGAGCAGAACGCCTACTTCGGGTTTGGCACCGACAACGACATCGATCGACCGGGTTATGTCCTCCTGCGCCACGCCGCGTTTCCGCACCCCTCCCCTCCAGAAGAAGACGCCGATCAGATCCGGATGCTGAACGTGGCCGGTGAGGCGCATGGCAGAGAACACGCCTATCGGGCACCGTCGGTTGCAAATATCTCTGCGATGAGTTTCGGCTCGTTGTCGGCTCCTGCCATCGAAGCCATCAACCGCGGCGCGATGGTCGCAGATTCCATGCACAACAAGGGCGAGGGAGGCATCGGCAAGCACCATCGCCACGGCTGACCGCTCATGTTCCAGATCGGAACCGGCTACTTCGGAGCGAGAAACGGCGACGGCAAGTTCTCCATGGATCGGTTCCTTGGCTCGATGGAGGGATCCAAGGTGAAAGCCATCGAGATCAAGCTGAGCCAAGGTGCAGAACCAGGCCTCGGCGGAGTCCTGCCAGGGACGAAAGTGACCCGCGAGATCGCCGAGGCCCGAGGTGTCGCGGTCGGCGTGACCGTCAAGAGCCCGAGCAGACACTCTGCGTTCAGCGATGTTCCTTCGCTCGTCGACTTTTGCGAGGAGCTGGCCAACACGACCGGCCGCCCCGTCGGCATCAAGTCCAAGGTCGGAGAGAAGGCCTTCTGGCGAGAACTCGCTGAAGAAATGACCAATACGAGTCGAGGCCCAGACTTCATCACGGTCGACGGAGGAGAAGGCGGCACAGGGGCCGCTCCCCTTGCCTTCAGCGATCACGTCGCGCTGCCATTTCGCCAAGGATTTTCGGAGGTGTACCGGGCGTTCGCGGAACGTGGCATACATGAACGAACCGTGTTCCTCGGCGCTGGACGGCTCGGGTTGGCGACCGAGGCCATGGTCGCCATGGCGATGGGCGTTGACGGCATTGGCGTGGCTCGTGAGGCCATGCTCGCGATTGGTTGTGTTCAAGCGCAGAGGTGCCACAGCGACCACTGCCCGACAGGTGTCACCACGCAGAACACGTGGCTCACGCGGGGTCTCGATCCAATCGACAAGTCGGTGCGACTTGCAAACTATGTGTCAGCGCTGCGGCACGAGATGTTGCGATTGTCGAACGCCATGGGCGCAGAACACCCGAGCCTCGTCGATCCGGCACAGGTCGAGATTCGGCTCGAGGCCAATCACGTGAAACCGGTCCGCGAACTCTACGGGTAC
>CAXMRH010000016.1:0-11942 GCA_964196045.1 uncultured Chthoniobacterales bacterium | reverse complement strand
ACGAAGAGAAACAGGATCACGATGGCGCCCGCGTAAACGATGACCTGGATCGCTGCCAGAAAATGCGCCTCGATCACGAGGAACTCGATAGCTACTCCGAAGAGCGTCAGGATTAGGAAGAGCGCGGCGTGAACGGGATGGCGGGAAAGCACGACTCCGAGCGCGCCCATCACAATAATGAGCCCAGCGAGGAGGAAGACGAAGACCTGGAGACTCATCAGTGGCCTCCGTCTGTTTCATGAGCGTCATCGGCCGAAGCGTCGTCCGACTTGGCAGCGTAGGAAGTATCGGTCTGGCCCGGCTCCGCGGCGCGCACGCCATAACCGAGCTCGCCAGACCAGGCGACCTGGTTCTCGTAGTCAGCAGAGCCGCCCGGAGACGTCGCACGCATCCAGCCAGAGGTCAGCGCGTCGTCACCTTCTCGCCAGTCCTCCCACGGGAGCTTCTGTGGCTGGCCGTCGTCTCCGACAACCAGTTCGTCCTTGGTATAGATGGCGTCCTGGCGGTTGGTGAACGAGAACTCAAACAACTTGGATTCGGTGATTGCCTGGGTCGGACATGCTTCGACACACAGATCGCAGTGGATACATCGCAGGTAATTGATCTCGTAGATGTAGCCATACCGCTCACCAGGCGACACCGGATTGTCCGGGGCGTTGTCCGCCCCCCGCACATAGATACACCGAGCTGGGCACACGCCTGCGCAGAGTTCGCAGCCGATGCACTTCTCCATCCCGTCCTCGTAGCGATTAAGGACATGACGGCCATGAAAGCGCTCTGGCTTGTCTCGCTTCTCTCCCTCGCCACCGGCCTTGTACTCGCCCGTGACACGATCTTCGAAAAGCTTGGCAAATGTGACGGCAAATCCTTCGAGATAACCCATCAGCCGTACTCCACGATTTCAGATTCAGCGCGGGACGATCTGGCGGTCCGGATCGCTCCCAGCAAAAGCCCCGCTCCAGCCGCCATGCCTGCAATGCCGACGGCAACAACAATGGCGAGGTTCCAGCCCTCGTTCCGGCCCACCTGGATTCCCGCGAGGATGAGGAACCAACCGAGTGAGAACGGTATGAGCAACTTCCAGCCGAGATCCATGAGTTGGTCGTAGCGGAGTCGGGGAAGAGTCGCTCGGAACCAGACGAAGATAAACAGGAACACCAGTACCTTCGAGAAGAACCAGAGAATCGGCCACACCCAACCGAGCGTGTCGGTGACGATCGGGCCATGCGGTCCACCGAAGAAGAGAGTCACGATGATGGCGGCCATCGTGACGACGTTCATGAATTCTGCGAGGAAGAACAGCGAGAAACGTAATGAGCTGTACTCCGTGTGGAAACCACCGACTAGTTCTTGTTCAGCTTCGACGAGGTCGAAGGGCGGCCGGTTGAGCTCGGCGGTTCCGGCGATCATGAAGACGACGAAGGGGATAAAGCCAAGGCTAAAGACGTTCCAGCCGCCGACGTAGAAGCGACCGTCGACCTGGCTTTGGACGATCTGGTTCGTGCTGAGCGACCCGCTTGTGAGAAAGACTGCGGCGAGCGACAGGCCAAGGGCAGCCTCGTACGACACCATCTGAGCGGAAGCGCGAACGGCTCCGAGAAGCGGGTACTTCGAGCCGGATGACCAACCAGCGAGCATCACGCCATAGATGCCGAGGCCCGACATCGCGAGGAACAGGAGGATCCCCATGGGGGGGTCGACCAGCTGGAGAAGGGTGGTTTGACCGGCGATCTCGACAGAGCCATCGCCATTCACGAAATCGCCACCGATCGGCACGATCGAGAACATCAAGAACGCGGGGATCAGCGATAGATACGGCGCAAGCTTGAAGACGAATTTGTCGGCACCGTCGGGCGTGAGATCTTCCTTGAAGAACAACTTGATGCCGTCCGCAAGCGTCTGCAGGATCCCCCACGGACCAGCCACGTTCGGCCCAATGCGGTTCTGCAGATCCGAGACAACTTTGCGCTCGAACCAGACCATCAACATGACCGAAACGAGCAACATCGTAAAGACGAGCACGACTTTGACCCCGAGGAACACGAGGTCCCAACTCCACCATTCGAAGTCTTCGAGATACTGCTGCTGTGCCAACATCACGACGCGCTCTCCACTCGCACGGACGTGACGATACGCCCTGCGTCAAGCAACAGCGCAACGGAGGCATTGGGCTGGTTGAACTCGACAGCGACGGTCCCCTTGGAGACGCCAGAGTCGGCACGGGCGGGGAGGGTAATCGAGCCGATCTCATTGACGAGAGCGACATCGTCGCCTGCGCTCATACCCATCGAGGCGAGTTCGTCTGGGTGAAATGATGCGTGAGCACCGGCGGCGAGAGCACTGAGGGAAGGACTGAAGGTGAGCATCGTGCCTTCGTCGTACATCTTGCGAGTGACCACGAGATCGAACCCGTCCTCCGGTTCTTGGTCAGTGATCTCGATCGACGCGGCTAAAGGTGGGTCGATCGACGATCCAGACAGCAACACCGAATCGGGCCCCGAGGACGAGATTTCGCTTGCCGTGACTTTGCTGTGCAGCGACGAAGCCCCGCTCAAGTCAGCCCAGAGTTCATCCAGGTCGATGAACCCGAGATCCTCGCCGAGTTGCGCGGCGAGTTCGACTGCGATCACCCAATCTGGGCGAGCGGTTCCTGGAGGGGTGACCTTGCGGGCAATCGGGCTTACGCGGCCCTCGATGTTCGTGAACGAACCGTCCACCTCGGTGGCGCTCGCGGCCGCTGGGAAGACGATGTCGGCCCTGGTAGAGGTGAAGTTCAACAAACAGTCGACAGCAATGAGGTGCTCGACCTTGTTGAAGGCTTTCTCGGCTAGCGCGGCATCGGGAAAATCGGTCAATGGATCGCAGCCGAGCAGGATTGCGACGTCGATTCCGCCGTCGGCAGCTCGTCGGAGCATTGCTTCGGTACCGAGGCCCGCTTGCACGGGTGTGGAGTTCCAATTCTCGGGCGTGGTGCCGAGGCCGGTCCGCCCTGGCAGCGCTCCCGGCACGAGGCCCATGTCGAGCGCCCCCATGACATTGCCCCTGTGCAGCGCTGGCAAGAAGGTGGCCGAGGGCAGCGATTCGGCCAACGTAGCGAGGGCTTTCTCCACGACGGAGGAATCCTCGGCCAACGAGCCAGGTCCGTACACCACCGTGACTGGTCCATCGCCAAGTGCAGCAGCAGTGGCTGCAACGTCCTCGCCGCTCACTCCGCCAACATCGGACGTTGAGCCAGAGAACAGTGCTTGGACAACGCTGAACAACTGACCCGGAGTCGGGTGCAACGAGTGCGTGGCGTACTCGGTGAGACCCGTGGATCGGGGCGTGACCTCGATGAGCGTCGACTTGTCGTTCTGTGCTGCGTGACGCAGGCGCAAGAACAGCGATCCGTGCGTCTCTTTCGGGTCGACACCGACCACAAGCACCGTGCCGCCAGGAGCGCAGGCTTGAGCGATCGTTGCCCGCGGCAGGCCGAGCACGAGACGAGCATCTAGGCCGTCGCCGAGCTGGGCGTCCACGTTGTCGGTCCCGATGACAGACTTAGCCAGCTTGGCCCATGCGTATTGCGACTCGTTTGTTAAGCGCGCTCCGCCGAACACGGCGACGCGCTCGGGATCGACACCATCGAGGGCTTCGGCAGCTTTGCGCAATGCAAGTGGCCAGGACGCGGCAACGAGTTGGTCGCCGTCGTCTGTGGGGTTGCCGAGATCATCGCCTCGGAGAAGTGGCCCCGTGATGCGAGCTTCGGAGTTCCATGCCTCGAAGCTGAAGCGTTCCTTGTCGCTCAGCCAGCCCCAGTTGACAGCATCGCTGTCGACACCGAGGTATCGCAGGATCTGATTGCGTGAACTCTGCACCGTGATGCGAGAGCCAACCGAGTCGGTCGTCGATGTAGAGGCGATCTCGGTGAGGTCCCAGGGGCGAGCCTTGAAGCGGTATGGCTTCGCGGTCAGTGCGCCGACCGGGCAGATCTGCACGGTGTTGCCCGAGAAATAGGAGGAGAATGGTTCGTCAGGGAACGTATTCACCTCGGTCTGATTGCCGCGTGCCTGGAAGTGAATCAGGGGGTCGCCGGCAACCTCGGAGGCGAAGCGGGTGCAGCGGTCGCACAGGATGCAGCGTTCGCGATCCAGGTACACGATGTCGCTGATCGGAATCGGCTTTTCGAAGTGACGCTTCTCTTCTACGAAGCGGCTTTCGCCGGGGCCGTACGCGACGGTTTGGTCCTGAAGGGGGCACTCGCCACCCTTGTCGCATACCGGACAATCGAGTGGATGGTTGATCAGAAGGAACTCGAGGACTCCGCTCTGGGCCTTCCTGGTGACGTCGCTCTCCGTGAGCACAGTCATGCCGTCGGACACCGGCAACATGCACGATGGCTGCAAGCCAGGTCCGCGGCCCGTGTCGACCTCGACCAGGCACATCCGGCACATGCCGACCGGCTTCATGCGCGGGTGATAACAGAACCGGGGGATGTAGACGCCGTGTCGTTCCGCCGCGTCGATGAGGAGTTCGCCCTTTTTGGCGAGGATTTCGACCCCGTCGATCGTGACAGGAACACCGATGACCTCGGTTGACCGGGGTTCGGTAGCCGTCATGAAGTCACCTGCTCTTCTTGATGTGCTGCGGCGATCTTTGCTTCGAACTCGTGGCGGAAGCGGCGAAGTGCAGACGTGATCGGCGCGACCGAGGAAGGGCCGAGAGGGCAGATGGTTGTCTGCCGAGGAGGGAACGGTACGGCCTCGAGACCCTCTGCCTCGTAACTCGCTGCGGGATAGGGGCCCGGCGAGATGTTGTCGCCAACGTCCAACAACAGGTCGATGTCGCCGGGACGTCCATTGCCGTCGAGAATTCGCTGCAGAATCTTCTCTTCCCAGCTGGTGCCCTCGCGGCACGGGGTGCACTTGCCACATGATTCGCGGGCGAAAAACCGAACGAGACGAAGGCATGCCTTCACCGCATCGGTGGAATCGTCCATGATCACGATCGCCCCGGATCCAAGCATGGTCCCAGCAGCACCAATCGGACGAGCCTCGAGCGGCAGCCCAATGTGCTCGGGAAAGAGCCATGGCGCTGACGCACCACCGGGCACGAAGGCCTTCAGCTCGTGGCCATCGCGTATGCCTTTGCAGTAGTCATCGCCGTAGATCAGGTCTTCGTACGTAGTGACGCCTTGTTCGACCTCATACACGCCTGGGCGTTTCACATGTCCGGAAACGGCGAACATGCGAGTGCCCGGCGAGGTTTCACTTCCGAGTTCCTTGTACGCCTCCGCACCATTTTGCATGAGCCATGGCAGATTCGAGAGTGTTTCCACATTGTTGACAATCGTCGGCTGGCCATAGAGGCCAACCGCAGCAGGAAAGAATGGCGGCTTGAGTCGAGGCATGCCTCGGTTGCCTTCGAGACTCTCGATCAACGCTGTCTCTTCGCCAACGATGTAGGCCCCAGCCCCCCAGTGCAGAACGATGTCCACTGAGAACCCGCTGCCGTGGATGTTCTGCCCGACGTGGCCAGCAGCGTACGCCTCGTTGAGCGCGTCGGCGATGCGTTGCTGTGCGATCGCCATCTCGCCGCGGACGTACAGGAAACACTGCGTGAGCCCGACCGCATAACACGCTATGAGGCAACCCTCGATCAGCTGATGTGGATCACGCTCCATGAGGAGTCGGTCTTTGTACGTGCCGGGCTCGGATTCATCGCCGTTGACAACGAGATAACGAGGCCACACCTCAGGAGGGCAGAAGCCCCACTTGATGCCGGCGGGAAAACCTGCACCACCGCGGCCGAGAAGTGTTGCGTCCCTCGTGATCGAGTGGCACTCGGCCGGGCTCTTTCCGAGCGCTTGCTTGAACCCTTCGTAGCCACCCGTCGCCTCGTATCGCTCGAGCGTGTAGCTGTCGTCGTACCCGAAGCGCTGGGTGACAATCTTCGTGCCGGGAGAGTCCACGTACCCGGGGGCGTGTGGGACATAGTCGCCAGAAACCATCAGCTCTCCTCCGACGCGGTGGCGAGCCAGACCGGTGCTTCGTGAATCTTTTCTGGCGCAATGATGTTTGCCGTCTGTTCAGCAGACAAGTGCTGTCGGGCGAGCCCGAGCGTGCCGTGTGATGGAATCGGCTCTCCCGCATTCGCGGTAATCAATTTGTCGGGAGTGTTTCCCGCGCGCAGCGCCGAGATGATGTCGTCGAAGTCATCCATCGAGAGGCGCAGGCCGTATCTATAGTTGACCTGGATGCACGGAGCCTCGGTGCAGGCCGCGATGCACTCGACGTCTTCGATCGTAAACATTCCGTCTTCGGTTGTGCCGCCTGCTCGAATGCCGAGAGTCTCTTCGGCGTGGTGGAGCAACTCCTCACCGCCATTGAGCTGGCAGGAGATGTTCGTGCAGATGTTCACCATGTAGGTGCCAACCGGATGCAACTTGAACATCTCGTAGAAGGTGCAGGTGCCCTTGACCTCTGCGGGGGTCACACCGACGAGTTCGGCCAAGTGCGCCATTGCCTCGTTCGAGACCCAGCCGTCTTGTTCTTGTGCGAGGTGCAAGAGAGGAATCAGCGCGGACTTGGGACGCGGGTAGTGCGAGATCATCCGCTTCGCGAGCTCGACGTTGGCGTCAGAGAGGCGGGTCATCGATCGACCTCACCCATGATTGGGTCGACGCTCGAGATCACGGCCACTGCGTCCGCGAGAAGGCCGTCTTGCATCAGATGAGGCAGGGTCTGGAGGTTCACGAAACTCGGGGCACGAACGTGCATCCGATACGGAGTCGAGCTGCCATCGGAGGCGATGTACACGCCGAGCTCACCACGAGGGCTCTCGACAGCCATGTAAGTCTCTCCTGCGGGGACCTTGTAACCCTCGGTAAAGATCTTGAAGTGATGGATCAACGCCTCCATCGACTCATCGATACGTGCCCGCGGCGGTGGCGTGATCTTCTTGTCTTGAGTTCGATAGTCCCCCGACGGCATCTTCTCGATGCATTGGCGAACGATCCGCATCGATTCCTCGATCTCGGCAAGCCGGATGGCGTATCGATCGAAGCAGTCTCCGTACTCGCCGACAGGCACAGCGAACTCCACCTGGTCGTACGCGAGGTACGGCATGTCGCGACGTAGATCCCAACTGCTGCCGGCGGATCGAAGGATCGGCCCGGTCGTTCCGAGCGCCAGGCACTCTGCCTCGTTGATTACGCCAACTCCCTGAAGACGGTCTCGCCAGATTGGCTGGCCGTTCATCAAGATGTGGTACTCGTCAAGGCGAGGCTCGAGCATCTCGAGGTACTCGACCAGGTCGTCTTGCCATCCGTTATGAAGGTCGGTGGCGACGCCGCCCGGACGGATGTAGTTGTGATTCATGCGAAGGCCGGTCACCTTCTCGAAGAAGCGCAACAGAGGCTCACGCTCTCGCCAGCCATAGATCATCATCGACACCGCGCCAAGGTCCATGCCATTGGTTGCCATGAACAACAGGTGCGACGCCATGCGATTCAGCTCGTTCATCAGCATGCGAATCCACGTCGCCCGCTCGGGGATCTCCATGCCGACGAGGTTCTCGACGGCGAGAGAGAACGCGAGCTCGGTAAAGAGCGGCGCCGCGTAATCCATGCGGGTGACGTTGGTGCAACCCTGCAAATAGGTCAGTTGCTCCCCGGTTTTTTCCATGCCGGTATGGAGATAGCCGATGATTGGCTTCGACCGAAGCACGGTCTCGCCTTCCATCTCGAGCAACAGCCGAAGGACACCATGCGTCGACGGGTGGGACGGACCCATGTTGATGATCATCTTCGAATCGCCGAACTCATCGTTCGGGGCGAGCGAGAGCGCGGCAGCCTCTTCTTCGGACAAGCGAAGTACGGAGTTGTCGCGACTCATGACGCGTTCTGCCGTGCCAACGAAGCCGGTGCTTTCTTCTTCAGCGAGGTCGTCTGTTGTGAGTGTCATGTGATCACCGTTGCCCTGGGGCACCCTTGAACTGGACCGGAATGCGGCCGGTGGCGAAATCCTTACGAAGTGGGTGCCCGTTCCAGGTCTCTGGCATCAAGATCCGGCTCATGTCGGGATGATCAGAGAACTCGATGCCGAACATGTCGAACGCCTCGCGCTCCATGGCCTCGGTTCCGGGGTGCAGATCGAACAATGAAGGAACCGCCACCCCTTCGGCCACCTGGAGACGGATCCGGATGCGTTCCCGCCGCCCGTGGCTGATGAGGTTCACGACGACTTCGAAACGTTCTGGCTGGATGCTCCCCGGAAGATCGGTACGGTCATGGCGCAGGTAGTCCACTCCACAGAGATCGACCACCTGGTTGAACCCCTCGTCACGAAGCGCACCAACGAGGTCGACATACGAATCGATCGTCGGGAACAAGACGGTCTGGCCAAAGAGTTCGAGGAGCGGCACTCCGTGTAGCTGGTCCTCGGCATCGACGGCGGCACCCTCTTCGATCTCCTCGTCGGGAGTCTCGACATCACCCATGATCAGGCCTTCCCGAGAGTGACCGCGGTTTGCCCGTCGCGTTGGGCCACTTCGATCGCAGCCCCGCCGCCGGTCTCGGACCGTCGGCGCATCAGCTCGCCGTTCTGAATCGAGTCATGAAGCGTGAAGATCGCATGCAGGAGGGTCTCGGGTCCAGGAGGACATCCCGGTGCGTAGACGTCGACCGGCACGATCTGATCGACGCCCTGCACGATCGCGTAGTTGTTGAACATGCCACCACTCGATGCACAGACGCCCATCGAAATGACCCACTTGGGCTCCATCATCTGGTCATAGATCGTGCGAAGTACCGGCGCCATCTTTTGGGAGACTCTTCCCGCAACGATCATGAGATCTGCTTGCCGGGGCGAGGCACGGAAGACCTCCATGCCATAACGCGCCATGTCGTAATGTGCTGCGCCGGTCGCCATCATCTCGATCGCGCAACAGGCCAGGCCGAACGTTGCGGGCCACATGCTGCGCGCCCTCGACCATTTGACCAAGTCTTCGACGCGGGCGGTGATGACGTTGTGCTCGAGCCCAGCGATTCCGTCGTCGAGAACCCCTCGCCCGGATTCGCTGTCTTGGAACAGTCCCATGTCAGGCCGCCTCGTCGTTCACGCGGCCTTCGCCACCCACCCGACGGATCGTCGAACGAGTCGTGCGTCCAGCCGATACGGCAGCTTTGAGGCGTTGTGCTTGATGCGCCGGGCCCCATTCGAGGGCGCCATTACCAATGAGGTATACGAAGGACTCGAAGACTGCGAATGCGAAGATCAGAATCGCCACGAGGCCAAACACACCGAGACTCTCGTGGGCGACCGCCCATGGGTAAAAGAAGATGAGCTCGATGTCGAACACAATGAAGATCATCGCGATCAGAAAGAACCGAACAGGAAACCGTTCTGGTGTTTCCTTTGCAGGCTCAATGCCGCACTCATAGGCAGAGTTCTTCTTGTCGTTTGGGCGCCGCGGGGCCAAGAGCCGATTAGCAACGAAGCTGATTGAGGCAAAGAGAATTCCAAGCACCATCAGCGCGGCCAGCGGCAGGTACTGCACGACCTATGCCTCTTCTTCGAACTGCTTCACACGAGCCATCGTCTCGAGGTCCCGGACATGCAGCATGTACGCGAGGGCAGTGAAGATAAGCAGTGAGCCCAGCGTGATAAGAGCCGGCGGGTAACGCAGGTTTCCGAGTTCGCGGATCATGACAACCGAGATGATCGGAGCTTCCTCGTCGACCCGAGGGAACGGCGGAGCCTGCCCCTCTTCGACGATCAGCGCCTGCTCGTCGAGAGCCTGCAACTGCACGACGGAGTACTGGGTCGGGTTCTTGATGCGAGCAGCGTTCGATACCCAGTGCCAGCCACGACGAAGGTTGTCCGCGCAGAACGTGCACTTGAGGTCGATGTCACGATCGAGACGTGGCTTGCCACCCGTGAGGAACGCATCGAGGAAACGGAATTCGGCTTGTGAATCGAACTCGAAGCCGTCCTGCGCGAGGATCGCGGCTCCAGCTGTTGACTGCGCCTCACCAGCTTCGCCAGTATTCATGATCTCCCAGCCGTTCAGCGCAGGAATCACGCCGTCCTCGACTGCAGACTCAACAAAATCGGGAGCGACCGACATGACCTGAGACAGCGTCGTCGCTTCGTTGCGAAGAAGATTACGTTCCCATTGGTCCTGGAACTCCTCGTCGGTGAGACCCGAGAAGTCTTCCGACGACCGGTCGAGGTCTGCGGTGAATTCGCTCATTTCTTCGACTCCGGAATCGACACCGAGTTGGGCCACCGAGAAGCCGAGGCCCTGTAGCGATTTCGGGTCCGGAAGGTCGCGCGCCTCCTCGACCGATGATTGGCTGATCTCTGCTCGGTTGAAGTCGAGGACTTCCCAGCTCACGCTGTCGCCAACGAAGCCGATGCCTCGGATCCACCAGAAGCCGCCCATGATCGTCATCCAGGCAAAGAAGCCTGCAAGCGCGATCAACGTTGCGAGACGGACGCCCGAGTTGGTGGCCAGGATCAGCCAGATCGAGCCGAACAGGACGACCGCGCCGGTCGCGACGACAAGAATGCCGCGAATCTGAGGATCGAAGCCGATAGCGGCGAGAGTAGAGAGCATCAGAGGCTCCTCTCGTACGCCACGATTGCGGCGATCTGTTCTTCAGTAAGGATCGCGGGCCAGACCTTCTCGACCTCGATCAACTCGCCCAATTCTTCATCGAAGACTTCCTCGAGCAACTTGTCGTCAATCCGTTGGCTGAAGCCAGGCATCTGACCGTCACCCTGCCCCGCTGTTCCATAACGTTCTCCGTTGGCCGTACCCCTGCGGATGAAGTCGATCATCGAGTCCTCGCTCGGAAACTGCGCCACGGTGGAACCGTTCGTGAGATTAGGTCCGAACCAGCCGCCACCCTGCACGTACCCTGGAATCTCGTCACCATTCTCATCGATGATCGTGCTGATCGAGTTACCAGAGATGTCGAGATCGTTGGCACCGTCATAGGACCAGCCCGCCGTGTGGCAACGCGCACAGCCATAGCCGCCGGCATCAGCGCGGTTCGTGAACAGCAACTTGCCGAAGGTGAGGTATTCGGAGTGGGACGGATCGGAGATCTCCTCGACCCACGCTGCCATGTCGGCGGTGGGGAAGGTGTCGCCGATCGCCTTTTGCACGGCGCTCAACTCGGCCTGTGCTTCTTCGACGATGCCGCTCTGACCCGTCTGCTGTGCGCGGGCAACGCCGAACTGTGCGTCTTGCAGCGCCGCGCTTAGTTCAGGATCGCGGCTCACCAATTCGAGACGAGCCCCTTCGATGAGGCCGTCCTGCACTGCGGACTGCACAGCATCAGCGTCTTTTTGGACGGAGCGCAGATACACGATGATGATCTCGATCTGTTGCGTCGTCAGCGGGCCACCGCCCGGGGCGCCCCACGCTGGCATCACTCCGTTGCGGCCAAAGTTCAGGATGTACGTGATCTCTTCCTCGGTGAATCTGGTCAGTACCGAGGTGAGCGATGGCGCCACCCAATCGACGGAAGCGACGAACTCGCCACTTCCTTGATCGGTGATCGCGAAGGACGCAACACCACCAGCACCTCCGCCGCCATGGCAGGACGAACAGGATGCCTCGAACGCCTCTGCTCCGTCTTCGGTCCAGAGTTCGATCGTGTTTTCGGCGTAACCCTCTTGGCGACCGGGCTCACCCAACCAGTAGAGCGGGAGTGCAATCCCGATCACCGACAACAGTACGAGGCCCGACATCAGACTCTGGTCGAGCTTGCGAGTTTCGAGAACGTCGTCATCGAAATAGGGCTTGCGATTGGCCGCAAGTTCGATCTCTGCTCCACCTTCTCCCTTCGAGTCGAGAAGGTTGAAGAAGAGGTAGACGAGAAAGCCAACGATGAGGATGGCGAAGATGACTACACCGACATTGCGCACGGCGGTCTGGGCAAGGATCATCAC
>CAXMRH010000015.1:0-5243 GCA_964196045.1 uncultured Chthoniobacterales bacterium | reverse complement strand
ATGTACCCGTTCGATGAAGTAGCGCAACATCTTCTCGCAGATGTCGAAGTCGGCAATGACGCCATCCTTCAACGGACGGACTGCTTGGATGTGGCTCGGCGTGCGGCCGATCATACGTTTCGCCTCGGCACCGACGGCGAGTGGTTCGCCCGTGTGCACGTTGACGGCGACGACCGACGGTTCGTCGAGCACAATGCCCTCACCGCGGACATAGACCAACGTGTTCGCTGTACCGAGGTCGACCGCCATGTCTCGCCCTGAAATTGAGCCGAAATTTGCGAAAGAACTCAAAACACCGCTTGCCATTGACGCTCCAGTGACTCCGGGTTCCGGGTTATCCGGGCCCTTACTCCAGACACGACTCTACGCAGTTCTGTAACGAACTTGCAAAACGTCCGACACAGACAGCGGTCACATGAACGCCACGTGCGTTTGAGTGCTTATAGCTGAGGGAACCAGATGGCAATTTCGCGTGCCGCGGACTCGTTGGAATCAGAGCCGTGCACGAGGTTCTCGGTCATCTCCGTCCCGAAATCTCCACGAATGGTGCCGGCAGGTGACTCGGCTGGGTTGGTTGCGCCCATCATGGATCGCACCATCGCATACGTGTCTTCTGGGCCCTCGAGCACCATGGCCATCACGGGACTCCGGCTCATGAATGCCTTGAGGTCGGGGTAGAAGCCTTTCTCGACATGCTCCTCGTAGTGCTGATCGAGGGTGGCACCATCGGCGTGACGCAGTTCGGCGGCCACGATCGTGAGTCCTTTTTCCTCGAAGCGAGAAATGATCCTGCCAACGAGTCCACGTTCAACGGCGTCGGGCTTGCAGATGACAAAAGTGCGATTCATGGCCGTGAGGCTATCGCTAGGCGAGAACTTCGCGGGCTGCTCCCACGGCATAGAGCGATCCCGTCACGACGATCAAGCCGTCCGCTCCGGCGAGCACCGCGGCGCGCTCCAGCGCATCTTCGACATCGCCCGACGATTCTGCGGTCGCTCCCGCGCCACTGGCAGCTTGCGCGATCACTTCCGGGGCCACCGAACGCGGCGAGTTCACCGGGATCGAGATGACATAGTCTCCCTGACCAATACCCAGCTCGGCGATGAAGTCCGCTGGATCACGTGGCGCGAGCGTCGCCATGATGAACACGCGTGGGCTTGCTCCACCGAAGGCCGTTGCCAGCGTTCGATCCAGAGCCTCCGCAGCCTCAGGATTATGGGCGCCGTCGAGCACGATCGTCGGCTCTTTCGCGATGACTTCCGCCCTACCGGGGAGCTGTAGTTCGCCGAACGCTTCCGCGACAACATCGTCCGGCAGCGCGGCGTCGAAGAACTCTTCGGTCGCTGCCAAAGCGGTCGCCGCGTTGGTGGCCTGATGCTCACCATGGACCGCGAGGAAAACGTCCTCGTAGAGTCCGCGTACCGTGCGGATGTCGATCACGCGTCCGCCAACCGCAGGGAAATCGGACACGAGCTCGAATTCCTCGCCAGCCCGCAGGACTGTGGCGGCACCTTCGGCCTCGAAGAGGTCAAGCAGCGACGGCTCGATCTCGCCGAGGACCAATGTGGAGTTCGGCTTGACGATCCCCGCCTTCTCCCTGGCTATGTGTCGCTTCCAGTCTCCCTTTTGGTCGGTGTGATCCGTGCCGATGTTCGTCACCACAGCAACATCCGAATCGATCACGTTCGTCGCGTCGAAGCGCCCCAGCACTCCTACCTCGACGACTGCAACTTCGACAGCTTCTACCGCAAACAATCGATACGCGGTTGCGGTCAGGAGCTCGAAGTAGCTCGCTGGATGGTCTGAAAGTTCCGCAATGGCGGCCAAAGCAAGGACCTCTTCGGCAAACTGATCCCGTCCAATCGGCTCTCCATTGATTTCGATCCGTTCGGTGATCGAGGCGAGGTGCGGACTTGAATACCGACCCACTCGCAAGCCCTGAGCCTGCAGCAGTCGAGCGATCATCGTCGCAGTCGAACCCTTTCCATTCGTCCCAGTGACGTGAATGGAACGGAAGGCTTGGTGTGGATCGCCGGACAACGCCATCAACTCCGTCATCGAATTCAGCGACAGGTCTTCAAAGTGCCCGGCGCGTGCCTCAAGGTTGATGTGCTTGTCGAGGTAACGAATCGCCTCAGTAAAACTCATGTCGCGAGCCTACGGAGGTGGATATCCCGCTCGACACTTCCGGTCGAGAACCGCTACACGTCGGGACTTCCGCCCGACATCCGGCGCAGAGTGCATGCTCGCTACGCGAGCTCCGCTCTCCTTCGCCAGAGGCGCCCACTTCGTGTGTATAGCGCTCACCCTTTGCCGTCCTCCGCGCTCAAAGGGGCCTGACCCCTAATTGGCCCGAATGGCGGTGACTCCCCATGCAATTCAACGATTCAGGACGAAGGGGCCTGACCCCTTACGTCGTATGTCGCGGTCGTACAGACCCGCAGACGCCCGTATGCGCACGACTGGACGCCAGCTCCGGAGAGAGTGAGGGACGAACGACCGGGCTTCGCCTCCGGCGCAGCAGGCGCGGAGTCGAGACATCTGGTGAGCGAAGCGAGCGCTGTGGCGGATCTTCGCCCTGGAGGGCGAAGCCCGGGAGATTTAGCTGGCGGCGCGGCGAGGGCGCTCTTCGGCATCCTTCTTCGGGCCCTTCACCTTGTGCAGAGTGGGGACGACCCCTTCGAGCACGACCTCTTCGGTGATGACCACCTTGCTCACGTCGTCGCGGCTCGGCAGGTCGTACATCGTGGCCAAGAGCACCTCTTCGAGAACCGCGCGCAGTCCACGAGCACCGACGCCGCGATCGAGTGATTGGTCCGCAATTGCGCCGAGAGCGTCATCGGTGAACTCCAACTCACAGTTCTCGAACTCGAAGAACTTCTTGTACTGCCTAATCAGAGCATTCTTCGGTTCGGTGAGTACTCGAACAAGATCCTCGCGGTACAAGTTGCCAACGGAGCCCAAGACCGGAAGGCGACCGATGAATTCGGGAATCAGACCGAAGTTCATGAGGTCTTCTGGGCGGATGCGGGTGAGCACATCGCCGAGGTCATCACGTTCCTGACGTTTCGAAATGCTCGCACCAAAGCCGACTCCGCCACGATCTTCACGCTTATCGATGATCTTCTCGATGCCAGCGAACGCGCCACCGCAGATGAACAACACGTTGGTCGTGTCGATCTGTATAAATTCTTGGTGTGGATGCTTGCGACCGCCTTGGGGTGGAACGGCAGCACTCGTACCCTCAAGGATCTTCAGCAATGCCTGCTGCACACCCTCACCAGAGACATCTCGGGTGATCGATGGGTTCTCGCTCTTGCGGGCGACCTTGTCGATCTCATCGATGTAGATGATGCCGGTCTCGGCCTTCTTGACGTCGTACTCGGCGGCCTGCAGGAGCTTCAGCAGAATGTTCTCGACATCCTCACCGACGTAACCAGCCTCCGTCAGTGCGGTCGCATCAGCGATCGCGAACGGCACGTTCAACATGCGCGCCAGCGTCTGTGCGAGCAGAGTCTTTCCGCAGCCGGTTGGTCCTACGAGCAGGATGTTCGACTTTGATAGCTCCACCTCATTGTCGAGCGTCGCACCGAACTCGACCCGCTTGTAGTGGTTGTACACCGCCACGGCGAGAATCTTCTTCGCGTGGTCTTGCCCGATGATGTACGTGTTGAGGAACTCGTGGATCTCGGCCGGCTTGGGGAGATCGCCAAAATCGACGTCGCCTGACTCCGCGAGCTCTTCTTCGATAATCTCGTTGCACAGATCAATGCACTCATCGCAGATGTACACACCTGGACCAGCGATCAACTTCTTGACCTGCTTCTGCGACTTGCCACAGAAGGAGCACTTCAGAAGTTCTCCCCCTTCACCGAATTTGGCCACGCGCTAGTTCTCCCCGTTTGAGTGGTGTTCGTCGTCTGAGTTGTCGGACGGCTATTCGACGGCCTTAATGGGCCCGCTGGTATCTACGGTGTCTCGATTGTCGATGACTTCGTCAATGATTCCATATTCCTTAGCCTGATCGGCGGTCATAACGAAGTCGCGATCCGTGTCGGCTGAAATCTTCTCGGAGGTCTGGCCAGTGTGGTGGGCCAACACGTCCTCGAGCGACTTCTTCAAACGCTGGATCTCCGAAGCCGCGATCTCGATGTCGGACACCTGACCTTGCGCTCCGGAATACGGCTGATGAATCAGGATTCGGCTGTGCTTGAGCGCCAGGCGCTTTCCCGGGGTGCCCGCGGCGAGAAGTACTGCTGCTGCCGAGGCCGCCTGGCCGAAACAAATGGTCGTGATGTCGGGCTTCACGTATTGCATCGTGTCGTAGATGGCAAACAGCGCATTGATGTCGCCGCCGGGTGAGTTGATGTAGATGTTGATGTCTCGATCAGGGTTCTCTGCTTCAAGATGGAGCAGCTGAGCCGAGATCACGTTGGCGACGAAGTCGTCAATCGGGGTGCCGAGAAAGATGATGTTCTCCCGAAGCAAACGGGAAAAGATGTCCGATCCGCGCTCGCCGTGCGGGGTCTTCTCGATGACGTTCGGAATGATGACGCTCATGATTACTCTTCCTCTGACCCATGGTCGTGTTCGTCTTGCTCGAGAAGGTCTCGATCGACCGTGTTGCCGTTCTCATCGACAATTAGCGCACGATCGGTAACCCACTGGAGCGCTGCACGGATCCGCATGTCGGATCGTATGGCCTTCAAACGACCAGCAGTGTCCAATTGTTCCCGAATAGCGTCGAGTGGTTGATCGAGCTGCGTTGCTAGCACTCGGAGCTCTTCATCGAGATCCTCGTCTGAGACCTCGAGGTTCTCTGAGTCAGCGATTGATCGAAGTGCTAGGTCGACCCGAGCACTGACTTCGGCCTGCTCGCGAAGCTGTTCGCGGAACGCTTCGGGCGTCGTACCGGTGATCTGGAGGTACTGCTCGAGCTCGATGCCCTGAGCCTGGAGGCGCATAGCCATGTCCTGGGCCCGGTTCTCCATCTCGTCTTCGATAAGAGCTTCAGAGACATCGTCGTTCACCAACGCAGCGAGCGCCTCCCCCGTCTTCTCGTCAAGTGCTTGCGCTGCCTGACCCTTCTTCACATCTTCGAGGCGATGACTGAGGTCGTCTCGCAGTTCGTCCATCGTCTCGAACTCGCTCGCCTCCTTCGCGAACTCATCATTGGGCTCTGGAAGAACCTGTTCTTGGACTTCCTTCACCGTCACCACGAAGTCAATCGTGTCATCCTGGCT
>CAXMRH010000014.1:0-17790 GCA_964196045.1 uncultured Chthoniobacterales bacterium | reverse complement strand
TCGAGAATCGCCAAGTAGCGCAGGTCTTGCCCTGCCTCGCCGGCCCGATCGACCGCGGCACGGACCGCCTCGCTGCGACCGGTTCCACCCCAGCTCACGTAGATCGCTTCGCTCGCCATCAGGGCGCCTCTTCACCGGTGTCGGAGGGCGCACCGGGAAAGACCGTGTCGGTCTCCCAGCGCTCTTCGAGAAGGTCGAGAGCCGCGAATCTGTTGTCGATCTCGACCGTCATCTCGTGCACGACCTCGGTGGACGCAAGCCCGCGGCGGCCCATGTCGAGCAGAGCGGTCTGCTCGGCTTGAAGCGCATCACGACGGGCAGACAACAGCATCGACACCTCGAGTTCGGGGTTGGCCACGAAGTGCTGGCCGAGGGCATCGGACGACGTAGCGATGTGCTCGTCGTACGTATCAGTCATCGCAGTCGCCATTTCGCGGAAGAGAACCCCTTCGCGTCCGAGGCGTTCGAGTTCGCGTCGACCGGCTCGTTCTGCGTAGATGCGTGCCTGGTGTCGCTGTTGCTGGTGTTCGCTCGGCGACTTGCCGCTCAGGCCCAAACGGTCGATCAGCGGGCCAATCGTGGTGCCCTGCACGAGAAGGGTGAAGAGCACAACGCCGAACGTCATGAACCGGATCGTGTCCGAAACGTCTTCGGAGAACGCGCCCGACGAGGTGACCGTGAGGGCGAGCGCCAGGCTGATCGCACCGCGAAGACCTCCCCAGTAGGCCACGTGACGATACGGGACCGGCACCTTGCGGTCGGGCTGCAGCAGACCGTGGATCCAGTTGATTCCGTACACCAGCAGCGCACGGACGACCAGAATCGCCCCGATGGCAATGAAGATGTTGCCAACCGAAGTGTTGAGATCGGTCAGATCGATCTGGATTCCGATGAACAGGAAGATGAACGAATTCACGAGGAAGGTCAGGAGTTCCCAGAAGTGCTCCAGCGTCAGTCGAGTCGACGGCGACGTGTTGTGCAGACCGATGTTGCCCACCATCAATCCGGCGGCCACCACGGCGAGGATTCCGCTGAGGTGGAACCCGCTGATGCCGAAGATGTCACCGAAGCTCTCGGCGACCACGTAGGAGCCGTAGGCCAGCGCGAGCGTGGTGGTCGTCTCGATCAGCGGCTCGTCCACCCGGGCGAGAATGACCTCCGAGACCACGTAACCGAGCACCAGGCCTACGGCGAGGCCGCCGAGTCCGACCACGAGGAACTCCTCGATGCCATGGCTCCACGACAGGTCCTCGCCGTCGATCGCCGACCCGAGCGCCAGGTTGAAGATGACCACTGCGACGGCGTCGTTGAAGAGGCTCTCGCCCTCGATCAGAACGGCCAGTCGTTTACTTACGCCGAGCGATTTGAAGAGAGCGATAACCGCCACCGGGTCGGTTGCCGAGATGAGCGCACCGAAGGCCATGGCTGCCAACCACGGCAGGCCGACCCACTCCTGGACTGCGAAACCAACGAGGAACGTGCCTATGAGTGTGCCCCCGATGGCGATCATCAGAATAGGTACAAGGTCTGCCTTGAGCCTCGGCCAGGGAAGATGCAGCACCGCCTCGAACAACAGCGGCGGTACGAGCAGGCCGAGAATCAGGTCACTCGAGATATCGAGGTCGATGAAGTCAGGAAAGAAAGCAAAGCCCAGACCTACAACCACCAAGGCAACGGTGAACGGCACCTTGACCCGTCGAACCAACAGGGCAATGCCCGCGGCGGCAGCGAGAAGGATTACTGCGGAGAGCTCCTGCTCGAGAATCGATGACTCGGCAGCGAGGGTGTACATATCGTTACGAGGCTATTCGCTCACCGCGTGACCCGTGGGATGACTACTCTCTGGCGTTCATGGACATTGACGTGCGATCGCTCGATTTCGGGTATTCCACCTCGAGCGGTGCCGAATGGGTGTTTCGCGATTTCGACCTCAAGGTGAAGTCGGGATCGATGCACTCGATCGTTGGCCCGAGTGGTTGTGGGAAGTCCACCTTGCTCCGATTGTTGGGCGGCATTGAGGAACCCGCCGGCGGCTCGATCGAGCTGATCGGCCCACCGCAGGCGGCACAGAGATTCGCGCTCGTGTTTCAGAATCCCGCGCTTCTGCCGTGGTGGGATATTGGGCGCAACGTCGGTCTCGGGGTCGAATTCGACAAAGAGCGGGCTGGCCTCTACGACAAGATTCGCTCGTTCACTGTTGACCGGCTGGGTCTCCGTGAGCTCGCCAACCGCCGACCGGGAACGCTGTCGCGCGGGCAGCAGACGAAGACCTCGATCGGGAGGGCGATGGCATACGACGCCGATGTCATGCTGCTCGACGAGCCGTTCGTTCATCTGGACGCGATGAGCAAGCGCCGAATGTGGCGCGAGTTCGAAACCCATTGGCAGCTCGAAAAACGCACCTACATGCTCGTGACACACGACATCGAAGAGGCGGTGCTGTTGTCCGACTACGTCACGGTCTTGTCTCGTGCGACGCCTACGACGGTCGTCGAGACGATCGAGGTTGGGATCGGCCGCCCACGCACCCTCGAGACCATGACGGAACCAGCCTTTCGCGCCGCGGTTGCCCGTGTCTGGGATGCGATGGAAGAAGGCTCTTCCTAGAAGTAGGCCTCGCCGGGACCAACGGTCGGGACCCATTCACAATCGCCGAAGGGACCGTCGCCGCCCTCCGTGGCGTAGGCGACACGGTCTTCGTTAGTCGTGTCTTCGAGCAGCGCCGAACGAAACCAGTCCAACACGTAGTGATGGCAGTCCAGGCCCCCGAGATTGTCGATGTGCCAGAGGGGATGGAACTGGTTCTCCATGACCCACATCTCTTTGCGACACGTCAGGTCTCCGTACACCTCGATGGCGTCTTCCAGCGGGCAGAGCGGATCGAATTCACCGGCGACCAACAGGGTGGGGCAGGAGATCTTGTCGGCGTACCCCTTCACCGTCATGTCCTTGGCCATTTCATCGAACTCGTCCTCGTCGTCCATGCCTGCCATGTACATGAAGACCTGTTTGAACCGTGGGGAGGACTGCGTGAAGATCGTGTTGTTGGGGTTGAAACAGGCAACTGCGCTCACGAGGGCGGCGGGCCGGTGGTCATAACTCGCAAGCCGCAGCGACCAGTAGCTGCCCATCGAGACGCCGTAGACCCCGATCTTGTCCGAATCGACCTCCTCTCGGGTCTCGAGGTAGTCCATGACCGCGGCGCCAGCGCGTTCGTAGTTGTCTCCCACTGCGCGAATCTTCTTCAGGTTGGACGAGCCCTGCCCCGGTCCGTCCATCGAGATCATGTGCATGCCCCGTGCAATCGCCAGGTTGTTCACCCCCTTCGGAAAGACCTCCTTGGTTTGGTCCATACCAGGGACGTAGATGACACATGGCGCTTTGCGGCGATCAGGGAGCAGGTGAAGCAGGCAGGAAATGGTGGACCCGTCGAAAGGAACCTCTACCCGCTCGATCGGATACGGCGACACCAAGCTTCGCTGATCGACCATCTCGACCAACTTTTTGTTCATAGCGATCTTGACTGGGTTCTCGTCGAAATAGATCGGGTGTTGGCCCATTCGGTACGCCTCGATCGCCCGGTCGTAGTGTTCGAAAGCGGTCGCATGGTGGCCGGCTTGATGGGCAGTGGTGGCCAGGGCCTCGTGATGCTCGGCACTTTCCCGCCACATCTTTGGCAACATCCGGTAGTTGTGTGCGCGCTTGGGTGTTTCCCATTCGTCGCGTTCGAAGTTCTGTACCCGACCGCGCATATTGAGCGCCAGATCGAGCATCCACTGCTGGTTGTCGCGTGAGGTCCGAAGTGGGCGAATGGCCATAGTGGTTTCCTTTGGTCGAATGCGAAATCATACATAGTGCAGGATCATGGGGGTTCTCCGCTTGGGTGAGCCTTCGAAAACCCGAGAAGCCCCCGAACCAAGGGTTCGAGGGCTTCAGAGCGAGGATCGAAACGTGTTACTGCACGATCCGCGTTCCAATGAATGACTGTGCTTCTTGGAGCGCTGCGTCAACGCCGAGGCCGTACGTCAGAGCGACGATGACCTGATCGCCGTTCTGGACGGCGGCAAGGGCGACTGGCTGACCAGACCCTGACATGTCCCATGTCTCGAACTGGCCTGAGGCGGAAACTTCACTCACCTGTTCGCCACCGAAGCCAATGTCGCCGATGACTCCTATGTCGGCAAGGAAGTGCATGGCAGCGGCCGGAACGTGGCAACCGTCCACCGAGTCGAATGATTGAGCAGCTTCTTCAGCAGTTGCGAATTCGGCGACCTGAACGACGAAGGCCTCTTGGCCATCACCGAGCATCGAAGCCATGAAGTTCTGCGAGTCAGCGACCGGGGCAATCGGGCGGTCGTAGCCGCTGCACCGACCGGTCGAATGGTCGTTCCATGGACCCTGGCTCGTCCACGCATCCCGGTCCGAACCTGCGTCGTCGAATTCGACGGTGCTTCCATCGGCTGTCGTGACTGCATCGGAGTTGAACACGCTGCCGACGACCGGGTGAGCCTCGAGTTCAGCGAAGACCACTTCGACCGGCACGCCGTAGGTGTCTGCGATGGCCTGCATTTCCTCGGCTGGGAAATCCCAGTTGCTTGTGCCTGGAGTTGGATCCGACTCGAGATAGGCGACCATTTCGCCGACAACCTTGACGTAGTCGCCGAGCGTGGGTGCCGACTCTGAGCGAACCATGAGCTCGTCCATGTACTCGACGGAGAACTCTTCGCCGTTGGCGAGCGTGGGGACGTCTGCAGGCTGTGTAGCCACCGTCGTAGCTGGCGCTTGTGCCGCTACCGGTGCGGGGGCCGAAGCCGAGGTCTCATTGGCGGGGGTGCCGCAGGATGTAGCGGCGAAGACGAGCCCGGCGAGTGCGGTGATGATACGTGTGCGGTTGGTGGACATTTGATTCTCCTCTGAATGGCGTCCCCTTGTTGGGCCGCTCCGATGAGACAAATGTGCAATCCGGCCGTGAAACGAACGTGAAAACGGTGAAGTCAATGCGCTGAGCGCGCGCTTGGCCGCGTCAGCCCGGGAAGTTCAGGGCAACGTTGTCTACGAGCGAGACATGTGTGTCGTTGAGGCCAGCACGTGGGGCCTGGCGAACGAGGGCGATGAGGTCTCCGCGGAATTCTAAGATTTCGAAGTCGGTGAGTCGGTCGACCGGGGGCAGGAGCGTTTCGAGCTGCTCCTGCAGTTCAGGGTTGCTGATCGGTTCTCCGTGGAGCTTCGGCCGGACGGACCATGCAGCGGCAGCAAGAGAGATGTCTCGATTGAACACCGTCCGATCGCGGTCGCCGTTCAACATCAGGTAGTAGCGGTGTAGCAACTCGTGGTCGGGGGTCAAAGCCACGATCTGTGGCTGGATCGATCCCAGAACCCCCGTGAGGTCGGGCAGCACCTCTGCCGCGAGCAGGACAGGCGTTTCCACCGCACGTGGTAGACGTCCGATGAGGACGTGGCTGAAGGGCTCGACCGTAGTTCGATGGCTTCCAACCCGTTCGCGCAGCGTGTACCGGAGGCACACGGCTGCCAATAGCCCAGGTCCCGAGAGCGACGTGTTCACGGCGCTTGCGTAGACCTTCGTTGTGCGCACCGTGTGAAACTCCTCGAGGCGCGGATCTCCGGGCTCAAGCGCTTCGCCGCTGATCGTCGTCGACCGTTCCGGCAACAAAACGTCGAGATCGACGCCCAACCATGGGGTTGGGTCGTCGACCAGTGACATGCCGAGCCGGATGGAGTCCTCTTCGAACGCCCGAAGCTTGCGTTTTGTCCCAAACATGTTCCGACGTTACTTGGCCTCAGAGCCCTAGTTCGTCCAAGAGTTCGCTGATCACCGAACGAGCGAAGTCGACGTTTTCGGTGCATGCCGTGGAGAGCAGAGGGTCGAGTTCAAGCAGCTGCGGATACATCTCGAGATACATGAAGCAGTCGGCAATCTTGTCGGCCAGGTGTTGATCCACCGAGATGTCCTCAGCAGGGGCCTCCTCGACAGGGGCCTCCTCGGCGCCAGGTTCTTCGACCAGCTCTGGTTCTGCGGGACCCACTCGCTGCCCTTCGGTGGACTCTTCCTCCGGTTCAACAATTGGTGGCACCGTCGTTGTCGGCGGGACGACCTTCTCGATCTTGCGCACGTGCACGGTGAACACATCGCCAGTGGTTCCGGCGTCGTAGGTGTGCACGGTCACCTTGCTCACCAGCTCGTAGTCCTTGGGTACTTCGGACAGGTGGACGATCAGCGAGCCGTACTCGATGTAGATGCTTTCGCCTTTGTTCGCCGACTCGATCTGCTTGTACGTGCCGCTCTGGTCGATGTAGCTCAGCTTCACCGAGCCACCCGCCACTGGTTGGTCCGTGTCGATGTCACGTACCCGGAATGTTGCGCCGGTCTGACGCTCCGGTGGTTGGATCTCGGACCCGGAGGAGACGTTCACCTGCTTGGCGAAGATCGTGACCAGCGTCTTCTTGCCGACCTGAACCATCTGAGGATTCGTCTGTCCGGGTGCGAGCCCGTGTGTACCGGACGGTGACCAGCGAATGATGAAGTTTCCTGCCGTGAGCTGGCCGGTGGTGTGTTTGCCGCTCTTGTTGGGCTCGGAGTAGACAACCTTGGCTGCGTCGTTGCCTTCGGTGATGCTGAGCGTTCCGCCTACGACCAGATCTTCCTGATTGTCCACATCGATGATCCGAACCTCGATCCGAGGCTCCGGCGTCTCGTCGGTGACGGTGAAGTCGTACTGCTGGAGTCCAAGCTGCGCATTCTTGAGGCGCACGTCGGTTCCTTTGACATCGACGGTGATGCACAACAGCAGGTCGCTTTTGCAAGGTGCGTTCTTCACGGGGCCGTCTGTATCGTTTTTCGGCGAGAAGTCCTTGGGGAGGCTCGCCTTGATCGAATACGTCCCATCGGAGTTGAAGTGCGGCCGAACCGTTCCTTCATCCGTTGTCTCGGCGCGGCTGAGCTCTTTGCCGTTTGCGTCGGTGATTGTGATGGTGGCGCCCTTGACGAGGTCACCCTCGTGATCGACCACGACGACGTTTGTGGCAGCTGTTCCAGCTGGCGGCGTTGCTTGGCCCTTTGGGGCAAAGAAGATGCCGCCGACCGTGACGGCTGCGGCGATGGTGATGAGTGCAACTTTGATCTTCATTTCGGTGCTCCTTGTTGTGTGGTCTCTGGACCGCTGTTGTTGATGGATTCAGAATCTGTTCACGCCGTGAAACCGGCGTGAAACCGGCGTGAGGCGCTTAGGGATGTGTGGCCAGGAAACGCGAAGAGACCCACCCGAGTGGGGTGGGTCTCTAGGGCTGTCTCTCGTGATGTCGAGTGGTTCAGGCGTCGACCGCTTTGATGCCGCACGTGGTGAGCCAGGCGAGCGTGCCGTCGGTGTCGACCACATGGAACGTCACCACGTTCGTCGTGTCGGTCGGTGTCTCCGTCCATTGCGCAGCGACCGAGTAGGAGTGTTCGAAGGTCAGCTGTTCTGCGCCAGCTGGCAAGGTGAACGGCAACTCGGGACCAGCACCGAGCGAGGTCATGTCGGTGATCGAGCCGATCGTCGCCTCGGTGTAGTCGATGCACGCCTGCTCCCCAAAGGCTTCATAGATCGAGGGGTGCAGCGTTTCGAGGAGGTACGAGAGGTCGCCGTTGGTGTGGGCTTCGCTGAACGATGAGATGAACAGTGCGATCTCGGTTTCGATGTCACGAACGGGTACCAGTGCGGGAACGGTCGCTTCGAGAACCTGCTCAGGCTCGATCTGATCGTCAAGCTCCGGGGTGGGCATGGCAGGAAGCGACACTGCAGGAATTGTGTTGGCTGGCGCCTCGACCTGTTCGATGACGACCGGGCGGGACGGCGCGGTGTCAGTGGCGAAGATTGCTCGGCTGGCGACGAGACCGACCACAGCCGTGGCGATCACGGCGATGGCCACGGTGGTTGCAAGGATCGCGTTGTTCTTCATGTCGAAACTCCTCAGTAGATGTGTACTGAGCGTCCCTTCATGGCGTGAAACGGCCGTGAAACTGATCCGTAATTGCGCGCCTTAGTCGTCCGCGAACCAGCGTCGCTCGACGGCCGCTGCTGCCGTCTCGTCGTCGGAGGAGCGATACAGGCTCGCCAGATCGTCGTAGTGCGCTCGATTCCAGTCCTCGCGTGTGATCAGTGCCTCGTACGCATTCGTCAGCAGCATGAGCGGGTGATCGGATTCGTCATCCGATGTAAGCCGCGTCGCTGTCTCCACCGTCAGCCGGTCGACGAGACCACCAAGATCATGCGCCCAGTCGTTGTCGGGCACGTCGACCGCTAGTCCTTCGACCAGACGGGCGAACGCGGCCGCGTCGTTATGCTGTCCGATCTCCTGTTCGGCTTGAACGAGATCGCTCACACCATGCACCAGCACGCGATCGCCGGTTGTCTCGACGAAGCGGCTCTCCTGGCCCGCATCTCGTTTGGGTTCCAACACCCGTCGGATCTCCGATAGCGCGGTCCGGAGAAGGGTCCTACCTTTTTCCGGGTCACGGTCGGGCCAGATGGCTTCGATGACTTGCTCGCGAGTGACGCCACGGTGGTCGGCGTGCGCTAGGTAAGCGCAGACCTCTCGTGCCTTCTTCGATTTCCACGCGTCGCGCTCGAGCGTGACTCCATCGACACAGAGTTCGAAGGCTCCCAGTAGACGCAGTTCGAGCCCGCCTGGCCCTGACTCGATCTCCTCGTCGCCGCACATCAGGGAGAAGTAGTCCTCCAACCCCGCGAAACCGTTGCTCCGAAGTTCAATGACACGCCTCTCGTCACGGTCGACATCGCCCGATCCGGCGTCGCGTCGTGAACAAGCGCGGGTGATCAGCGCGGACCGTAAACGCGCAGACCGGTCATGCCGGCCGATCGTTCGCTGGATCTGCTCAGCGACAAGTCGGGCTTCATCAAGGCGGCCAAGTCGCACGAGTACCGCGGCGTGCACGAGACCGGCGGCGGCGAGGTCGCGGCCGCCTACTGCAACGCCGACCTCGTACGCAGCTTGCGCATCTGCCAGCGCCCCGTCAGGGCCGTCTTCCGTCAGCGAAATGGCTGCAAGGAGCGATGCTCCTGGAGCGACGGTGATGTTCTCACCGTCGGCAGAGTTTCGGGCGGATTCGGCAGCGGCACCCGCCGCAGCCAGGTCGCCATCGAGCAGTGCCAGGACGCCTCGCAGCCAGGATGCCCACGCGTCACCTGGGGAGCCAGCGACTGCGGCACGGGTGCCCCCGAGGTCGCCAGCGAACCAACGCGCGTGGGCCAATTGTTCGCTCGCTCGGGCATGAGCGATGGATCCGGGCTCACTCAATCGCATGGCAGCCTCGAGGGCCGCCGCGGCCTCGCCCAAATCGCCTTCAGCCATGAGGAGCGAGCCCAGACCGAGCTGGGCCTCGCGTCGTTCGCGATCGTTGGCTGCAGTCTCGAGCTGGTGCCGAGCCGAACCCAACGCGAGACTTACATTGACGGTGGCACGTCCTCCGGAAAGGACAGGGGGTAGCCGTCGCCGTACATCGGCGGGGAGCTGGTAGAGCCATCGCGTCGCTCGGGCTGCGCCGATCTCGGAGGCATGTGATGCGAGGACATCGCCGGCGGCCTCAGCCTCGCCGGCCAGGACAAGAAGCTCGACCGCGGTAGGTACGTCGTCGGACACGACCACGGCTGCTGTGGCAGCCCGCCACGCTGCGATCGTGCTTGCCTCGAGCGGAGCCGTCAACACTCCAGATGCGCTGGGGTGCAATCGCCACGTTCCATCCGACTCGGCGACGAGTGAAGACTCTTCTCCCAAACGTCGGAGGTCATCGGACCCACCGACATCAAGCGACCGGGCGATCTCGCTCGTGACGTAGGGCAGTACAGCGCATGCCTGGGCCAGGGGCAGTAGCGATCCAAGTCGCTCGGCAGAAAATGCGTGGGAAATCGCCTCGTCGAAGCGACGGTCGCCTCCGGCGTCGGCGCCAGCCGCGACCGCAGCGGCCCAACCACCTGTCGCAGCCAAGGCGTTGGCCGCGGTCTCAGGAGCCAACCCCCGACTCGTGAGCAGGGAGGCAACCTCGTCCTCGCCAAAGGCCAGATCGACTTCGTCGAGCACCCGGACGAGCGAAACATCGAGCTGCCCGATGAGTTTCGCCGGCCGCCGGCGCGACGTGACAACAACAGCAGAATCGGCAGGCAGAAAGCCACCTACCTCTGCTAACAGCCGCTCGGCGTCGTCGCCCTCGGCTTCATGGAGGTCCTCGACAACGAGCACTGTGGGCGATGCCTCGAGAATTGCGAGCAGTTCGTCTGCAGCAACGAGCAGATCTGGATTGTCGTCGGCAACGGGGTCGGCCGCTTGGCCAACTGCGGAGCGCACCATTCCGAGCAGGTCGCTCGCTCGACCCCAGCCGGGAGCGAAGCGAGTCCAAATCTGGCGATGCTCGCCGCCCGCTGCGTCAGCCAATTGGCCGGCAAGCACGGACTTCCCCGTCCCCATGGGCCCGGTGATGACGCTGAGGTGGCCGACCGGGCTCACCTTGGTGAGTCGTGGACGCTCGACGACCGACCCCGTTCGAGGACGCCGGATGAGACCTCGCGGGTAGTCAGCCATGGCCGCCATCGTACGAACTGGGAGACCTCCTTGCAGTACCCTCTGCGGATGGCCGACGAGCTCGCAGGACGACAGTTGGGCGGTTTTCGGCTGATCAGTTTGCTTGGCGAAGGAGCCCACGGCTCGGTTTGGCTCGCGAACCAAGTTCGCCTCGACCGTGAGGTCGCGCTCAAGATCCTCGACCCCGTCGTGGCGCGGAACCCCGACACTGCTCGGCGTTTCGAGCGAGAGGGGCGGGCGGCAGCATCGCTTGATCATCCAAACATCGTTCCGGTCTATGAGGCAGGCGAGGACGGCGGACTCGTGTATCTCGTGATGCGTCTCGTCGACGGACCAACTCTTCAAGATCGGCTGGCCGACGTCGACCGAACGGATCCCGTCGCGGCTGCGGCGACGCTCTCCCAAGTGGCCGATGGGCTCGATCACGCCCACCACCGCGGATTGATCCACCGTGACGTGAAGCCATCGAACATTCTGATTGAAGGCGATCGCGTCTGGCTTGCCGATTTCGGTATTGCTGCCTCGGTGCGCGAGATCGGCGCCTACACCACCGGTGCATTGGGAACCGCCGAGTACATGGCGCCTGAACAAGCGAGTTCGGCCGACGTCGATCATCGTGCCGATCTCTATTCGCTGGGCTGCGTCGCATTCGAGATGTTGGAGGGGCGCCCTCCGTACACCAGAGATGATCTGATCTCCACGCTGATGGCGCATGTGAACGACCCGGTCCCAGAGACGGGTGACCCAGGCCGTGATGTGTTCTACGCCAAAGCGATTGCGAAGAATCCGTCGGACCGGTTCGGTTCCGGCCGTGAGTTGATCGAAGCGCTGCGTGGGCTCGGGGACAACCTCACTGTGGCTCCGACGCCGACTCTCGACACAGGACGACCGGACGCAGATTCGCTCGAGTCATCAACGTCTTCAAAGCGTGGCTTGCTTGTTGGTGTTGCGCTCGCAGTCGTGGCGGTTGCAGTTGGAGCTAGCCTTCTTTTCGCTCGCTCGGACGATGGCGCGGAGTCAGCTGACGTCGCAGACGTAATCGGCAGCTCGACGACCGTCGCGGTCACGACAACGCTGCCCGGCGACAGCTCGACGTCCAGCGAGGCCTCGACATCGACGAAGCCGCCAGTCCCAACATTGGCTCAGGGTGGAACTGTCGACGTGGGAACCACCCGTTCGTTGGCGAGCGTGAATGTGCATGTCGACCGCTCGAGCGAGCCGTTCATCACTGGCCACGTATTGCCACCGCTGATGCAGGTCACGAACGACTGGTCGCTTACTCCGTGGCTCGCCGCGGATGAGCCCGTCGTGCAGTCGACCGATCCGCTCGTGGTGCGGTGGACCCTCCGATCGGACGCAACGTGGGACGACGGCACGCCCGTGACCAGCACCGATGTCGCGCGAACGCTCGACTACATCCTCCACCCGGAATCGGGCGCCGTTTCAACTCTGCTCTACCAGGGCCTTACGGTGAACGTCATCGACGACACCACGTTCGATCTGTCATTCGTTGAACCTGTCGGCGCTCATCGGTTGCTGTTCTCTACCGTTCATCCGGTGATCAAGGCCGCGGCCTATGACGAGCACGTGGCTGGTGGCGAGAGTCCGGCGACATTCTTGGCGGGCGGGATCGACTTCTCGGCCGGTCCCTACATCGTCGCTGGGTTCGATCCTGCGGAACGCCTCACCCTTGTGCCGAACGAGAACTTCTGGGCCGACCGAGCCCTGCTCGATCGGGTAACGATTCGTACCTACGACGGTGCCGCCGACCAAATCGACGCGCTCGAGTCGCGCGAGCTCGACGTCGCCTACGTGGAGGACGGTCGCGCCACTCACGTGGCACAAGCGAATGCACTCGACGACGCCATGGTCGACGTGGGCTTCGGCGATTTGTTTCTTCGACTCGATATGAACACGCGCAAGGGCCCGATGAGCGACATCCTCGTGCGACAGGCTGTCGCTCACGCCATCGATCGATCGCTGATCACCGAGTCGTCGGTGACACCGGTAACGAGTCAGATCGTGGAGCCGCTCCAGAGCCTCGTGTGGCCCTCTAGCCATGCAGCGAACAAGCATCCTTTTGAGATCTACCAGGGCAACGACGCCGCGGCTGATGCCCTGTTGCAGGAAGCCGGTTGGGAGCTTGGTGCTCAGGGGGCGCGGTTCAACAACGGCACCCCGCTCGAGGTGCGCCTCTTCTCCGCCGAGCAGTCGAGTTTGGCCGAGCAAGCGCTCGTTCAGACCGTGGTCGTGCAGCTCCTCGAGGCCGGAGTGCGCGTCGAAGCAAGCGTGCTCGATAGCAACGAGCTGTTCAACGCCCGCCTCAACGGCGACTACGACATCGTGGTGGCAATCGACCTAGTGAACCCGGACCCGGTCGCGACGACCGTGCGATTCGGTTCGCAATATTGCCCTGCGAGCTTTGGCGTGACCGGATGCGATTCCGTCATCCCCGCAAACTTCACCGGTATCAACGACGAACAGCTAGAACAGCTCTTCGTGGCCGCCGAGAACGAGTCGAATCCCGAGGTTCGTGGCGAGCTGTATGGCCTCATCGACCAACGCCTCGCCGAAGTGGTGCCGGCGCTCCCGCTCTACGAGCTGCCAACGTTCGTCGTGCACGGCGATGAGCTCGGCGGTATCTCGGTTGACACACATCGTGGTGGTCCCTTTGTCGGGATGGCTGGGTGGGGCTTTCTCGAATAGCCGGCCGCAAAACAGTTGATGCCCGCCTCAGCCGGGCGGGCATCAAGTCCTTTCCGTTGTCGGTAGCCGCGATCTAGAGACCGAGTTCGATCAGGAGTTCGCTGATCAGCGCCCGAGCAGCGGCGTTATCGAACTCGCAGTAGCTCGGCAGGCCGGGATCGATCTCGGTGAGCTCGGGGTACATCTCGAGGTACATGAAGCAGTCGGCGGTTCCGGCGTCGACTGGCTCGTCCGCAGCTGGGGCCGGGGCCTCTTCGACCGGCGCTGGGACTTCCTCCGCTGGAGCAGGTGCCTCGACAACCTCGATCTCTTCGACCGGTGCAGGTGCTTCGACAACCTCGATCTCTTCGACCGGTGCTGGTACTTCGACAACCTCGATCTCTTCGACCGGGGCTGGTACTTCCTCGACCGCTGCAGGTGCCTCGACAACCTCGATCTCTTCGAACACGGGATCAGCAGCTGGCTCGTCCGGTGTGGTTGGCGTCGCAACCCGCTCGGCAACTGTCGCTGCCTCCTCTTCGGGAGCAGCTTCGATCTCGGTCGGGCCAGCGCTGTACTCGATATCTTCTGTCACTGCCATCGACGAGGTGTCTTCAGGAGCTTGGGCGATGGGGTCAGCGAAGAGCTCGAAGACCTTCTTCTCCTTGACCGTTTGCAGACGGTCGTCCTGGCTCGGAGATGCCTTGTGGTTCTTGGGGAGCGTCTTCCAGGCAACCCGGTACTCGCCCTTCTTCAGAAGTTTGCTCAGCGTCGTACCGTCGGGATTTGGTCCGGACCAGACTTCGTTGTCATCAGCATCGAGCACCATGACCACGCCGCCCTTGACGACGTTCCCGCTGCTGTCCTTGGTATGGATGTCGGCTCTCGGCTGTGGCTTGGTGGCGTCGACGTCGAACTGGAGCTTTGACGCTGGTGCTTGTGAGCCGACAAGGGAGACGTCGGTGGCTCGTACAACAACCGTGATGCAAAGCATCTGGTCGCCAGTGCAAGGTGCGTGCCCGACGCCCTCATCAGTGTCCATGCGTGAGTTGAAGTCGTCGGGGAGTGTCGCGTGGATGGCGTAGGTGGTTCCGTTCGAGGCGGTGCTCTTCGGGAAGTGTGGGCGGACTTTGCCTTCGCTGTTGGTGGTGAGGGTCTGGACCGTCGTGCTTACTCCGTTGGCGTCTTCGGCGCTCGTGGTGATTATTGCCTTCTCCACTGGGTCGCCATCGTGATCGATGACGAAGACGTCGGTTGCAGCCATCGCTGCGGGGGCGGTCGGAGCTGCGTCGCTGGTAGGTGCGAAGAACACCTTCCCCCCGAAGAGCGCTGAAACAAATGTGGTGATGAGTAGTAGTGCGACGTTGACCTTCATGGCTGAACTCCCGTTTCGTTGATGGAGCTAGATTCCGGCGAAGGCGTGAAATAAGCGTGAAAACGCGTGAAACGGAATGTTTGCCGGCAATCTGTCGGCGCAACGAAGGCTTACGTCGTTACGGCGACAGCCGATTAGAGGCCCATGACGAATGTGGCCATTGGCCTAGGAAGATTGAGGCCGTTTGCACTTGGCCTCATCGTCGCTGGCCAAATAGCTGCCGTGGTGGGGCTGATCGGAATCGTGCGGAGTTCGGACGAACCCTCCGAGCCTGTCGCTTCTTCGACGACACAGCCGGTCGTTGCGGCAACCGAACCACCAACAACCTCGTCCACGACGGTGGCGCCGACATCGGAGCTCCCATCGACGACGACCACGTCGATTCTCGAAACAACCACGAGCACCGAGCCGCCGATCGAGACGCTTGATGATTTCGTCAGCGCCTTCAATCTTGCGAACTCGGTTGGCGACACAACATTTGCGCTCGAGCGACTTCACCCGGTCGTCATCGACATCTTCACAACAGAACTCTGTCAAGAATGGTTGGAGGCACGGTTCGCCTCGACCACGATCGAGATCGTCGGTGAGCCGACAGAACCGACCGCTACCCTGATCGACGCTCCCGCCGGCCAGGCCGAGGTGCCCGACTACTTCACTGCTTCGGCCTTGCTCACCTTTCAGGGCTCCGTCACAGAAACGACCGCGAGCTTTGGATACGTCGACGGAGCGGTCCACTGGTTTACGAACTGCGAGGCGTCATGACACTGCGTCCGAAACAAAAGTCGACGTGGCGCACGCTGATGGCAGTAGGGCTAGTCCTCGTCACAATGGCGGCTACCTCGGGCCCCGCACTCGCGCAAGACGGTCCGATCGAGGTTTTCGACTCGAACACCGGCTACGACCACGTCAACCAGCCGCCACCCGGATCGCTTAGCTCCGCTGATTGGTGCCTGTCTTTCTCGGACTTCTCCCTTGTCGGCCAGACCATCGAGGTCACTGCCACGGGCCCATCTGGGACGGTGACTGGTATCGGCGTCGTTGCTGACGACGGCTCGGTGCGGGTCAGGGTCGGGATCACCGAAGGTGGCT
Organism: uncultured Chthoniobacterales bacterium; assembly: GCA_964196045.1. Lineage (GTDB taxonomy): Bacteria > Actinomycetota > Acidimicrobiia > Acidimicrobiales > SHLQ01 > SHLQ01. The sequence continues at coordinate 2,048 of CAXMRH010000014.1, read as the reverse complement.
CCTACAGCATCACGTCGATCCGGGCGCCCGACTCAGGACGATCGGTGGAATCCGGTGAGGTCGACTCAGTCGACGTGGTTTTCGACCCTGACTTCGTCGATTGCGCAGATGGCCTGTCGATCGCTCCTCCGCCAACGACCACGGGTGCGCCGACAACGACGCTCGAACCAACCACAACGACGCTCGAACCAACCACAACGACGCTCGAACCAACCACAACGAGCACCCCGAGCACGACAGTGAGTCCAACAGCTCCGCCGAGTCAGCCCGCGTCTGGCGGCGGTTCGACCGGCTGGTGGGTCCTGTTCGGTGGCGGCATCGGACTGCTGCTCGTGGGCTTGGCCATGACTTTCTTCCCAGAGGTCAGCTTTGCCACAACCGAGAAGTGCGAGCGCGAACGAAAGGCGCTCGCTCGTGAGGTAGGCAAGCGCAAGGAGGCCCAAAAGGCGCTCGACGCCGCTACGGCAGAACTCGACGCAATCACGAAAGAGTCAAAGGAGCTTTCGCAAAAGTCAGGAGGAAGTAACGAGAGGGTCGCTCGCGAGAAGGCGCTGCAGAGCGAGGAGCGTCGTGCGATGATCGTAAAGAACGACGCCAATCGAACCCTGATTACTGCCAAGGGACTCGAGAAGAAGGCCAAGGATGCGCTCGAGGCATGCGAGGCGCGTCAGCGCAGCGGAGGTCCGACGACGCCTGGCCCAGCAACCGGAGGTGATCCACCTGGCGGCGGCACGGCACCACCCTCCGAAGACACATCGAAGGAGGTCGAGCCGATCTGTTGTCAATCTGGCAATTGGTTCGGCGTCAACGTCTACACCGGGGTCATGGCTGGCATCATCGGTTGGGAATCGGGCATCATCTTCATGTTCTGTGCGGATGATCCCAGCAAGATCGGTATGTATACGTGGAGAGGGCTCCGTCTTGGCCTTGGCGGTGGAGCTGAGGCCAGCGGCGCAGCGGTCGGTATCTACAACAGTGACGCGATCCACCCCCGTCAGCTGATCATTCCGCTGCGAAAAACCTTGAGCGGCGTGGACTTCGATTTCAGCGTCGGAGTTGGCGTGATCAAGCTGGTAAAGGGGGGCGTTCGAGCGGTTCGGGCCGGAGCCAGCATCAGTACCGTCCTCTCCTCGGCCAAAAAGGCTCGGAGCGTCGTTAACGCCATCAAAACGGCCAACAAAGCTGGAAAGACTGACGAAGCAGCGCGACTGGCAACCGACAACGCCGGTCTCATTCGCGACATGATTGGCGGAACGAAGGCCGGTCAGGCTTTGGACTCGGGCATAAAGGGCGGAACTTCCGCAGGTCAGGCGAGGGGCGTTGGGCTCCAGGTCCCGATTGGGGTCGGTGCGCAGCTCGCCGTATGGAATCTGATCATGGTCCGGGTCGAGTGTGTGAAGTGGTCCGGATGCGAGAGCTGCGATCCCGAGAAGTACCTTCCCGGCGGCTGAGGGCGTGAGCCCGCCTGGTCGTACTACTCGACTTGGGCAGAGTCGGCCTGAGCCTGCCGAAGCGCGTCGATGTCGAAGCCCGGCTGTTGTGCGGCGCTGATGATCACGTGTTCGCGACGGATAATCAGATCGGCAGCCTCTCTGAGCGCTTCTGCGTCAGCTGCCGGAATCACCACGGCGCCGTGTTGCTCGGCATGAATCAGATCGCCATCGACAACCTGCATGCCGGCCACGGTCACTGGGCGAGAGAAGTCGACAACGTGGACGAACGCGTGCGACGGCCCCACACGGCCGGCCATCATCTGGAACCGATCGGCAATGTCGGGGAGGTCGCGCACACTTCCGTTGGTGATGACCGCGCCGCAACCAAGCCCTCTGTGCACATTGCTGTTGACCTCGCCCCAGAACGATCCGTAGCCGGGTTCTTCATCGAGGTCCTGGATCACGACGATGCTGGGTTTTGGCCCGCTATCGATGTACTCGTAGTAGCTGTCGCGGGCGTACGCGGCGGAGGCCGATGTGGTCGGAACTGTGGCGCGAATGGTCGCCGTCCGAGCGAAACCCACGACCGGCTCGAGACTCGGTCGTGTACACACG
>CAXMRH010000013.1:0-9914 GCA_964196045.1 uncultured Chthoniobacterales bacterium | reverse complement strand
CCATTGCCGATGAGGGCTTACAGGAGCAGCTCGCGGCACACCGAGACGAGATGGCGAACCGCTGATGCTCAACGTTCTTGCTGGTCGCTACGCGAGTGAAGCGATGCTTGGCATCTGGTCTTCGGAAGCCAAGATCGTTCTCGAACGCGAGCTCTGGATAGCTGTCCTTCGGGCGCAGTCCGAATTGGGCGTGGAGATTCCCGATGGGGTGATCGAGGCATACGAGGGTGTCGTCGGAACGGTCGACCTAGCGTCGATTGCTGACCGCGAAGTCGTAACCCGGCACGATGTGAAGGCTCGGATCGAAGAGTTCAGCGCACTCGCCGGCCACGAGCACATCCACAAAGGTATGACCTCTCGCGATCTCACGGAGAACGTGGAGCAGTTGCAGATCCGGCGCGGCCTGGAACTGATCCGCGGCCGGATAGTGACAACACTTGCTCGCCTGACCGAGCGCGCGGTCGAGTACTCCGATCTGGCAATGGCGGGCCGAAGCCACAATGTCGCGGCACAGGTCACGACGCTCGGAAAGCGCTTTGCCAACGCGGCTGAGGAATTGCTGCAGGCGCATGCCCGTGTCGATGAACTGATTCGTCGTTATCCGCTGCGGGGCATCAAGGGTCCAATGGGCACACAGCAGGATCTGCTCGACCTGCTCGGTGATGCAGCTACGGTCGATCAGCTTGAGCAACGGGTGGCCTCGCACCTCGGGTTTGATTCGACGCTCGACAGTGTGGGCCAGGTCTATCCGAGGTCGCTCGATCTCGATGTGGTCTCGGCGCTCTTGCAGGTCGCAGCGGGCCCTGCGAACTTCTGCAACACACTCCGTCTCATGGCCGGTCAGGAGTTAGTGACCGAAGGCTTCAAAGAGGGTCAAGTTGGTTCGTCGGCGATGCCCCACAAGATGAACGCGCGCTCGTCCGAGCGGGTAGTTGGCTTCCAGGCCATCTTGCGAGGCCACGTCACAATGGTGAGTTCGTTGTCCGGCGATCAATGGAACGAGGGCGACGTGAGTTGCTCTGTCGTGCGGCGCGTGGCTTTGCCAGACGCCTTCCTCGCACTCGATGGACTGTTCGAGACCTTCCTCACGATCCTCGATGAGTTCGGCGCTTTCCCCGCGGTGATCGATCGAGAGCTCGAGCGGTACTTGCCGTTCCTCTCGACAACGAAGTTGCTCATGGCAGCGGTGAAGACGGGTGCCGGTCGTGAGGAGGCGCACGAGGCGATCAAGGAACATGCCGTGGCCGTGGCGCTTGACATGCGCGAGAGTGGCCGAACGGACAATGACCTGCTCGAGCGCTTGGCTGCTGATGACCGCTTTCCGGTCGATCCAGCCGTACTCGAGGCCGCGGTTTCTGAGCCCATCAGCCTCTCGGGCCTAGCGCGTGAGCAGGTTGCAGCGGTGGCACAACGCGTCGCCATTCTGGTCGCTGCCGAACCCGATGCTGCTGCCTATCGCCCTGGCACGATTCTGTAAACATCGCAACGGTGTTCAACCCGGGATCATCGAACTGACGTCACACCGTTCGTCAACGCATTGGTCGGTTCGGGCGAATAGGTTCAGGTCGTGAACGTTGATCTTCCCCATCTGTATCGCGGCAAGGTTCGCGAAATGTACGACGCTGGTGACGGCAAGCTGCTGATCGTTGCGAGCGATCGACTCTCCGCCTTCGACGTCGTGATGAACGAACCTGTCCTTCACAAGGGCCGCGTGCTCACGGCGATCTCGGCGTTCTGGTTCGAGCACCTCGGCGACATCGCACCGAATCATCTGATCTCGACCGATCTTGCGGACTTTCCCGAAGGTGCGAAAGATCCAGAGTTGGCCGGACGGACCATGTACGTGCGAAAGGCGGAGATGTTGCCGATCGAGTGCATCGTCCGTGGGTACATCACTGGCTCTGCGTGGAAGGAATACTCCCGCGCGGGCACGATGCACGGGACCGAACTACCGGAGGGCTTGCTCGAAAGCGAGCAGTTGCCTGAGCCCGTCTTCACCCCGTCGACCAAGGCAGAAGATGGCCTGCACGACGAGAACATCAGCTTCGAACAAGCGGTTGAGCTCGTTGGCACGGACATCGCGGAGCAGGCGCGTGATTTGTCCATCGCTCTGTACAAAGCAGGCGCAGCCTGGGCGGCCGAACGCGGAATCATCATCGCTGATACGAAGTTCGAGCTCGGCATGGTCGATGGCGAGATGGTCGTGGCGGACGAGATGCTCACTCCGGACTCCTCGCGCTTCTGGGCTGCGGACGAGTGGGTGCCCGGCACGACCCCACCAAGCTTCGACAAACAGCCGGTTCGCGACTTTCTCGAGACCCTCGACTGGGACAAGACACCTCCGCCCCCCACAATCCCCGATGAGGTCGTGACAGCCACGATCGATCGATACACCGAGGGTTATGAACGCATCACTGGAAAGTTATTTACGGACTGGCCTGGTGTTGTCGATGTGCGCTCGACGGTTCCATCTGAGGGGTAGGTTCAACCATCATGAAGTTCCACGCAGTCCTCGACATCCAATTGCATGCCGGTATCGCCGACCCGCAAGGTTCGACGATCGAACGTGCGCTACCGACGCTCGGATACGAGGGCATCTCTCAGGTGCGCTCTGGCAAGAGCATTCACCTCGACATTGATGCCGATGATGCCGCCGCCGCAGAGTCGAAGCTGAGCGAAGTGTGCGACACCTTCCTCACGAACCCAGTGATCGAGGGTGCCTCGATCCGCATCGTCGAGGCTGGCTGATGGCACCGAGAATTGGGGTCGTCCGATTCCCAGGCACGAACTGCGAATTCGACACCGTCGAAGCCATCGATGGACTCGGAGGCAACGGCGAGATTCTCTGGCACGGCGACTCCTCGATCGGCGGTGTCGATGCTGTCGTGATCGCTGGCGGCTTCGCCCATGGCGACTACCTGCGCCCAGGGGCCATTGCGCGCTTCTCGCCAATCATGGCTGCAGTGACCGAAGCGGCAAAGAACGGCATGCCCGTAGTCGGCATCTGCAACGGCTTCCAGGTCCTCACCGAGGCTGGTCTTCTGCCAGGCGCACTCCAGAAGAATGCAGGTCTGAAATTCCTGAACGACTGGCAGACCTTGCGCGTCGAGACGACGAACTCTGTACTCACCTCGGCCTCGGCCGTAGGTGATGAGCTCAACATCCCGATCAACCATTTCGAGGGCAACTACACGTGCAGCCCAGAGACACTCTCCGAACTACAGGCCAACGATCAGATTGTCCTCACCTACGTTGGAAACCCCAATGGCTCGGTGGCAGATATCGCCGGAGTCTGCAACGAGGACCGCAATGTGGTCGGACTCATGCCGCACCCCGAGCGAGCCAGTCACGCTCTCCTCGGCTCCACCGATGGAAACGTGCTCCTCCAGAGCGTCCTCGACTCGGTTTCTGTTCCCGCCTGACCGTCGCTCAAGCCACGCGATATCTCGACATCGCGTCGGGGGTGAACTCCACGCCATGGCCGGGAACGTCTGGGACAGCGAGGTGGCCATCGACAACCTCGAATGAGCGCGTTAACGCGCCGCTCGGGATGAGCTCGACGTATTCACAAGCCCAGCCTGACCGTGCTGCGCCAACCACGCTGATCGAGAGCTCGTGCCACAGATGGCTGGTGAGTGACACGCCGAATGAATCGGCGAGCGCGGCAATCTTGCGGAACTCGGTCACTCCGCCGCAGCGACCGACGTCGGGTTGGAGATAGTCCGCTGCCTTGCGCTCGCAGAGTTCGCGAAATCCCCAACGGAAGTAATTGTTCTCACCGGCAGCCGTGGGGACGGCGCTCGAGCGAGCGACCGCAGCCAGATCATCAGTGGAGTCTGCAACGACGGGTTCTTCGATCCAGGCGACGCCGTACTCCGCGAGCATCTTCGCTGACTCGAGTGCCTCACGGACGTTGAACTTTTGATTCGCGTCAGCCAATAGAACAAAGTCGGGGCCCATCTCTCGACGCAAGAGGGCGGTTCGATCGCGATCGCGATCGGTCCCGATCTTGTACTTGTACGCACCAATGCCGAGTTGTGCGAACTCGGTGCACTCATCGACGAGTTCCTGGTCCGACAACGAGTGCCATCCTCCGCTGCCGTAGACGGGAACCGACTGCCGATACCCACCCAGGATCGTGTGGAGTGGGAGATCAGCGGCCTTTCCGACACAGTCCCAGATCGCGATGTCGACTGCCGAGAGGGCCCAAACTCCGAGTCCGGCTCGTTGGCGTGCCTTGTTCGGCCCCCACATGCGATGCCACAGCAGCTCTGGTTGGAGGACGTTCTCGCCGATGATCGCGGGAGCGAGTTCATGGTCGATGTAGTGGACGATCGCACCACTCGCCTTTCCACCAAGACACGCGGTGAAGCCAGTACCGACGTGACCGGCATCCGTGTGGACTCGTACGACGGTGCAGTCGATGTGGGGATAGACGCCCAGGGCGCTCGAAATCGGCCGTGCTAGGGGCAGCTCCAAGGCAGTCGCCTCGACGGAAGTGACGGTGATCGGATTCATCTGATCCTTCCCTGCGGGTGGCCTTCAGCCCTGGCTTGCATCGAGCTCGCTAACGAGGGTCTTGGGAGCGAGGAGTCGATAACTCTCGTCGATCCACTCCATCATCACGTCGAGCGGAGGGGCCTCGTCGTCGGTGAAGTTGCCCGTGATCCAGCCAGGCCCTTTGACCGACCAACCGTCCGGGCTGGCCTCGGCCACAGCGTTGGCCGACTCGATGCCTGCATCAAGTTTCACCATCAGTCGAAGTACGCCCGTGTCCTTCTCACCGAGGAACATGAAACCCTTCTTTCGGGCCATGAAGCTCCGGTTCACGCATGAGGGGCTATTGGACGCCTCAGGGAATGCCATCGCGAAATCCTCGAGTGCACGTGCGATGTCACTCCGGAAGTTCTCCTCAGCCATGGAGCGAGCGTAGGAGAAGGCCGACAATCGGTAAAGGTGACGCATGCGAATTCAGATACAGAGCCCATCCCCGGTGACGCCGCGGCTGCATAGCGCATAGCTGGTGATCCGCGCCACCGTATAGCGCTCGATCTCGTCGCCGTTCTCGCTTTCGTTCTTGTCGAAGATGAAGTCGATTTCCAGCCGGTAGCCGTTGCTGTCATCGTCCTTCAGCCCGGTGAGGTCAAAGACTACTGAGCCCCCTAGGCCATCGGCCCCCACCGACTCGCCGACCATGGTGATGATCACGTCTTCGTCGAACCCGCAGGTGTCCGCCAACGCTGCTGCCATCTCCTCGAGTGATGCGTCGCCCAGACCGATGTTGTCCGTGTCCACGATTGCCTTGCCGAGGCCTGGGTTGAACACGAGTTGGTCAGACAGGAAGCGACTCGACACCCAGCCAGTGAGGGTGGCATCAGATGTCGTCACCTCCCACCATTCGACCGTGCCAATCGTGAGACAATCACCAGTGCTGAGGAGCTCGCTGCTCCGAGAGAACACGCCGACGATGTCGTTGTCGAGGCCTGCTGCCGATCGCATGTTCAACCCACCGTCAGGGTCATCGAGGGCAACATCGACGTAGAAGACCTGGTTTGTCAGCGCGTCACACGGCTCACCGGGGTCGTCCTCGCCTTCAGCTGGATTGCCTTCACTGGCATCGATGCTTGGATCCTCATCAGGTTCTGTCGTGTCGGGCACGTCAACCAGGTCCTAGGCCGGTTGGACCTCGGTTGGATCGTCGGACAGCTCCTCGGCACCAACGTCTCCAACCTCGGTTGCGCCGTCGGTCGGGTCATCACTTCCACATGCTGACAGCACGAACAAGACGGAGACCAGAAGCAAGAGGGTTCGTATCTTCACCATGCAACAAGTATCGCTCGATTGACGTATGGCGTTGATCGGGAGCACACCCCAAGCCCTCGGACCACGAGTATTCGAAGATTCCACCGACGTCACAGCGCAAACCTGACCATGTGCCGGGCCAGCCCGTTAGGTTGGCCCGAGTATGGCTGAGCCTCTGCATCGCGCCCTCGGATTGACTGACGACGAGGCCGCGACCATCGACGAAATCTTGGGTCGACCAGCCAACCCACTCGAGCTCTCGATGTACTCAGTGATGTGGTCCGAGCACTGCTCGTACAAGTCTTCGCGCATCCACCTGAAGCGCCTCCCGACCGAAGCCCCCTGGGTCCTCGTCGGCCCCGGCGAGAACGCGGGTGTGGTTGATCTCGGCGATGGAATCGCCGGTGCCTTCCGGATCGAGAGCCACAACCATCCGTCGGCGATCGAGCCGTACCAGGGCGCCGCCACCGGCGCTGGCGGCATCTTGCGAGACATCTTCACGATGGGTGCCCGCCCAATCGCATTGATGGACCCGCTCCGATTCGGCCCGATCGACGACGCGCGAAGCCGCTGGATCGCCGAAGGAGTGGTCAGCGGTATCTCTGGTTACGGCAACTCGGTTGGAGTTCCAACAGTTGGCGGCGAAACGATCTTCGACGAGACGTACAAGGGCAATCCTCTCGTCAACGTTTTCTGCCTCGGCACAATGCCTACCGAACGTTTGGTCCTAGGCGAAGCGACTGGGCTTGGCAACATCGCGATCTTGTTCGGATCATCCACCGGACGAGATGGCATCGGTGGTGTCAGCGTTCTGGCGTCCGCAGGTTTCGACGACTCCGAAGACGACAGCGCGAAAAGACCAAGTGTGCAGGTGGGTGATCCGTTCGAAGAGAAACGACTCATCGAAGCGTGCCTCGAACTCCTCGACGAAAAGCTCGTTGTCGGTATTCAGGATCTCGGCGGCGCTGGTTTCTGTTGCGCCACTTCGGAGACGGCCTCCCGCGGCGGTATGGGCATGGACGTCGACGTGACAGCAGTTCACCTACGGCAAGAAGGTATGGAACCGTTCGAGATCATGACCAGCGAGAGCCAAGAGCGGATGCTCGCAATCGTCGAGCCAGGCAACGTTGCCCGTGTCCTCGAGCTCTGTTCCAAATGGGAAGTGCAAGCGTCGGTGGTCGGCACCGTCGTCGAAGGCGGCGCACTCCGCATTCTCGACGGACCCGATGGCGAGGTTCTCGCAGACATACCCGCCTCCTCACTCCATGATGCGGCGCCGCTCTACGACCGACCGATGGCGGAACCGGATCGCTCAAACGAGATCGACCCGGCCACTCTCGATGCACCCCGTGACCTTTGGGCCGACCTGACTTCGATGCTCATGGACACCGCATGGGTCCACAATCAATACGACTCGCAGCTCTTCCTCAACACCGTTGTTGGGCCCGGTAGCGATGCGACACTGCTTCGCCTCAAACACCCAACGACCAACGTCGACACCGGTCGCGGCATCGGGATGAGCACCGACGGCAATCACCATTGGTGCATCGTCAACCCATTCCGCGGCACCGCGATGACGGTCGCCGAGTCCGTCCTCAACCTGGCGTGTGTCGGCGCAACGCCACTCGCCCTGGTCAACAACCTCAACTTCGGCAATCCCGAGCATCCGGTGACCATGTGGCAGCTGAGCCAAGCCGTCGACGGGATGGCCGAAGCGTGCTCGGCGTTCACCGTGCCAGTTGTCGGCGGCAACGTCAGCCTCTACAACGAAGCCAACGGTGAGAACATCGACCCAACCCCAGTCGTCGGAATGCTCGGCATGACCGAGACCATCGATCACATCCCGCCGGGAATGGCGCTCACCGAAGGCCATCGCATCATCGTGCTCGGTCCTGAAGGCGCTGGCCTCGGCGGCTCGATGTGGGCCCGCGGCCAGGGAGCCAAGGGTGGTGATCTGCCCGAACTCGACTACGAGATGCACCTCCGCGTTGCCGAGGTGACCCGCAAGCTGGTCTCCGGTGGCGTGGTCTCTGCCGTGCACGACGTCGCGACCGGAGGGCTCGGGTTGGCCATCGCAGAGATGGCGATTGCTGGCGGCGTCGGTGTAGTGGCTGCTCGGGTCAAGACACACGATGCATTGTTCAGCGAAGCCCCATCGCGCGTCATCGTGGCGGTCGCACCGGACAACATGCAGATCGTCGAGAACATGGCCGAGTCCATGGGGGTGCCCATCACGCGCCTCGGCCTCGCCACGGGCGACCAGATTTCCTTCAAAGGGCTCCTCGAAGGATCCCTCGCCGACGCGACCGAACAATGGCGCACGAAGCTTCCCCTAGCGATGGGGGCGAGCGCTCAGTGACGATTGGGACGGCCAGCGTTAGGCCGACTTCGCCCTCCAGGTTCCGCTCCGCTTTCATCGCTCGACACTTCCGGTCGAGATCCGTGGAAACCGACATGGTCACTACGCGAGCTTCGTTCCCCTCTCGCCCGAGGCGTCTACTCAGTGCGTATACAGACACACGTGTGTCTGTATACGAACGAACGAACGCCAGCGCGCCAGGAGCGAGGGACGAGCGACGGAGGGTGCCTCTGGCGCAGCAGCTGAGCATCGAGGAGCGTAGCGACGAATTGCGATTGCTGGAGCTCCGAAGGGGCGGGCTCTAATGTGCGGGATCTTTGGGGTGTATGCGCCTGGGCGGATGGTTGCTCACCTCACCTATCTCGGGTTGTATGCGCTTCAACATCGGGGGCAGGAGTCGGCCGGGATGGCGGTCTCGAACTTTGAAGATGTCATGGTCGTCAAGGAGATGGGCCTCGTCTCGAATGTGTTCGATGATCGGTCATTGACGTCCTTGCCCGGCGACATTGCCATTGGGCAGACTCGCTACTCGACGACCGGCTCTTCGCAGTGGCGTAATGCCCAGCCGATCTATCGGGGCGTGGGTGATCTGCAGTTCGCTCTCGGCCACAACGGCAATCTCGTCAACACGGAAGCGCTTGCGACCGATGCTGGCATGTTGCCCGGGACCGTGGCGAGCGATTCCGATCTTGTGGGCGAGCTCGTGGCCACGCAACTGTTCGGCCACTCGCACGAGGCCGAGAACCCACTTCTCGAGGCGATGAAGGTCGTGCTGCCGAAGCTCGAGGGAGCGTTCTGTTTCTCATTGATGGACCAGACGCAGATCATCGGCGTACGCGATCCGAACGGGTTCCGCCCGCTGAGCCTTGGCCGCCTCGAGGACGGGGGATGGGTGCTTGCGTCCGAGAGCCCGGCTTTCGATGTCGTCGGTGCCACCTTCCTCCGAGAGCTTGATCCCGGCGAGATGGTTGTCATCGACGCAGACGGCGTCACGTCGTACCGGCCCTTCGACGACACAAAGGTCGATCCCAAACTTTGCGTGTTCGAGTTTGTCTATTTCGCTCGACCCGACACCACGCTCTACGGACAGAATGTGCACCAGGCACGTGTACGTATGGGCGAGGCCCTCGCGGATCAAGCGCCCGTCGAGGCCGACTTGGTGATGGGCGTCCCCGAGTCCGGGATACCCGCAGCTGAGGGTTACGCGAAGGCCAGCGGAATCACGTTCGGCCACGGGCTGGTGAAGAATCGCTACATCGGTCGCACGTTCATCGCGCCGAACCAGGCGTTGCGAGCGCTTGGGGTCCGAATGAAGCTCAATCCGCTTCGTGAGAACATCGCCGGGAAACGTCTCGTGGTCGTCGACGACTCGATCGTTCGTGGCACCACCACGAAGGCGATGGTGGCGATGCTCCGCGAGGCTGGGGCAAGTGAGATCCACTTGCGCATCTCATCGCCCCCGTACAAGTGGCCATGTTTCTACGGCATGGACACGGGTGTACGAAGTGAGTTGCTCGCCGCGAATCTTTCAGTTGAAGAAATCCGTGTGTATACGGGTGCCGACACGCTGTCCTACCTGCACATCGACAAGCTCATTGATGCCACCGGAGCGGTGAAGGCGGGGTTCTGCGACGCCTGCCTGACTGGTAACTATCCGATCGACATCCCGGTCAACCTTGCAAAGAACGTCCTCGAGGATGGCACCGTGCGTGATGACCAGAACTCGATTGCGAACTCGATGCTCGCCGACGCT
>CAXMRH010000012.1:0-6721 GCA_964196045.1 uncultured Chthoniobacterales bacterium | reverse complement strand
CAGCTACAAGTGGAGGACCGTCGCGCGATGGCGGTCGAGTTCGTCGAAGCTCTTGCAGACAACCAGCTCTCGACAGCACTCGAGCCGATCGTGCATTTTCCGAGTGGCGCGGTCGTAGGGGCCGAAGCCCGCGTGTTCTGGGCTCACCCAACCCGCGGCCACATCGATCGATCCGAATTCATCGACCTCGCTGAACTCATCGGTCGCGTCTCCGATGTGGAGCGAGCGGTCATCGAGTTCGCGATCCTCCCAGAAGGCCCCGACAAGCAGAGCTTTCGGACAGGTGTCAACCTTTCGGGGTCGACGCTGCGGGACCGAGTTGCCGTCGACTGGCTCGTCGAACGTCTGGGCGCAACGAACCAGAAGGTCATCATCGAAGTGAGTGAGACGGCGCTGACCGAGGGCGGCGATACCGTAGTCCGCCACCTTGCGGACCTGCGAACTGCCGGTGCATCCATCGTCCTCGACGACTTTGGTTTGTCTCACGCGTCTATGCGAATTCTGCACGCCTTCCCATTCGATGGAGTCAAGCTTCACCACTCGCTCCTGACGGAGGGTGACTCGAGACGCGGTTCCGCGATCGCGAAAGCCGTGTACGCAAGCGCAGAGACCGTTGGGTTCGACGTGGTGCACGCGGGGATCGATACCGATGACGATCTACGCAGGCTGATGGAGCTCGCGCAGTCCAAATCGGATGCCGGCCTCTATGCCCAGGGATCCGCCGTCAGGGCCCGCACGGCGTCGCTCGTCTATAGCTAGAGCGGCGTGGCGCCCCGCGTCGCCTCAACGTTGTTTGGACGTTCCTCGGAGTAGACCGGTTCGCCGTGGATGCTCACGTCGAGACCCGCGAATTCGTCGTCCTCGCTCACCCGCAGACCGATGACCGCGTCGATGAGCTTCGCAATGGCGAACGTCATCACGGCAGAGAAGATGATCACCGATCCCATTGCGAGGATCTGGCTGCCGAGCAGATCGAGCCCGCCGTCGGCGCCGCTCTCGTTCACGTCCAGACTCGACAGCAGGCCCAGAAGCACGCCGCCGACGATGCCGCCAACACCATGGATTCCGACGACATCGAGCGAGTCGTCGTAGCCCAGGTAGTCCTTCAGCTGCACAGCAAAGTAACAGACCACTCCGGCGCCGAGCCCAAAGAGGATCGACGACAACGACGTCACGTAGCCAGCCGCTGGAGTGATCGCGACCAAGCCGGCAACGAGCCCAGAAGCGGTTCCGAGGACGGTGGCCTTCCCGTTTCGGAGCCACTCGACACCAACCCAACCGATCATTCCTGCAGCGCCAGCGATGAAGGTGTTGATGAGGGCCTGGATTGCGATTCCGTCGGCGGCACCAGCCGATCCAGCGTTGAAGCCGAACCAACCGAACCAGAGAACACCTGTTCCGACGAGGAGAAGCGAGAGATTATGAGGAGACATGTCCTCAGTTCCGAGGCCGCGACGTTTGCCGAGAACCAGAGCCATGACGAGTGCAGCGATGCCGGCATTGATGTGAATTGCGGTGCCGCCTGCGAAGTCGAGCGCATGTGGGTTTAGCTCGGTGTGCCACCCGGTATAGACCCAGTAGGTCACCGGTGTGTACACCAGCACGGACCACAATCCGACGAACGCCACCCATGCTCCGAATTTCATGCGGTCAGCGACTGCTCCAGAGATAAGGGCGGGAGTGATAGCGGCGAATGTCATGAAGAACGCGACGCTGAGCAGCTCATCGCCCGTCACACCATCGAGACCCGCCAGATCGAAGTTCCCAATGAGCTCGCCTCCGAAGAACCCTGTCTTGGCCTCATTCGAGTTGTTGCCAAGCGAATACGTGAACAGCACCCACAGGATCGGAACGATGGCGATGCATGCCATGTTCATCATCAACATGTTGCCGACGTTCTTCGCACGAACCATGCCGCCGTAGAACAATGCGAGTCCTGGAACCATGAACACGACCAAGGCCGTGCTCATCAACATCCAGGCGATATCGCCGCTTCCCATAGGTTCCCCAGTCCGTAGGTCGACGCTCAGTGCGCCCTACTCACGGAAAAGACTGCGGGTCTCGAGCGAGACGCGCAATCTATAGAGGTTCTGTTCACATACACGAAACATTCCGTGAACATCCGTGAAACGAAAGATGGCGGATGCAGGCAACATGGGGAGTTGCGCCTACATCCACCATCTTGTGGATCGACCGGTCAACCGGCTCTTCTTGCTACTAGCTGAGCACCGTTGTTGATGGTGCTTGGACCGGGTACCCGAGGTCATAACCAGGGGCACCATGCTCGGACAGGTCCAGACCAATGAGCTCCTCTTCTTCGCTGACACGAAGGAGGCCAGCGGCCTTGATTGCGCTGAAGAGCGCCCCAGCTGCGACAGCGACGAAGACAAAGATTGCGACGCCTCCGATGAGCTGATCGACGAGCAGGCCTGCCCCACCGCCGGTGAAGAGCCCGCCGCCCGTGCTATCGACGGGAGACGACTCCGAGGCGAACAATCCGGTGGCGATCAGCCCCCAGAAGCCCGCCACGCCGTGAACGGAGAACGCTCCGACTGGGTCGTCGATCTTGGCCCGCTCGACGGCCTTGATCGAGAGGACCACAATGGCGCCTGCAATGAAGCCGGTGATGATCGTGCCGATGGAAATGAAGTTCCCGATGCCCGAGCAGATCGCAACCAGGCCAGCGAGCAAACCATTGCCTGCCATGCCAACGTCTGGCTTTCCAGAAGTGACCCACGAGACGGCCATAGCGCCGACGGCGCCAGCGGCGGCCGCGAATGCGGTCTGGACGGCAATGTAAGGAACTGCCATGTCTGCTTGGAGCTGTGATCCCGGGTTGAATCCGAACCAGCCGACGAACAAGATGAATACGCCGAGCATGGCGAGCGGAATGCTGTGGCCGTTGATGGTGCGAGGCTCGCCATCGGGGCCGAACTTTCCGATGCGAGGGCCAAGTATCAAGGCTCCCATGAGGGCCGCAACGCCGCCGACCATGTGCACGATGCCGGATCCAGCGAAGTCGACGAAGCCGAGCTCGTCGAGCCAGCCTCCGCCCCATTTCCAGTTCACGACGACGGGATAGATGACCGCTGTGATGACGATCGAGTAGAGCAGGTAGCCCTTGAACTGTGTTCGTCCGGCGACCGCGCCCGAAACGATCGTCGCGGCAGCGGCCGCGAATGCTGCTTGGAAGAACCAGTCCACAGGAATCGCAAGCGGATAGCTGGCCACATCAGCGGGGAAAAGGTCGGTCATGCCCGCAACACCAAAGATGCTCCAACCGCCGTCGGCGATACCGAAAATGTTACTTCCGCTGTAGGCGATGTTCCATCCGATGAGGCCGAACATCAAGAAGCCAACTGCGACGTCCATCAGGTTCTTCATCATGATGTTTGCGGCGTTCTTCGCTTCGGTGAAGCCGGCTTCAACCATGGCGAAGCCCGCTTGCATGAACAGGACGAGTACGCCTGCGATGAAGATGAAGATGTTGTCCAGCACGACCATGTTGAGAAGGTCGTTGCCCCGCGCCGTACCGCGATCAATCTCGTTGATCGTTTGTGCGGCCGCGGGTTCAGTTATTGCCAAGACAGCCAGCCCGAGAGCTGCACCACCCAAAAGTTTACGTTTCATGTGCCCTCCTATGAGCATCATCCGAGTTCTGGGTGGTGTCACGACGCTGGAACACCACGACGTGAAATGTGCCGTATCGCGGATGACGAACCAAGCGGTACGACGGCCGTTCACCAACGGGAAACATTCCGGAAACGTTGGGTCTCCGAACGGCTGCGACCATCGGCGTTCGGCGGTACTGTTGGCGTGTGCGTCGATGGATCTTTCTTGCTCTGGTGATAGTGCCGCTTTGTTCGTTCCTCGCGGGGCCTCTCGGTGCACATTCAGAGGTGTTCGAGCGTGCTCCGGCGAGCGGGCAGGCCGTCGGTGGAACCGTCGACCATGTCGACATCTCGTTCTGGGTGCCGGTAGCGGCAGCAGACATCACACTGCAGGGGCCCGACGGCGAAGCAATAGCCGTCGGCCCATCCACGTTGTCTGCGAACAAACGAGTTGCGTCTGTCGAGTTCTCGGCCCTCACCGAGCCGGGGAATTACATCGTCACGCACACCGAACTTTCCGATGATAGCGATACACAAACGGCTCAGTTCGGGTTCATCTATGACCCTGACAACGGAGCGGAACTGCAATCGTTGATCGCTCGAGCTAGTGGCCCAAACTGGGTTCTTCTCGGAGGTCTCGCTGGAGTAATTCTGGTGCTCGCCGGGCTCTTCTGGCCGGGTCGATCATCGAAGAAGCGCTGACGCCTCCGTGGCTGGCGCCGAGGAGGGGACCGGCACCAGCCACGGCATGACGTTCAGTGGCAAGTGTGTCACGAGGCACAGCAGAGTGCGCGCATGGGTCTGAACGAGACCGGCGATCGCGAGTCTGCGCCGTCCCCTACGCCCGTTGTAGCAATGACGATCGCTGGCTCGGACAGCGGTGGCAGCGCTGGGCTTGCTGCCGATGTGAAGTCATTTGCCGCCCATGGGGCGCACGGCGTCTTTGCCCTTACCGTGGTCACGGCGCAGAACAGCACCGGAATCACCTCCGTCGAGCCGGTCTCGACCACGATGATCGAGGCACAGATCGACGCCGTTGCGGCCGATTTTCGTATTGGGGCCACGAAGACCGGTCTGCTTTTTAGCCCGCCAGTGGTGGAAGTCGTCGTTGCTCGAGCAGCGACGCTCGGCCCACTGGTTGTCGACCCCGTGCTGGTGTCTTCCACGGGGACACCGCTCTTCGATGAGGCAGTGATGCGCGCCTACGTCGACCGACTGTTTCCCGCGGCGACAGTGATCACTCCGAACGCCGCTGAAGCGTCTCTGCTCACCGGTATCGAAGTGGCGACGCGCGATACAGCGAAACAGGCGGCGATGGCACTGCTGGAGCACGGGTCATCTGCCGTGTTGGTAACCGGGCTCTTTGTCGATGACCGATCGGTGGACGTTCTGGCGACCGAGGACGGCCCGATGGTGCTGGAGCAGCAGTTGGTGCGCACCAAGAATGTGTTGGGTACTGGCTGCAGTCTGTCGGCGTCGATCGCTGCTCGGCTCGCACACGGTGACGACATCTTCGAAGCGGTCGAGGTCGGTCGGGGTTATGTCTTGGACGGCCTTCGGGCAAGCGCGAGCTGGAAACTCGGAGCCGGGCGGGGTCCGATCGATCACCTTTCTCGTTGGCCGGGCCTTCGGTGATCCGATATGTCTGATGAGTTCGCCACGGCCATTGTTCTCGTACTGATGCTGGTCGGGCTCATCGGCACCTTGATCCCCATACTGCCGGGAATCCTCCTGATGTGGATCGCTGCTGTCATTTATGGCTTTGCAGTCGGCTTTGATGTGTTCTCCATCGGAGTGCTCGCAGCGATCACGTTCCTCGCGTCGGTCTCGGTCGCGGTTGGGATCGTGCTCCCGAAACGTGCCGCCACAACATCTGGGGCCTCGACCTCCTCGCAACTTGCAGCTGGTGTCGGAGCGGTGATCGGGTTCTTCGCGATTCCAGTCGTAGGGGTCGTGGTCGGTGCTCTGGCTGGCATTGCGTTGGCTGAGTGGAGGGATAAGGGCGAGTGGTCGGCGGCTCGTTCATCGACGATCGCGGTCGCAAAGGGGTTTGGGCTGAGCGCGCTCGTCCAATTCGGCATGGGCTTCGTGATCTTGGTCGTCTGGCTTGTCTGGGCCCAGGCGGTGATCTGGTGAGTTCGTCCTGTACTGCGCCCTAGGTGCGAAGCAGCGCGAGCTGGCGAGCTTCTGCGACGAGCGTCTCGTTGGAGTCCCACAATCGAACGTTCTCGACCAACGTCCCGTCATGCACGTTTGACGTGGTGCTCTCTCCACGAATCCATCCAGGTCGGGCGGCGGCGCGTATGTGTGTCGTGAGTTCGATGGTCGGAACCCAGCCGGCCTCAGGAACAGCCGACAGGACGGATGGAGGAAACGCATCGGCGAAGAGCCCGAGCGCGAGTGCATCGTTTGCTCGGCCGTCTCGAAATCGGACCCAGCCCTGGGTCCTCGCCACGTCGTCGACGACGGGCAACGGCGTGTCCGGGTGCAGCCGCATGTCGATGGAGTCGAGCAGGGTCATGTTCAACCCCTGCGTCTTCGGGTCACGGGCAGGGCACTCGGTCGGGCTGGGGAGAGAGGGCGGAGGGGTCTGCAGTAGCAGTTTGCCGTTTGGGTAAGTCCCGAATACCCCAGCGCAGCGCACGCGGACCTTGCCGTCCTGGACGAGCGTTGCATCAGCGTGGGTCGTCATTCGACCTTGTCGCAGCACGGTCGTATGTACGGTCGCGTCTTCGTCTGCGATCGTCGGCCGGTAGTAGTGCGTGGTGAGCGACAGCGGTGTTTCGCACCCTGTGTGTCCGAGCAGTGCTCGTACGGCGAGCGCAGCGGAGTACCCGCCGTTCGGAACTGGTCCGATCGACCACTCCGACGTCAGGTGTCCTCGCCACTCGCGTGGGTCTAGTTCGTCGGCGCCCACGTGGACCGAGGTGAGCGCTGTGTCCCTATCGAAATCTGGAATGTCGGAATTCGGCATTGACATCTCCTCAGCGGGACTCGAGATAGGCGGGAAGTCGTCGAGTCGCCCGTTCGATCGCCGAACTCAGAACCGCGCCGAGCGCCGGGACCCAAAGGCCACCGTCGTAGCTCAGGGAGAGGGTGATGTGCGAGGC
>CAXMRH010000011.1:0-6102 GCA_964196045.1 uncultured Chthoniobacterales bacterium | reverse complement strand
AGCGCCGGGTACTTCGACCTGACGACCGCTGATGTCTCGAGCGATCTACGCAAGACGACTTTGCACATGCTCGAAGCGCTCTCGATCCCGGTCGAGTACAGCTTTCACGAGGACGCGCCCAGCCAGCACGAGGTCGACCTGCAATACACCGAGGCCCTGGCGATGGCGGACTCGATCATGACGTTCCGTCTTGTCGTGAGAAAGGTCGCGAAGGACCGCGGCCTGCACGCGACATTCATGCCAAAGCCAATGGATGGAGTGCAGGGGTCAGGAATGCACACCCACATGTCCTTGTGGCGCGACGGCGAGAATGCGTTCTATGACGATTCACACGAGTACGGCCTGAGTGAAGTCGCGCAGATGTTCATTGCGGGCACACTCCGGCATGCCCGCGAGATCACGGCGGTCACGAACCAGCTGATCAACTCGTACAAACGCCTCAACGCAGGCCTCGAAGCGCCCCGATACGTGTCGTGGGCACGCAACAACCAGAGCACATTGGTTCGGGTTCCCGTCACCAAACCGGGGAAACCCGACGCCACGCGCATCGAGTATCGCTCTCCTGATCCGGCGTGTAACCCGTACCTCGCGTATTCGCTGATTCTGGCGGCTGGGATGAAGGGAATCGAAGAGGGATACGAACTGCAGGCCGAAACGAAGGTCAACCTCTTCGATCGGGATGCTGCCAGTTCAGCGGGCGTGGCGGAACTCCCCCGTTCGCTCGATGAGGCACTGGACGAGATGGAAGGCTCTGACCTGGTTCGAGAGGCACTCGGCGAGCACATTTTCGAATGGTTCGTCAGGAACCGGCGCGCGGAGTGGAACGAGTACTCCCGCCAAGTGACGCCCTTCGAGCTCACTCGGTATCTTCGCCAATGGTGAGTCGCCGCGAGATACTCGTGCACCCCGCGCCCATGGGTTCGAGCCTGACCAAGGTGCTTGAGATTCTTGGCTGCAGCTGGAAGGCCGTCTCCGATCTCAGCGCAGCCGAGACCCTCGAGCCGCCGTCGGGCTGGTCTGGCGCGGTCATCACCGTCGACGGCAACCCAGATGAAGCCTTCCGTATCGCTCAGTGGTTGCGCAGCCGCGAAGACTCGCCCGCCGCAACCCTCATGTTGGTTTCCGCCGACGCATTGCCCGAACTCGCGGACAACACCGACCAATTCGACGACTTCTGCCTGACCCCGTTCCACCCCGCGGAGCTCGAAGCTCGACTCGGACACATGCTCCAACGTTTCCAAGAAGACGCGGACTCATCGATCATCACGTTCGGCCCGCTCAGCCTCAATATCGAGACGTACCAGGCCGTCGTCGATGGTCGGCCCCTCGACCTCACCTACATGGAGTACGAGCTCCTCCGTTTTCTGACCGCCCAACCCGGCAAAGTGTTCAGCCGGGAGGTCCTGCTGAGCGACGTGTGGGGTTACGACTACTACGGGGGTGCCCGTACGGTCGACGTGCACATCCGGCGTCTCCGATCAAAGCTCGGAGAGGAACACGCAAACCTGATCGCCACGGTTCGATCAGTCGGGTATCGCCTCGGCACAGCTGACTGGAGCTGAGCTCGACGTCGGCGCGCCGTACAGCTGAGGCCTAATTTGGTCGATACTTGAGTGATGGGTATCCGTGCGGCGGCGGTCGCGGTCATGGCAGTTCTTCTGGCGCTCTCCTCATGTAAAAGCGAGCCGATCTGATCGTCGGCGACTCGGCCGATGCTGATGGCGAGGTCAGCGATGCGAGCGTTTCCGACCAGGTTCGCCTCGACGATCTGATCGGCAGCGTGTGGTTGGTCGTCGAGGTCTCTGACGGGACCACGATGAACAACGAGTTCGGTCGAAGCCTGTCCTTCATCGGCTCGAATGACGAGGCGGCCCTCTTTGTTGGAGGACCGTGCGGAGGGGGCACATTGGATGTCGAGCAGGGCGAGTCAGGGATCAGAATCGTCAACGCCAAGTGGCACGCCGGCTGCACAGGGTCCGACCTGCAAACCCTGTTCACCGCCGACACGACACTGGAGCTCGCGATCAACGGGGACGTGCTGAACATCAGGGGGAATGGACTCGAGCTGGCTGCCAACCATGTGCAGTCCACATCGATCCACAGCGAGCCCGCCCCGGGCCCGACTGCGTCGCCTCCGATAACCGCGATGTCGGACCCTGTGACTGAATCGGCGACCCCAACAACTGCACCGCTCCTGAGTTCCACGGCAAGGGCATGGAACGTTCAGTGGGTGGCAAATAGCGCGTTCCATGGCGCTGTCGTCGAGATCGGACCAGTCGTGGGTCAGGGCATCGACTATGGCCCCGGCGGCACACCTGACAGCCCTACGTCGGTCGAACGTGGTTCACCGATGGTCTTTTGGAGCGCGACCGTTCTCGAAACCAGCTCAGGTGACCTGAGTGGCGAGATCATTCTTGGCGATCTCGATCATGCTGCGATGGAAGTTCCGTACGCGCCATATGCCGAAGGGGACGTGATGTTCCTCTTCCTCTCTCCACAGTACGGCCGTACCCGGCCCCAGATTCCGATCGACGACGTGTTCTGGGTGGCGACCAACAACGACGAATCAAAGTTCGACATCGTGGATAACTTCGCTACGCCCCGCTCTGACATAGTCACCGCATTGCGGAAGGACGATGAACGTCTGGATCCGGGACTCGTCACATTCAGCGTGGCAAATCTCCTGCAGGTGACCAGCGAGGCAGCAGGGTGCGTGTTCATCGGTGCACAAAACCCTTTCTGTTGAGCGACAGGAGAGCTGTCGTTGCGAAGCTCGTGGAGATGATCGACGCATCGCCACACGTCGGCGAGACTCTGGGTCATGTTGCAGATCCCCACAACGATGCACGCCGTTCACCTGACCGGACACGGTGGCTTCGACAAGCTCGACTACCGGACCGATGTGCCGGTGCCGGTTCCTGGATCGAACGAGGTTCTCGTTCGAGTTGGTGCTGCAGGCGTCAACAACACGGACGTCAACACTCGAATCGGTTGGTACTCCAAGTCCGTAACCACCGGCACTGACTCTGGCGGTGAGGGCGGCTACCAAGCCGATGTGGATGACGACGGAGGATGGGCAGGCGAAGGTCTGTCGTTTCCGCGGATCCAGGGAGCCGACGCCGCGGGCACGATCGTGGCGGTCGGCGCCGACATAGAAGCTGCTCGAATCGGCGAGCGAGTGATGGTGCGGACGATGCAAACAGCGACAGCGGAAGGACCGACGGCCTGCGTCACGATGGGGTCCGAGCTCGACGGTGGGTTCGCGCAGTTCTGTGTGGTCGACAGCACCGAGGCGTTCGTCGTGGAATCCGAGTTGAGCGATATCGAACTCGCTTCGTTCCCGTGTGCCTACTCGACCGCCGAAGGCATGCTTCACCGAGTCGGACTGGCCGAGGGTGAACGAGTACTCATCACCGGAGCCTCAGGTGGGGTTGGGTCGGCTGCGATTCAGCTGGCGGCGCGCCGCGGTGCTCAGGTGACCGCTGTGGCGTCGGAGGCGAAGTGGCGACAGATCGAAGGCCTGGGAGCCCACCGACTCGTGGACCGAAACGCCGACCTCGTCGCCGAGCTCGGCAGTGACTCGTTCGATGTCGTGGTCGATGTCGTGGCGGGTTCAGGCTGGCCCGCACTGCTCGAGCTGTTGTGCAAACAGGGTCGATACGTGTGCGCCGGAGCGATCGCCGGGCCGATCGTCGAACTCGACGTACGAACGCTGTATCTCAAGGACCTGACCTTGATGGGCTGCACCTACCAGCCGCGCGAGGTGTTCGAGAATCTCGTGAGCTACATCGAGCGTGGTGAGATCGCCCCGATCATCGCCGGCACCTACCCGCTCGACGAAATCACGACCGCACAACAAGAGTTCCTCGACAAGACCTTTGCCGGAAAACTCGTGCTCGTCCCTCCCCCGTCAAGCTGACGCCTGATTCGGTCGACCTCAGCCCGAGTACGGGTTGGCTTCCGAGACAGCCAAGGCTTCGCTTCCCTTGTGGTCGCCATCGACTGCGCTCTTCGTCGTCGAGCCGACGAGCGCTGCAAAAATTGCTCCGCTCATCATGATCGACACAGGGAAGATGACGAGCAGTAGGACAACGATGATGATTCCTCCGACCATGGTCCCGATCGTAGCGGTTACGCTCGTGCACATGTCGAAGCCAGTCGGTCCTTACACGCCCCTCGTCCGCGCAGGAGACACGCTCTACGTGTCCGGTCAGCTCGGTCTCATCGATGGCGCTCTCCTCGATGGCCTCGATGCTCAGGTACGGCAGGCGGTGGCAAATCTTGCTGCGCTCGTCGAAGCCGAGGGAGGCACGCTCGCCAACGTCGTCAAGACGACCGTGTTGCTCGACAGCATCGATGACTACGCAGACATGAACGTCGCCTACACCGAGTCCTTCGGTGACCATCGACCGGCACGTGCCGCATTTGCCGTGGAGGCGCTCCCCCTCGGCGGTCTTGTCGAGATCGAGGCCATCGCCGTTCTCGACTAGAGCTGCGTTATCCGGACAGCATGTCCTTCGCGTCACTCGATACACGGTTCTGCGCGATGAGGATGTCGACCAAACGAAGCATGTCCGACGGGAGATCTCGCCGTTCACCCACGAAGTTCGGAACGCGAACGTCCGCGGCATCGTTGGCAGTCAGCGCACAACAGGTCACTAGTTCTGCGCGATACAGGAGCTCGTTCGTACGAATCCAGAGCATTGCCGCGTCGAGTGCCTTGACAAGGCGGGCCAACACCTCGTCGTTCGCGGCAGCCCAGTCGCTGTCAGCGACCACGATGGAAATCGGGCAACGACCGTAGTCAGGGCAGAGCTCATTGTCGAGATTCGCAATGATTCGATAGTCGGTACGTACCGCTCGGGCAGTGTAGGGATCGAGGAGAGCCGCCGCATCGAGGTTTCCCGTCTCTAGGCCTTCGAGATGTGATGGAGAGTCGCCGAGAATGAAGACCACGGTCCGTGGATCACAGCCGTCCCGACCGACCATCTCACTGATGGCCACTGCAGTGAGCGATGACAAGGAATCCACCCCGACCCGCTTCCCAACGAGGTCGCAGCCCTTCGCGAGACCGGCATCGGCGCTCACCAGGGACATCGTCCCTCGGTCTTCGCCAAGTTCACCCTGCGTGCCGTCAAGATACACCGAGAAGTCGAGTTCCTCTTCGATGAGCGAGACGCGATGGAGAGCAGTACCCGCTGACACCACGGCGACTTGTGCCTCGCCTTTTCGGATCGACTCGAATAGCTCGCGCTCTTCCGACACGGCGGCGAAGTCGACCTCGATGTTCTCGGCCGCGAAGAACCCTTCGGAGTCGGCAACCCAGAGCGGTGATGCATCGATCGAGCCACGCGCCGAGACAACGATTCGATCGAACTCGACGTCAATCGTCGTGGAAGTCGTTTCGTCAGATGCAAGTGTCGCTGGCGCGTCGTCACCCCTCGCGGTCTCGTCGGACGTGCCTCCGCCACAAGCTGACCCGATGACTCCCGTAGTGACAAGCAGCACGGCAAGGCGTCGCCAGTGACGACGGAGGGGCAGTCTCATGCGCGTCCATTCGACCAAACGGCGCCGAATATGAGAGCTAGCGGGGCGACGGCGATCCCCCGCTCGCCGCCGATACGGTGTGCAACGATGTCCGAAAATCGACTCGACAGACGCAACTTCATTCTCGGGAGCGCCGCGCTGGCCACGCTTGTGGCGTGCGGCAGTGCCGAACCCAACGGATTGACGCCTGCACGGCTGGGACTCCGGTTCCCGGACGGGTTCCTACAGGACAGCGTCGCCGTTGCAAACAGCGGCCTCCAGCGGTTCCCTTTTGTCGTGATCGCAGACGACGGGCTACCGATGATCTCCAACACACCAGAGAGCATCGAGATCGAAGTACTTCGTAAGGGCGAGCTATTCACGACCGAGACCGTCCAGGCTCGCGGGGTCGGCCAGTTCACGCCCTACTATCCGCTGGAATTCACGCCCACCGAAACCGGTAGTTACGTCGCGAGAACCTCCTTCAGCGACCTCGACATCGAGTTCATCGTCGTCGAACGGACGCAAACACCGTTGTTCCAGGTTGGCGACTCGCTGCCTCCGTTCGACACGCCC
>CAXMRH010000010.1:0-16074 GCA_964196045.1 uncultured Chthoniobacterales bacterium | reverse complement strand
CGACATCTTCCGATCGTTCGGCGTCCAACACGTGGTCGCCGGCGGGCAGACGATGAATCCTTCGATGGCCGAGCTCTTGTCCGCCGTCGAGGCGCTTCCCGCAGCTGGCGTCATCATCTTGCCGAACAATAAGAACATCATTCCCGTTGCAGAACAGGTGAACGAGCAGAGCTCGAAGAACGTCACCGTCGTGCCGACCCGCAGCGTCGTTGGCGGAATGGCCGCCTTGGTGTCGTACGACCCCGAGGCAGAGATCGATGTCAACGTTGCGGGCATGCTCGAAGCGCTGGCCCACCTCGTCCAAGGCGAGGTGACTCGTTCGGTTCGAGACACGACAGCGGAGGGGTTCGAGATTTCCGATGGCGACTGGCTCGGATTGGCGCAGGGCAAGATCGTGGCGGTCAAGGCCGACGCTCTGGCCGCCGCAGCTGGCGTTGTCGACTCGCTCGCAACCGAAGACCACGAGGTCGTCACGATTGTTGTCGGTGAAGACGCGAACGAGGGTGAGGCATCTGCGCTTGTTGCCCAGATTGGCATGTCGCACCCCGACCTCGAGGCCGAGGTCCATGCGGGAGGGCAGCCGCTCTATCCATTTATCATCGGCGTGGAGTGACCACCGATAGTTCCCCGGCAACCGATATCCGCCCGCCCCTGACCCTGCGCGAGCTCGAAGCACTCGACATCTCGAGTCTGAAGGGGGTCGGGCCCAAACGCGCAGAAGCCCTTCGCAAGGCAAACGTCCACAGCGTGCTCGACCTCTTGCGCTACTACCCCCGGCGCTACATCGATCGCACGCGTCAAGCGTCGATCGGTGACCTTCGTGAGGGTGAAGAGGGGATGGTCCTTGCCACGGTGAGTCGAGTCGACTCGCGCCGGATCCGTGGGAACCGGACGATGGTCAACGTGACGGTAGCCGACGCAACCGGAACGCTCGGAGTCACCTTCTTCAACCAGCCATGGCGTGCGAAACAGCTCCATGAAGGACTGTCGGTCGTGTTGTTCGGCAAGGTGGACAGCTTTCGAGGCAACCTCCAGATGGCCTCGCCGGTCGTCGATCTGATCGGAGACCAAACCGGCAGGATAGTGCCCATCTATCCGGCGTCGGAGAAGGTGAAGATCGGCAGCGCGGACGTTGCCAGATGGGTTGCAGAGGCCTTGCGGCGCGCCGCCCCCCGAACCCTGTTCGATCCGCTTCCGGCTTCTGTGCTCGCGGAAAATGGCTTCGCCGATCGCAACAGCGCCACGTTCGACATCCACCAGCCCGAGTCGATGTCGGCAGTCACTGAGGCACGCAGACGACTCGTGTTCGACGAGCTATTTGCCATCCAACTCGAGTTGGTCATGCAGCAGCGGTTCCGCCAGCAAACTCAGGTAGGTGTCAACCACGCCGCAACCGGGGCGCTCAATGCGCAGATGTTAGACGGGCTCGGCTTCCCACTCACCGCTGCGCAGACTCGGGTGATCAGAGAAATCAGAGCGGATATGCATCAGCCGCACCCAATGCATCGACTTCTCCAGGGGGACGTCGGGTCGGGCAAAACCCTTGTTGCCGTGCACGCGTTGCTCAGTGCGGTTGAGGGGGGCTTCCAGGGCGCCATGATGGCCCCGACCGAAGTACTCGCCGACCAGCACTCGATCGGCGTGAAAGCGCTGCTCGACGGTCTGACAGTCGAGGACACGGTGAGCATGTTCCCCACTCGTCCGCTCAAGGTCGAGTTGCTCACCAGTGGTGTTCCAACGGCGGACCGAAGGCGGATCCTGGCGCAAACCCAGAGCGGCGAGGTCGATATCCTGATCGGTACACATGCGTTAATTCAAGAAGCGGTGCAGTTCTTCAATCTCGGCATGGTCGTCATTGATGAGCAACACCGGTTCGGGGTCGAACAACGAGCCGTACTCCGCGGTAAGGCGCAGGAAGACAAGGAACCGGACGTTCTCGTGATGACGGCAACGCCGATCCCGCGGACAGCAGCCATGACGGTCTACGGGGACCTCGATGTCAGTGTTCTCGACGAGCTACCCCCCGGTCGAACTCCCATCGTCACGGCTTGGGCCGCGGGTCCGATCGAAGAAGCAGCGATGTGGGACTCCGTTCGGTCCGAGGTCGCGGAAGGGCGCCAAGCGTATGTTGTGTGTCCGCTGATCGAAGCCTCGGACAAGATCGAAGCTCGCTCTGCCACAGAGACCTACGAGGAACTGACCGGCGGAGAGCTATTCGGGATGTCGGTAAAGCTCCTCCACGGTCGAATGTCGAGCGCCGAAAAGGAAGCGGTCATGGCCGAGTTCCGTGCCGGCGACTCGGATGTCCTCGTCGCGACCACTGTGATCGAAGTGGGGGTCGACATTCCGAATGCGACGGTGATGGTGATCCTCGATGCGGGCCGCTTCGGTATCGCACAACTTCACCAACTGCGCGGCCGCGTGGGCCGCGGCGAGCATGCTTCGACATGCTGGCTCGCGGGTGAAGCAACCACCGCCGATGGCGAGGCTCGCATCGAGGCACTCGTTGCTTCGACCGATGGTTTCGAGCTTGCCGAGATCGATCTCGAGCTCCGTGGCGAGGGAACGATCATGGGGGAGCGCCAGAAGGGACAGAACGATCTACGCTTGGCGTCCCTGCGTCGAGACAAGGACACCGTCGTCCTTGCGCGTGCTATTGCGTTCGACGTTTTGGAGCGAAATGTCCCGGAACTAGGCGCATTAGTCGACGATTCGAACGTCCTTCTTGGCTCCACCGACACAGAATACCTACGTAAAAACTAGTTTGCCGATTGGTGTCAATTCTCTTCCAAGCCCGTTCTAGTTGTTGTGTTCGCGGCCAATGCGGGTACTGTGCCGATCGATGGTCATCGAGGTTCCGCACATCATCGTATGTGTCGATTGTGGGGGCGTTTGTCACCGTCTCACGCCTCAGCCCGAGGATGGATTTGCTCCAGGTGCCATCGTTGCGTTCCGATGTGAAGATTGTCTTGACCGTTGGGATCTCGAGTTTGATTCCGAGGAGGACTTACCCTGATGAGAGTCGTAGCCGGAGAAGCTCGAGGTCGCCCGATCTTCGCGCCAGAAGGAAATCGCACCCGCCCGACCTCGGATCGCGTCCGCGAGTCGATCTTCAATATGTTGTTCAGCCTGCATGCGACGGGTGAGATTCGTGTTCTCGATCTGTATGCAGGTTGCGGCGCTCTGGGTATCGAAGCGCTGAGCCGCGGAGCGACGAGTTGTGTCTTCGTAGAGCAGGATCGCCGTGCCGTGGAGTGCATCCGGTCCAATCTCGAAGCGCTTGGCTACGACGATCGTTCGACGGTGATTCAGGCTGATGTCTTGGGCTGGGTTGAACAAGATCAATCTCACTTCGATGTGGTGTTGGCCGACCCGCCGTATGCAGACGAAACGTGGACCGATGTCCTCGATCACGTCAATGCGCGCTGGCTCGTGGCCGAAGCCGGGAGCGCTGTCGAGGAACATCCGCGCTGGGATGTCGTTCGTGAGAAGTCGTACGGGACTACCGTGGTGACCGTGTTCGCCAGACAAGGATCCGCTTCGTGACGGTCGTGTTGTACCCCGGTTCGTTCGACCCGGTGCACAACGGTCACGTAGAACTCGTACAAACCGCGTCCGGTCTGTTCGACCGAGTCATCGTCGCGGCCATGCGCAACCCGGCGAAGGGTGAGCCCTTGCTCAGTCTCGAGGAGCGTGAGCAAGTGCTCAACGAGACGTTCGCCGACTTCGAAAACGTGACCATCACGATGTTCTCTTCGTTGGTCGTCGACCTTGCTCAGGAGCTGGAAGCCGACTTCATCGTGAAGGGGCTTCGTGCGGTGTCTGACTTCGAGTCAGAGCTGCAGATGGCGCAGATGAACCAGGCCATATCTGGTGTCCACACGTTGTTCATACCATCGGCCTCGTCGTATTCGTTCCTGGCGTCGCGACTCATCCGAGAGATCGCTCGCTTTGGCGGTGACATCTCCTCGATGGTGCCAGAGCCCGCACTCAGAATTCTTCGAGAGAAGTACTCCTCATGACCCACATCATCCAAAACGACAACGAAGGCGTCTACGCGTCAGAGCCGTCCCTCGATGCACCAATTCATCACGTGCCCGAG
Source organism: uncultured Chthoniobacterales bacterium (assembly GCA_964196045.1). Classification (GTDB taxonomy): domain Bacteria; phylum Actinomycetota; class Acidimicrobiia; order Acidimicrobiales; family SHLQ01; genus SHLQ01. The sequence continues at coordinate 11,972 of CAXMRH010000010.1, read as the reverse complement.
GTGCACGAACTGTTGATGGCAGCGATCGAGATCGTCGAGACGGCGCGCCCCATGCCACTGTCGACCTCTCTCATGATCAATGGCGAACCGCTGATCGACTTGCTGAACGATGCCATTGCCCGGCTACCTGAAGAGCTCCGCGCTGCTCGCTGGCTTCTCCGAGAGCGTGAGGAATATCTCGAAGGTGTTCACCGTGAAGGCGAGGAGATCACCCAAATTGCTCGGTCGCGCGCAGAACACATGGTCGAGCGGACAGAAGTGGTCAAGTCAGCTGAGCAGCGCGCGCAACGTATTCTTGCCGATGCCGAGTCTGAAGCTCGACTGATGAGACGCGAAACGGAAGACTTCTGCGACGCACGGTTGGCGGCGATCGAAGGCATTCTCGATCGCACGAGAACTGTCGTCGCCACTGGTCGAACTCGGCTGCAAGGGACTGCGCAGATCGACCTCACGGACGAAGCGGTCGAACCTGAGCTGATCGTCGAACGAACCGAGTTGTTCGATCAAGACTTCTCGTGAATAGCTGGCCTGAGCTTCTCATTTCGCTCGGGGGGCTGGCGCGACGAGACAACATCGCGGATCTGAAGCGGCGATCGACCGAGAGCTCCACCGTCTCCTTTGATGAGACGGTGATGGCCACTGATCTCTCGATCACCACAAGCCGAATCCCCGATGGTGCAGAAGTTCACGTGCGAGGCACGCTCGAGCCTGGCATCAACGGAGTCGAGCTCCGCGCGAGCGTGAGCAGCTCTTGGGAAGGCGAGTGTCGTCGGTGTCTCGAACCTGTGACCGAACCGCTAGAGATCGATCTGATGGCTACGTTTCTTCCCGACTCGTCAGCCGTCGATGATGCTGACGCCTATGTGTTCGATGGTGAATCGATCGACGTGGGCGAGGTCGTTCGCGAGGAACTGATGCTCGCGCTGCCGCTGACGCCGCTATGTCGTGACGACTGTGAGGGAGTGGACCCCGGACGATTCTCGGCTGCCGCCACCGCAGCGACGGAAGTACCCGAGCCTGACGAGGGGACGATCGATCCGCGCTGGGCGGCATTGTCTCAACTCTCGTTTGATGAAGACTGAGGTCGAGCAGATAACCTGTTTGCCTTGTGCGCCCAATCCTTGGCGCCCGGACACACTCCGAAAAAGTCGAAGACATCACAGGTGACGTCATGGCCGTTCCAAAGAAGAAAACCTCTAAGTCGAAGAGCCGCAGCCGCAAGGCTTCTGCCTGGCGCATTCGCGCTACCGGGCGCTCCAACTGCCCTCGGTGCAGCACGGCAAAGCGTCCGCACACCGTCTGCGATAACTGCGGATGGTATGGCGGCCGCCAAGCCATCGAAGTCGACTGAGCGAGATCATAAGCATGTTGCCCGTCGCGGTTGACGCTATGGGGGGTGACAACGCCCCAGCAGCAATCGTGGATGGTGCGCGCCGTGCGTACGAGGAACGCGGGATCCCCGTGGTCCTTGTCGGGCGTTCCGAGGAATTGGGCGACACCGGCGGTCTCAAGGTCATCGAGGCGTCCGAAGTGATCGCCATGGACGCCGACCCGGGTTCGAGCGTCCGGACCATGAAGGATTCTTCGTTGGTTAGAGCAGCTGAGGCCGTTCGTGATGGCGCCGCGTCGGCCATGGTCAGCGCAGGTAATACCGGAGCCACGATGGCCTCGGCCCTACTGCGGACCGGGCGCATCAAGGGCGTCTCGCGACCTGCGATCGCCACGGCCATCCCTGGGCCTGATGGCCCGCCAACCGTCCTGCTCGATGCAGGTGCGAATGCCGAGTGCCGCGCGGATTGGCTCGTGCAATTCGCCCAGATGGGCACGGTTTTCTCGCGTGCTCGCTTCGAGGTCGAGCGCCCACGAGTTGGCTTGTTGTCTATCGGCGAAGAGGCCGGCAAGGGCTCGCCATTGGTGAAGGAAGCGTGGGGACTTCTCGACGCGATGGATTGGTCGGCGCACGGCGCAGAGTTCGTCGGAAACGTGGAAGGCCGCGACCTCATGGGAACGGACGTCGACGTGGTCGTGACTGACGGTTTCACGGGAAATGTCGCGCTGAAAACGCTCGAGGGATGCGCGAAGAACATCATCAATGCGCTGCTGGAGTCGTTTGAGTCGTCGCCTGAGGCCAAGGCCGCTTCTGACGAACTTCTTCCAGCGCTCCTGCCGCTCTACCGACGATTTAATCCGGACAGCTACGGCGGTGCCATGCTCCTGGGAACCAAAGGTGTCTGCATCATCAGTCACGGTTCATCAGGGGAGGAAGCCATAGTGAACGCCATTTCTGTCGCAAACGAGATGGTTTCCGGGGACCTGGTCGGCAAGATCCACGCCGCGGTGAACGACTGATTCGAGCGGCGAAACCCCTCAGTTCGATTCGCGTTCGATACGATTCAGCGCGACGCAGCCAAGGGAGAGCACCGTGTCAGGTCAATCGGGTGGAGAACAGCCAACAATCAGTCGAGATGAGGTTCTCGGGATCGTCCGCGACCGCCTGGCGGAGATTCTCGAGCTGGAACCATCAGAAATCGGCGAAGGCGATTCGTTTCAGGACGATCTCGACGCAGACTCTCTCGCACTGATCGAACTCGTTGAGGCAATCGAGGAAGAGCTCGGAGAACGCTCGATCGGCCTTCGCATCGAAGATGACGATCTCGAAGACCTCAAGACGGTGCGGGACGCCGTCGACTATGTCGTCGCGCGTCTTGGCTGAACCTGGCGACATCACGTCGACATACGGCGCACTCTGCAGTGCGCTTGGCTATTGGTTTGAAGAACACGACTTGCTCGAGCTTGCATTGACGCACCGCTCGTGGTGCGCGGAGCACGACGGGGCTCCCTCGAACGAGCGCCTCGAATTTCTGGGCGATGCGGTTCTCGGCTTGTCAATAACTGACTCGCTGTACCACAACGAGCCGTCGCAAGCAGAGGGGCAACTTGCCAAGGCGCGAGCCGAAGTGGTGAGCGCACCAGTGCTCGCGTCGATTGCCCAGTCCCTCGATATCGGCCCGCTGCTTCGCCTTGGTCGCGGAGAAGAGTTGTCCGGAGGTCGCGACAAGGAGTCGATCCTTGCCGACGCGATGGAGGCTGTCATGGCTGCGGTGTATCTCGACGGTGGATGGGAACCCGCACGCCGGGTCGTTATCGGACTTCTGGCTGGCGAAGCAGCGAAAGCGCAGACGAACCCAGGTGAACATGACTACAAGACACGTCTTCAAGAACGCGCCGCAGAACTCTCGCTACAGTCTCCGCAATACGAGATCTCATCGACGGGCCCGGATCATGGTCGGATCTTCATGTCGACCGTCCAGGTTGCAACGATCGAGGGGCGCGGCAGCGGGACTTCGAAGAAACAAGCACAACAACGGGCTGCAGAGCAGGCCCTCACACTGCTCGATGCGGGGCAAGAACCGTTTCACGACGAGACTGACCCGATGGAAAAAGCTGCGGTCCGCAGCGGAGGAACGCAATGAAGGCTGAACTACCAGAAGTCGAGATGATCAAACGCGATCTCGAACGCGAAGTGGTGGGGCGCAAGGTAAAAGTAGCGTCAGCAGCCGGGATGACCGCGCTCCCTCGCTACAAGAACCGAAAGAGTTTCGCAGCACAGCTCGAGGGCGTGAAGATCACCGGCGTCATTCGACAAGCCGACTTTCTGCTCTTCCCGCTCGACAGCGAGGACATCCTTGTGATCCGAATGGGCAACGGCATGCTTCGCCGGAACGCCAACAAGGACAAGGAAGAGAAGGGAACCGAAATAGTCGTGACCTTCACGCAGGGCGGCCAACTTCGGTTCATCGACGAAGAGGGCTCCGGAGAGGTCGCGGTCGTGCCAAAGGACGACATCATGTCTGAGTTTCCGTCTTTGAACGACCCGGCCATCGACCCGATCGATACGCCCCTGGCGTGGTTGGCCTTTCGCGATCTGATCGAGGCACACCCAACGACACTCAAGGAACTCTTGACCGATGGGCAGGCGATCGTTGCCATTGGGCCTCTGTATGCCGATGAGGTGTTGTTTGACGCAGGTCTTCGCTACGACCGGTTGTCGACCACTTTGTCCACACAGGAAGTCCGGCGTCTGTATCGATCCCTCGTCGAGACACTGCACAACGTGATCAAGTACCGCGGCACGACTCTCGAAGACCGCCCGTGGGCTGACGTGTTCGGCGAACCCGGTATCTTCGAGCAACATCTTCAGGTGTACGGCCGTGATGGCCAGCTGAGTCCTCGATCGCGCTCGCCTATTAAGCGGGCCAAGTTCAAGGGCGAGTGGACGTACTTCTGCGAGACGCAGGTCTGAGTAGCGACGATCACATTCGCACTCGCCTTCGGCGATGCGGCTCCCTGGCGGCATTTCCGCTGCTCCGTCCCTCCGCAGTTCACCCGCAAGGCTGTCGCTCTGCGATGTTTCAGGCGCTCAGCGCATGAAACCCGGTTAGTGAGGGTCAATGCTTCGCATTGGTGGCGAACGGCGTCGTCCCTCACTTCCGCGCTGGCGTTTGGTTTGTGCGTACACACGTGAGAGTTCGTCTGGCCGGCCGCTACGTACGACGTAAGGGGTCAGGCCCCTTCGCGATAGATCGTCGAATTTCGAACGCACCCGCCGCCCTTTTCGCCATTTAGGGGTCAGGCCCCTTATTTCCCGCTGGCCCCTTATTTCCCGCTTCGCTCCCGGCATTCGCACATTCGCCTTCGGCTCGGTGTGCTCTGCGGATTGGCGGAGGCCGGCGTCCGCCCCTACGGGCTGGGGTGTCGAGCGGGAAACAGATCTCGACCGGAAGTGTCGAGGTGTTACGGCCCGAGTTACAACGGTGTAGTTCTACGCGATAGGTTTTGCGTAACGCGTGCTCACCCAAGCGCCTGGAGTCTCTGTGTACCTCAAAACTCTCACCATGAAAGGCTTCAAGTCGTTCGCCGATTCGGTGGACCTCGAACTTGAGCCTGGTGTCACCGTCGTCGTTGGCCCCAACGGCAGCGGCAAATCGAACGTCGTGGATGCAATCGCATGGGTGCTCGGCGCTCAAGCTCCATCGTCGGTGCGATCACAGAAGATGGACGACGTGATCTTTGCTGGCACGTCCAAGCGCCCGGCTCTGGGTCGAGCGCAGGTCACGCTGAAGATCGACAACTCCGACGGCGAGCTCCTCACTGAGTTCGGTGAGATCGAGATCTCTAGAACGTTGTTTCGCTCCGGCGACAGCGAGTATTCGCTGAACGGTGTGCCCTGCCGTCTTCTCGACATCCAAGACATGCTGTCCGATTCGGGTGTGGGTCGAACGCAGCACGTGATCATCAGCCAGGGCCAGATCGACGCCGTGCTGAACGCCAGGCCAGAGGATCGACGTCTCATCATCGAGGAGGCTGCTGGCGTACTGAAGTTCAGGAAGAGGCGTGAAAAGGCCCAACGTCGTCTACTCGCAACCGAGGCCAATCTCACCAGAATTCAAGACCTTCTCCGAGAAGTTCGTCGTCAACTGCGGCCGCTGGAGAAGCAGGCCGATGCGGCGCGCCGGCATGGCGATGTCGTCGCCGAGCTTCACGCGTGTCAAGTCTGGCTCGCAGGGCGTCAGGTCGACTCCCTGCGCAAGAAGATGCGCACATATTCCGAGAATCGTATGACCTTCGCAGCGACCGATCGAGAGCTTCGGGCGTCCCTTTCGAAGCTCGACACCGACATCATCGGTCTGGAGAGCGAGTTGTCGGCGCAGGGAGCGGTCGATCTTGGCGATGCCCTGGCTCGCTTGGAAGGCTTGAATCAGCGGGCGCGCGGGGCAGATGATCTGATCGGCGAACGTATTCGCGGCATCGCTCGTGAACGGCAGGCAACCATCGACGGAGACGTACTGGCCGGGCTGCGCAGCGAATCCGTGCAGCTCACCGAGCAGCTTGCCGAGGTCGACGTGAACGTGCACGAAGTGGCTCCCGAACTCGAGGAGTTGAACCGCATCGAACAGAGCCTTGCCGAAGACCGATCATCATTCGAGCTCGCTCTCTCCTCGATGACCGGCGAGGGCGCGGAAGCTGCGGCTGCGGGTCGGGCGGCTGAGGTTCGTGGTGAGTTGGCAGCACTCCGAAGCTCGATCGAGTCTGCACGAGTCGAGCTAGACAAGATCGCGGAACGCACCTTTTCACTGGCGTCGAAGAAGACCTCTCTCAAGGTGCGCTCGCTTGCCGAGCGGGAGAAGCTCGACAGCGCTGTCACGCGAGAACAAGAACTGGTCAGTGCGGCCGACGTCGCAGCTTCGGCTCACCTGCACGCCCAAGCGCGTCTGGCGCAGCTGCGCGACGAGCGGGCAGAAGCTGATGCGGTGTGTCGATCGGGTGAGGCTCGCGTGAGCGCCCTCTCCGAAGCCCTCGACTCGGCGCGCGCAGCAGCTGGCGCAGATGCTCTCGCTGGTGCGGAGGGGCTCGTCGGAACACTCCTCGATGTCGTCGCCATTGAACCTGGCTGGGAGGATGCGGTAGAGGCAGCGCTGGGTGAAGCCCTCTCGGCGGTTGTAGTCGAATCGTCCACTGCAGCTCGAGGAGCGCTTGAGATGTTCGAGCAAGGAGTTGGGAGCGGCGCGGTGATCGCTCTGGATCCGCTCCTGCCGCCAGCGCTACCAGGTGCGGAATCCATCCTGCATCGGGTATCTCCTCTTCGTGCCGACGTGGCAGGCGTCTTGGGCCGCCTGCTGGCCGATATCGACGCAGTCGATTCAGACTGGCGCGACGCTCTTGATCGATCGGTAGAGAGCGGTCGAGTGGTTGTGACACGCAACGGAGATCGCATCGGTGGTGGACTGTGGCGGATCGGTACGGCGGGAGTCGGAGCCACACAGGCCGCACTAGATGAGGCAACGTCCGACGCGATGGAAGCTGCAGAGCGTCGCACCCTGTGCGATGAGCAGCTCTCCGAGACCGTGGCCGACGTCGAACGTCTCCTGGCGAATGATCAGGCAGCAGCGACGGCTCTCGATGCCAACGATGCGGAACTCACTTCGACGACGGAAGCGCTACATCAGATCGATGCGCAAGGACGCCAAATAGATGTCGAGATCGAATCACTCGAAACGCAAGGATGCGAGCTGACCGTACGGTTCGAGCGAGAATCGGCGCGCATCGGGGAATTGGAGAACCTGCTGCCAGGTCTCGAGTCCGCCGAAGTGGCATCGGCGGAACGCAATCGCGAGCTTGAAGCAACTCGCTCCGTCCTATCGCAGCGACGCGCTGCGACGACCGAGCGTCGAACGGAGTTCCAGGTCCACTCCGCTGCCCTCGAGGAACGTCGTGGTGTCTTGCGGCGGCGCCTCGGCGAGGTGCAGGATCGACTCGAGCGGCTGACCGTTGAGCAGAGCGACGCCGAGAGTCGTCGTGTCGTGCTTGACCGTACCGATGTGCTTGCACGACGCCTGCAGCTGGTCCTGTCGGATACGGCTGAAAATCTCGGTCTGCATCTCGAGGAACGCCGGGAAGAACGTCGCCAGCAATCCGCCATCGTCCATGAACTGACCGAGAAGCTCGATGGCATGCGCACCAGCCGATCGAGTGCCGAGGTAGAACTTCGTGAGCTCACAGAACGAACGAACCGCATCGAGATCGAAGAGGCTGAGACCCGCCTTCGTCTCGAGACGACGACCGAAATGCTCCGACGAGACCTCGATGTCGACCCAGAGGGTGCGCTTGCAGCCGCACAGCCTGAATTGCCCGAAAATGTCACCCCTGCAGCTCGTGCACGAGAGCTGGAGCGGGACCTCAAGCTTATGGGCCCGATCAATCCGCTGGCGCTCCAGGAGTTCGAAGCATTGCAAGAACGCCACGAATTCCTGAACGGGCAGCTCGAGGACATTCGCTCCACCCGTCGTGAATTGAACAAGGTGATCAAGGCGATCGACGAGGAGATCGTGACCGTGTTCGCCTCGGCGTATGCAGATGTTGCGGACAACTTCGAGACGCTGTTCGAGCGCTTGTTCCCTGGTGGCAAGGGCGGCTTGCGCCTCACCGATCCAGACAACTTGCTCGACACCGGTATCGAGGTCAGCGCCAAGCCCTCTGGCAAGAACGTGAAAAAGCTCTCGTTGTTGTCCGGTGGTGAGCGCTCCTTGACTGCGCTCGCGTTCCTCTTCGCTGTGTTTCGCAGCCGCCCCTCACCGTTCTACATCATGGACGAAGTCGAGGCCGCGCTTGATGACGTCAACCTTCATCGTTTCCTCAGCTTGATCGACGAGTTCCGGACGGAGGCTCAGTTGGTGATCGTCTCACACCAGAAGCGGACCATGGAAAGCGCCGACTCGCTGTACGGCGTCACGATGGAGTCAGGCGGGTCTTCTCGAGTTGTGAGCGAACGTTCCGAGGTCGAGCGAAACTTCGGTTCCGGTCCCTCGCGCGAGGCAGCCCTCGCGACGAGCTAGTGACTCCCGGGCTTCAGGCACTTGTTTCCCGCTTCGCTCCCGGCAATCGCACATTCGCCTTCGGCTCGGTGTGCTCTGCGGACTGCCGGAGGCCGGTCTCGGTCGCTCGTCCCTTCCTTCCCGCTCGTTCCTCGCTCCCGGCAATCGCACATTCGCCTTCGGCTCGGTGTGCTCTGCGGCTGCGCCCGAGGCGGGCACCGGTCGTTCGTCCCTCACTCCCTCCGGAGCTGGCGTCTCCCTGTGCGTATACAGACACACGTTTGTCTGTATACGCACTGAGGACACGCCTCAGGCGAGAGGAGAGTGAGCCGGAGGCGATCGACCATGTCGGTTTCCGCGGATCTCGACGGGAAGTGTCGAGTGAGACATAGCGAAGCCGAGTGCTGGTGCGATTGCAGTACCTTCGTTACCGATGAGGATTCTCGTGGTAGACGACGAAGTCGACTTGGCCGAAGCGGTCGCCACTGGGCTTCGCCGTGAGGGTTACGCCGTTGATGTCGTACACAGCGGGACTGAGGCGCTCGAGCGAGTCGAGTTCCAGCCGTATGATGTGATCTGTCTAGACTTGACCATGCCCGAGATGGATGGTCTCGAGGTGTGCACCCGGCTTCGAGCTCACCCACCCGAGACCGGTGCGCCGCGAATCCTGATGCTTACGGCGCGCGACGCGATCGACGAGCGAATTGTTGGGCTCGACTCAGGTGCTGACGATTACCTGGTCAAGCCGTTCGCGTTCGGTGAGCTGTCCGCTCGCATCCGAGTGCTGCTTCGGCGAGACGTCGATCATTCTTCTTCAATACTCAAGGTCGGACCGCTCGTGCTCGATACGGCAAGGCATGAAGTCAGCAACGCGGGCGAGCAACTCGATCTCACGCCGAAAGAATTCGCCCTCCTCCGATACTTCATGACCCACGCGGGAAATGTGTTGAGCCAGGAACATCTACTTGAACATGTGTGGGATGAGAACGCGGATCCGTTCACGAACACCGTTCGGGTGACAGTCGGAACGCTCCGTCGAAAGCTCCAAGCTGAAGGTGACGAAACACTGATCGAAACGGTGATCGGCTCCGGATACCGGCTCGTGGACACCGCCCAGGCAGAGACAGCGTGAAACGCCCATTGCGCGATTCGGGGTCGGTGACCGGCGACTTCCGGCCACCAGAGGTTGCCGCAGCTCGTGAGCGGCCGGTTCGTCGACCAATGAGCGTCGGTGCGAACACGGACCGATTCCTGCCATCGTGGATTGGGTCGATTCGCTTTCGACTCGCGCTTCTCTACTCGGTGCTGCTCTTCGGGCTCGCAGCCATCGTGATCGGCGGTATCTACGCCGGTATCAGCCGCGAGATCGGCGGGACCATCATGGATGATTCCGGCTTCGATGTGATCCTAAGAAATCCAGATGGCGTTGAGCAGATTACCGTTCGTGCACTGGAGGACTTCGAGGCCGAGGTCGACCGGCAGGCGTTGCAGGACCTCCGGCGCTACTCGTTCGCTGCGCTGGGGCTGCTGTTCTTTGCAAGTCTGGCTGTGGGTTGGTACGTCGCTGGCATCGTCCTTCGTCCGATCGAACGGATTACCGCCGTTGCACGTTCCATCAATGCGACGGACCTGACCCGACGGATCAACCTTGCGGGTCCGGAAGATGAGCTCGCGCAGCTGGCGGGCACCTTCGACGACATGCTGGACCGGTTGGCGATGGCATTCTCCGCGCAGACGCGATTCGTCCACGAGGCGTCTCATGAGTTGCGGAACCCTCTCGCGGTGATTCGGACCAATCTCGAGGTGACGCTGGGGGACCCCGATGCATCCGTCGAGGATCTACGAAAGACCGGTCACGTCGTTGAACGGTCGGCCGAGCGCATGGCGACACTTGTCGACGATCTGCTCGACCATGCACGAGAGGAGACCCGTGCGACCCGCGTGGAAGTCGTCGATTTGGGTGCTGTTGTGCAGGGCGTGGGAGAAGAGTTCGAGATTCCGGCGTCGGTTGATGGTGTGCATCTCGAAGCAAACGCCGAGGCCGAGCTGTTTGTTGAGGGTGACCCTGTGGCACTGCGCCGAGCTCTCGCCAACCTTCTTGCCAATGCGATTCGCCTGGCCCCTGATGGATCGGTGATCTCGATTCGAGCGGGCGAGGTCGACGATTGGGTGTGGATGGGCGTGCAGGATCAGGGCCCCGGACTGTCCGCCACCGATCAGCAACGCGTATTTCGCCGATTCTGGCGAGGCGATAGTACCCAAAGCCTAAAACGTGACCCTCGCTCGGGGCTGGGGCTCGCGATCGTTAAACAGATCGCGGAAACGCATGGTGGAACCGTTCGTGTGGAATCGGAGCTCGGTCATGGATCGACGTTCGTGATCTGGCTCCCAAAGCTGGGGCTAAGTCGTCCCGACGCCTCAACCGTGTCCACGACTCCGCAGGACGATGAGACGCCCGAAATCTCCCACCCGTCGCTTACAGCCTCTTTACATCGTCCCGAATAGTTTCATTGGTGTATTGCCGGATCGGTGGGGTTCTCCCCTCCACCCCTCCGATCCGGTATGACGTCAGGGCCTGGTGCCCGGTGAGTCTGTCCCTTCCCGGGCACCTCGTTCCTGACAGATGTGTCCCCTGCTCGAGGCGCACGGAAGGCTCCGATCGCTTCCGCGCTCACGCTCCTAGGATGAGGCCGCTATGGACCCAATCCTGTTGATTGTCGTGATCGTTGTCGCCGTATTGGTGCTCGGCGGAGCCGCCGTTGCCCTCCTCCGAGCTCGGGCAAATCACCAGCCCACGCTCGAACGATCCCTTAGCGATACGGAAGACCGTTCGCTAGACGTGTCGGTTGGCACGGACGTCGTCGATGATCCCATCGCCGAAGCCAGTCTCGTTGAAGCTCCTCCGTCTGCAACCTTCCTTGGCAGACTCGGAAAGGCTCGCTCGGCCATGTCGGGGTACCTCACCTCGATCGTCTCCCGCGGCGACGTGGATGCCGAGACCTGGGACGAGCTTGAAGAAGCCCTTATCCGGGCGGACGTCGGCGTGGCATCCACGCTCGAGATCCTCGAGACCGTCCGCGTACAGGCCGATGCAAATGACGTCACCGACGCGGCCGCGCTGATCGAACTCGTCAAGGACGAGATGAAAGACCGCCTGGGCGGCGAAGACCTCTCGCTTGCGCTAGGCGGATCGCCCTCCGTTTGGCTCTTCGTCGGTGTGAACGGCGTCGGAAAGACGACGACGATCGGAAAGCTGGCAACACGAGAAGTGGCGGACGGCCGTTCGATCGTTCTCGCTGCAGGCGACACATTTCGCGCTGCTGCAGCCGAGCAGTTGACGATGTGGGGAGACGCGTCCGGCGCTCATGTCATCCGCGGCGCAGAAGGCGGAGACCCCTCCTCGGTCATCTTTGATGCCGTTGAGCATGCGGCCGCCGCTGGTGCCGATGTCGTCTTGGCTGACACCGCCGGTCGGCTGCACACCAAGACCAACCTGATGAACGAACTGTCCAAGGTTCGACGGGTGGCCGAGAAGGGGGCAGGCACCGTCACCGAGACGCTGCTCGTCATTGATGCGACCACCGGGCAGAACGGGTTGAT
>CAXMRH010000009.1:0-9054 GCA_964196045.1 uncultured Chthoniobacterales bacterium | reverse complement strand
AGCGAGGGACGAGCGACGGAAGAGCGCCTCAGGCGCAGCCGCAGAGCACACCGAGCCGAAGGCGAATGTGCGATTGCCGGGAGCGAAGCGGGAAATAGGGGGCCTGACCCCTTACGTCGTAAGTTGTGGTCGGCCAGACCCACAAACGCCCCTATACGCAACGAGCGACGCCAGCGCCCCAAGAGCGAGGGACGAGCGACGGAAGAGCGCCTCAGGCGCAGCCGCAGAGCACACCGAGCCGAAGGCGAATGTGCGATTGCCGGGAGCGAGGAACGAGTGGGAAATCCAGCGAGTCAGCGGTCCAGTAGTCGTGCCGAGGTGAGAAACCCGGTGTGGCCGACCATTCGATGATCGGGCCGCACGGCTTGACCCTCGACATACCAGCCCCGCTGCAGGAACTCAGTGGTGTTCGCCATGCCAAAGCCATTTTCGTTCAATGACTCGCGCAACCGACTCACCTGCATGACGCTCGGCGTGTAGGCCACCAGAATTCCGCCCGTCCGGAGACTCTTCGAAGCGTGAGGGACGACCTGCCATGGTTCGGGTATGTCCAGGACCACTCGGTCGAAGTCAGTTTCATCGATCCCGTCGTAGGCGCTGCGGAGTTGGACGTCGTAGCGGTCGAGCACGTCCTCTCCGAGCAACTCTCGCACGTTCTTCTGAGCCCGCTGTGCGAAGTCTTCGCGCAGCTCATATCCCGTGATGACAGCGCCGGCGCGAAGCATCGTCATCGAGAGCGCACCCGATCCCACGCCACTTTCGAAGACCCGGGCTCCCGGATAGATATCCGCGATCATCAGAATCGGACCGAGGTCCTTTGGGTAGATCACCTGGGCGCCGCGAGGCATTTTGAGAATGAGCTCTGCGAGCGTCGGCCTGATGACGAGGTAACTGCCGTTTCGCGACGATCGAACCAATCTTCCTTCGGGTTTGCCGATCACGTCGTCATGACGGATGAGGCCCGAATGTGAATGAAACTCCTTACCCGACTCCAAAGTGACCAGGTAGCGGCGATCCTTCAGGTCGACGAACTGGATGATCTCGCCCTCAAGGAGGTTTCCTACGGTGCTCATTCGTCGATCATCGCTGGACGTTTCCCAATTTCCACCGGGACGGCGTGTTCAGCGAGACGGCAGAACGAGCAGATCTCGCCGCTCGCCGGGTTTCCGCATCGAGTGCACGTCGTCAAAGACGACACCTTGTCTTCCTGCTCCTGAGCGCGAAACAACGAAGCAGCGCGTTCGAGAAAGCCGAAGTAAAAGCTATGTTTCGCTCCCGGGGACGCGACCTCCATCGTGTTGAGCAGTTCCTTGTATTCAAGGTGCTTGTTCCCGGCGGCCATCGGGCACTCCTCGACGATGTAATCGATGTCGCGCAAGACGCAATACGCGGCCATGTCACGCTCGCTCAACCTGACCAGGGGTTTGGCCTTGCGCGGAAACCCGTTCTCGGCGGGCAACACCGGAAATTGGCGAGCGAGGTAGTCGTTTTGCCAGCGGGCAACGTTCCCGAACAACACCGCGGCCTCGTCGTCGAGGTTGTGTCCGGTTACGACGACGTCGTACCCCTCGTTGAGTGCCACGGCGTCGAAGACATGACGCTTCGAGAGCCCACACGCGGAACACGGAACGCGTTTCGTAGCAGCTGTCGCACTTGGCACGGTGAAGCCGTGTTTGTCGGCCAGGTCATACTCGTGCAGGTGTAGAGATCGAGACTCAGCGAACTGCCGCGCGAGCTCCGTACTGCGCGAGCTATAGCCGCCGATGCCCAGGCCGATCACGAGGCCGTCCGCGGCGTAGCCGAGTCCGACCAGCAGGTCCCACAATGCGAGCGAGTCTTTCCCTCCCGACACCGCCACCAGAATTCGATCGTCCTTCGAGAACATGTCGAACTTCTTGATCGTGCGTTCCACCTGATTCTCACAAAACCGCACGAAATGTTCGCTGCAAAAAGCAGCATTATGTTGTCGAATCTCGATCACCGGTGGTGCCTGGCACACCCGGCACCTCATCGAGATCCTCCCGAGATGACACTCCGTATCTCGATCTCGTCCGAGTCCCGAAGTTTCGTGTTTCCTGCGACGAGGGTGCCGTTCACGATGACCAACACCGACTCACGGTTGAACTCGAGTTGTTCGACCAAACGCGAAACCGTAAGCGGCCCGTCCACGTCGATCTCTCGCTCCGGGTTACGGAGGCGAACTCTCATCAGTTCGCTGTCTGGCTCGTCGCTCGAGCCAACGCGTCTTGCTTGACGGAGCGTTTCGCAGCTTTGCGTTCGGCTCGCCTCTGAGATCGGCTCGCTTCGGGATCGGACACGAGGTCGATACCAAGAATCTCGTTCACTCGGGCTGCGCTGGGTGCCTCGAGTATCCGGCGCCCGATGGCCGCGATCGCTGGAGGTGCCATCGTCGTTGCGCGGGGAGCCTTGCGCTTGGGCCCAATGAGAAACTTGCGGCCCTCGCCTCGACCACGCTTTGAGTCCTCGGGAATATGGACGACGGCCCACGCTTCACCTTCCTTGAGGGGCTCGGTAAACATGATTGGTGCTTCACCAGACTTGGAGACCTTCGCCCAGCCCTTCCTGAGGGTCAGAAGGACCCAGACGGCACGCCACAATGGCGACCCGCCGAGCAGCCCTTTGCGGACGGCGTTCATCGACACGACGCGCCTGACGTATCCGCGCTTCAAAAAGGGCAACATCAGATTCGGCGGATCTCCACAACGGCCGAGCGCTTCTTACCGACGCGTCGTCCGAGGAGGTACATCAGCAACAAGAACAGAATTCCACCGATAGCCACGGCAGGTACCGCTTTGCTCTTCGCAGAGTCCGTGACGGAATCTACTTCCGTCTTGATCTGACGAAACTTCTGTTCGATGTCGTCTTTCGAGATAGGGGCCTGTTCAGTGCTCATGAGCCGAGACCTTTCGTGATTCGCGACGCGAGGAATGTAAGCAGAAGTGCCGAGGCGGCAAAGACGATTGCGTACGGAGCCCAGACGAACCAGCCGATGCCGTCGCTGCCGCCGTTGAAGGTCTCGATCTCCTGCAGGCCTCTCAGCCCGGCAAGGGCCAGGAAGAAGAAACCGAAGCCCAGGGCAATCGCTCCAGGAAGTCCGAACTTCAGATATCTCCCGACGCCCTGCAAGGGAGTCGCCGTCTCTTGAATCGTGTACGCCTTGACGAGATCGAAAACTTCTTGCACGTTCTCCGTCGGGGTCTTCGGGGTCTTCGCCACTGTCTTCCTCAGGTCGTTCCTGCGCTTACGTTATCTCGTCCTTCGACGATGCGCCCTCCGGCCTTGCGTCGACTTCGCTCGATTGCCTTGGCTGAAGCTGTCAGCTCTCGTTCAGCTGCGCCTCAAGGAGAAAACGCTTGTGCTCGAGAGCGTCTAACAAGATGGTGATCTGATCGCTCGTCGTCTTCGCCTCCAGCACCGATTGTCGATCGAACTCCGTGAGAGGAGCGAGCGCAGCCATCTGATCGAGCCTCACATGCGGGTCCACGCTGAACTCATATACCCCAGGGGGTTCCTGGCTGGCAACGATCCCAAGTAGTCGAAGCGTGTCAATGAGCGACGTTTCGAGATTGGCGAGATCCGTACCACCAGTATCAACAACGGTGCGCGGTGAGACTCGAGCGCGAGGATACGGATCGTCGCTCAACCATTCGATGATGTCGAGTCGTTCGACGCCAGCGGTAATCACGCCCCATCGCCCGTCGTCGAACTCCTCGGCTTGGAGAATCTCGACCCGCGTCGCCACATCGACTCGATGATCCTTGCCACCAACCTCAAAGCCGCGATCGATGAGAACGATTCCAAACGTTGCATCTGCGCCGTCGTTAGTCAGCTCGTTGAAAAGAGTTCGATAACGAGGCTCAAAGACGTGGAGGGGCACGATCTGGCTCGGGAAGACGGTACTGCCAAGCGGGAACATCGGAAGGATCCGCTCACCGCCAACTGATGGCGGCTCCGAAATCATCCGGTTGGACCGAGCGCGTCGGGATTTGGCCCTTCTGGATAGGCCACGAGTTCCAGAGCGATCGCGTCTTGAGTGGCCACCATCTCTTCGACTGGGTATTGATCGGTGGTATTGGCGATCCAGGCGAACGTGAGGATCGATCCATCGGATGCCTCGGCGGTGCCTGCGAGCGCACCGACCTCGTTCAGTCGGCCAGTCTTGGCACGGATGCGACCCTCCGCTGGTGTATCGACGAGGCGTTTCAACAGAGTCCCCGACTCACCGGTCACGGCAAGCCCGTCGACGAGCGGGGTTCCTTCGCCAGCTTCCAGAATCTCGACGAGAAGACGGCAAGACACACGATTCTCCGAGGCCAGACCGGAACCATCGACAACGTCGGTCTCCGAAACCGAGAATCCCGCTGAGCGGAGCGCGTTCTCGACGGCGATCGCCCCATCGTCGGTGGTGCCACGCCCTGATGATCGAACGCCGATCTCTTTCAAGAGAAGCTCGGCACCCATGTTGTCACTGATGTTGACCATCTGATTCGTGACCACAGTGATCGGGTCGGACGTGATCGCTGCGATCGTGCGTGCCCCCACGGGAGCTTGCGCAGCGGACGACGAACGACGGATCACCACACCACGCTCCTCGAGAAGGTCATCGAACGTGGCCGCCGCGAATGTTGCCGGATCCGCACTCGCGGTTGCGAGGGAATTCGCGGGATTGGGATCGAAGAGGCTGAACCCATCATTCAGGGTCAGGGCTGAGAGAGGGCCTGTCTGATTCTGCGAGACGTTTGTGAACCGCTCGGGCCATTCGGGCACATACCGTTCGGCGTCGTAGCGAGTTTCGTCGCCAATGACTGCTCCACTGATCTCGAGCACACCCGCTGCCACAACGGCGTCTGCGAGCTCTTCGAAGTTGGTGCGAAAATGGGGTTGCTGTTCGTAGCGATCCGTGTAGTCCGCTGTAGCTACGAGCGGATCGCCGCCGCCGACCAGGTAGACGTCGCCGTCGAGCACGCCTTCGACCAGGGTCCCTTCGGTCACTACAGAGGTCTCGAAGGTGTGATCGGCTCCCAGGATGTTGTACACACCGAACGCCGTCACGAGCTTCTGGGCAGATGCTGGGACAAGTGGCAGCGTGGGGTTCTCCGCATAGATCTCTTCACCGTCGAGCGTGACCACGAGGCAGCTCTGCTCCGGGAACCGTTCGACCACCCCGTCGAGGGAGAGCTGCAGGTTCTCGAGGAGAATCGGTTCGCGCAGGAAATTCGGGGTCCGCCGCACAGACAAGAGTGGGGTGCTCAGTGGTGGAGCGGTTCGCCCGTCCGGGGTTGCGGTCTCCTCGGCAAGCGCGGAATCGGACTCGACGGCCTGCCAGGCGGCGAACGCAGCCACGACGAGCAACACGAAAGGGAGGATCCAGCGCTGCATCGCCGACAGCATAGGCCGAGCGCCTACCGAGGGCGATTGCGAACGACTAACTTCGGCAATATGTCGACGATTCTTCTTGCCCTCCTCGTCGGACTCGCCCTGACGCAGATCGCGAATGTGGCGACGACCGTCTACCTCCATCGCTGTCTCGCGCATCGCGCAGTCACGCTGTCGCCACCCCTCACAGCAACGTTCCGCGCGATCATCTGGCTGCTCACCGGCATCCGACCGCGACAGTGGGCAGCAGTTCACCGCAAGCACCACGCATTCACCGATGAGGAGGAGGACCCGCATAGCCCTTTGAGGCTCGGTTGGGTCCGGGTGCAACTGACGAACGTCGCGCTCTACCGCCGTGTGGCTCGTGACAAGGCGCAGGTCGGGAAGTACGCGAAGGACATTCCGGCGACGCGAATCGATCGTCTTCTTCTCGACCGTGCGATTCTTGGTCTCGGCATCACCACGGCACTACTCATTTTCTGGCTTGGCCCTGTCGGCGGAATCGTCGCAGCGGTCTTCCACTTCGTTCTGTACCTGCAGCTTTCTGGGGCGGTGAACGCCCTCGCGCACACTTTCGGCCGCCGACCGTACGAGAATTCCGCAACCAATCTGCAATGGCTTGCGTTCTTGACAAGTGGCGAAGGCCTGCACAACAACCATCACGCTGCCCCGACGTCAGCCCGCTTCTCGCTCGGCAAGGGACAGATCGATCCGGGCTGGTGGTTCATCTGGGCCGCCCGTCGAGTTGGCCTTGCGAAGGTCCGCCACGACGCACCGGTTTTCGCTACGCCGCGTAGAGTCACCGCCTGATGCCTGACCACACACCCCAAATGCAGATCCTGGCCGCGCTGTTCATCGATGACATCGACCTACGACAGATCGCCGGCCCAACCACGCGAATCGACCTGGGAGGAGTGCAGTTCTCTGCCCCAGTCGAGAGCGACGAAGCGTTCACCTGGGCGCCGCACCTCGTGGTCATCGTTCGAGCAGACATAGATCACAGCGGGTCTGGCGTGCTCGAGGTCCGATTCACGATTGACGATGAGCAAATGGCCCGGAACGTCCAGCCCCTTTCGGTTGACCCCGGAAAGTTCAGCTACCGACTCGTTCGCGCAGAGGTCGAGATAACCGAACCGGTAACCGTCGAAGCGCACGTACGCCTCGATGACGGACCGATCACGATGGTTCCATTCACGCATCTCCCGCAACCTGACGAGTCGTGAGCTGATGATCGCTGCCTCGGCGCTCAGCGAACACCCCTTGGCCGCGCATGCGGTCGGAGAAGCAGCCGGCGCAATCCTGGACCAAATGCCCGCTGGGGTCGATTTGCTCGTCGTCTTCGTCGACAGCTCACACACGGGAGCGATCGAGGACATCAGCGCGGCGCTCATTGACCTCCTGTCGCCGAAGCTGATGATCGGGACAACGGCGTGCGGGGTCCTCGAGCAAACCACGGAGGTCGAGGATCGTCCTGCGTTGGCGCTCTGGGCGGCACAGGCCGTCGACGCGACGCCGATCCGTATCGATCCGGGGGCGACGTCACCACGAGATGGCTGGCCATCGACCGAACATGCGATTCTCCTCGCAGACCCGTTCTCCACCCCCGTGATGGATGTTCTTGCCGACGCAGCGCTTAACGCTCCAGTCCTGGAACTGCACGGCGGCCTCTCCTCGGGAGCGCGAGGGCCCGGCGGCAACCGCCTCCTGCTCGACCGCGACATCTTCTCGGACGGCGTGGTTGGAGTGTCACTCGGGGGCGTGGATTTACGAAGCGTCGTCTCCCAGGGCTGTCGCCCCGTTGGTTCACCGAGCACGGTGACCAGTTCGTCGGGAAACGTGATCCGGGAGCTCGCTTCACAACGACCAATGGATGTGCTTAAAAAGATCGCGAACGAAGCTGATGAAGCCGATCGGGCCCTTCTGGCTTCGGGTATTCACGTCGGTCTCGTGATCGACGAGTCGCTTCACGAATTCACTCGTGGCGACTTCTTGATCCGATCGGTTCTCGGTGCCGACGCGGACACGGGCGCCATAGCGATCGGCGCCGAGGTCGAGGTTGGCGCGACCTTGCAGTTCCAGGTTCGAGACGCAGCAACTGCCTCTGACGACCTGTCCACCATGCTCTCGGGTGAACAGGCGACCGCAGCGTTGACCTTCACGTGTAACGGCCGCGGTGAACACCTCTTTGGGTGGTCCGGACACGATGCGGAACTGGTCCATGAACTCACAGGCTCGCGAGCGACCTCCGGAATGTTCTGCGCAGGCGAATTCGGTCCGATCGGGACCCATAACCACCTCCACGGATTCACTGCTTCGACCTTGCTGTTCCGGTGATGCAATACCTGGTTTCTGAAGTCAGGAATCCGCTGGCGGTCGTGCTAGGAACAACACGAACACTGTTCTGAGGAGAGCACACGCAATGACAGACCTCGATGCAAAGACCGTTGCCACAATTCGCGGTTTGGCGATGGACGGCCCCCACGCAGCCCGCTCTGGCCACCAGGGCACGGCGATGTCGCTCGCTCCCGTAGCCCACGTGATGTGGAGCAGGATCATGCGATTCGATGCGGAGAACCCCAACTGGTTCGACCGCGATCGCTTCATTTTGTCACCGGGTCACGCGTCGATTCTGCAGTACGCACTCCTCCATCTGTACGGCTATGGCCTGACGATCGATGACCTCGCCGACTTTCGGCAGTGGGAATCAGCAACTCCTGGCCATCCCGAGGTTGGCCACACCGCTGGGGTCGAAGTCACGACAGGGCCGCTAGGCCAAGGCCTCGCAAATGCCGTTGGCATGGCCATTGCGGAGGCAAGCCTGCGTAGCCGTCTCGGCTCCGACATCTGCGACCACCGCATCTTCGGGCTGTGCTCGGATGGAGACCTCCAAGAGGGTCTGAGTCACGAGGCCGCATCGCTCGCGGGTCACCTCGGGCTCGGCCGGATCAACTTCGTCTACGACGACAATTCGATCTCGATCGACGGCCCAACATCGCTGAGCTTCAGTGACAATTCCGCGGATCGTTTCCGGAGTTACGGCTGGGACGTCCACGAAGTCGGCGCGATCGGTGAAGACTTCGATGCACTCGAAGCAGCCCTCGACGCCGCAGTCGCTGTCGAGGACAAGCCATCGCTCATAGTTTTGAAGACAGAGATCGGCTTCCCTGCCACCGAATCGGCAGGCACGTCCCACGTGCATGGGTACGCGATCTTCGACGAGGAGATCGCAGCAACGAAAACCGCGATGGGTATGCCCGCAGACGAGAAGTTCCACGTCCCTACCGATGTGCTCGAAAACTGCCGGACCGCGGGGACACGCGGCGCTGGACTTCGGGAAGACTGGCAAGGCCGAGTGGACGCATACCAAGGCGATCGGGCCGAACTCGAGGCACTCATGACCTCCCAACCGATGCCTGGCTGGGACGAGGACCTCCCTACCTGGGAGCCAGGCGAGTCGATCGCCACTCGCAAGGCCTCCAACGCCGTGCTGCAATCGCTCGCGGGAAACATGCCATCGGTGGTGGGCGGTGGCGCCGACTTGACCGGGAACACGGGAACGGTGTTGAAGGACATGGGCGTCTTCAACAAGGGCGACAATTCGGGACGCCAGATCTACTTCGGAATCCGTGAACACGGTATGGGTTCGGCGATGGTCGG
>CAXMRH010000008.1:0-5421 GCA_964196045.1 uncultured Chthoniobacterales bacterium | reverse complement strand
TCGTCTCGCTCATGTTTCTCGTGACGCTCTTCCCGGTGTTGTTCTTGCTCGTCGGCTACTTGGCAAACGACATCGGTCCAGACGGTTTCATGAACACCGCCGCGGTCATGGGCAAGATCGCCGTGAGCGGTCTCCTCATGTCGGTCTATTTCGCCCTTCTCGGGATGGCCGCCTCGACGCTGACGAGTCGCAAGGGTTTCGCATCGGCGGGCATCGTGATGTTGCTCATCGGCAGCGGAGTCTTGAGTGGCGTCCTCGTCGAATCTGGTGATGCCCCTGATTGGGTCTCACTGTTTGGTCTCGCCACCGTTCCCTTCGACGTGATCACCCGGATCTTCGACGAACCAATCGACCAGATCGAAGGGGTCGGAACATTGGCCTCCGTTGGGGCTTGGGCCGGGGTCTGCGCTTTGTGTGCCGGCATCGTCGCGCTCGGTTACAAGAGGCTCGAGGTGACGAAGTGACCGTCATGCCACCACCCCCTCCAGCCACTCCGGTGCTGAGCGACGCGGTCGCCATCGTGGACGCACCGCCGCCCCCTGGAAATCAAACCGTCGTCGCAAGTCGGGTGAGCAAGTGGTTCGGAGACGTCGTCGCCGTAAGCGATGTGAGCTTCGCGGTGTCGCCGGGAGTCACCGCGCTACTCGGGCCGAACGGCGCCGGTAAATCCACCATGCTGCGCATGCTGGCCGGCCTCGCGCCCACGTCCCAAGGCGAGATCTCGGTTCTCGGAGCCAATCCCCGCAAGGACAAGAATGTGCGCGGTCGGATCGGGCTCGTCCCGCAACAGGAAGGGCTTTTCGCCGAACAACGTGCGATCGAGTTCGTCACGCTGGCTGCTCAGCTCAACGGCATGCCGAACGCTCGGCAGGCAGCCCGAGATGCTCTCGACATCGTCGAACTTGACCCTGACGATCACCGTCCGACGCTCAAGTACTCAAAAGGCATGAAACAACGGGTGAAGGTGGCCCAGGCCATCGTCCACAAGCCCGATCTGTTGCTCATGGACGAGCCGCTCACCGGACTCGACCCGCGGCAGCGGCTCCACATGATCGAGCTGATTCGCGATCTCGGCGCACAGGGCGTCAGCGTCATCGTGTCCAGCCATGTTCTCGACGAGGTCGAGCGGCTCGGGTCACGAGTACTCGTCATTTCACAGGGTCGTCTTGCGGCGCAGGGTGACTTCCACGAGATTCGTGCGCTGATGGACGACCGGCCGCATCGAATCCGCGTCCGTACCGACGACCCACGCACACTCGCCGCAGCTCTACTCACTTCCGCAGGTGTGTCAGGCGTGACCGTCGCTCCAGGCGGCGCCGTACTCGTCGACACCGACGATGTCGACCGCTTCCGCCGGAGCCTCGCTCCCGTTGCTAAACAGCTCGATCTTCAACTGCTCGAGGTCCGTCCACTCGATGATGACCTCGAGAGCGTCTTCAAATATCTGGTAGGTCGCTGATGTCTGCATTTCTCGGAATGACCAAACGTATGCTGCGTTCGATCGCAACCCCCGGTCGAGTCGTGGCCATGTCCCTCGTGGGACTCATCGGCATCATCATCGGTGTCGTCGTCGAACGATCCGAGCCGGGCGCCGACTTCGCCGTCGACTTCTTGTCGCGATTCGGTCTGCTGATCTACGTGCCGCTCGTGGTTCTCGTCATCACTACCGCGACGCTCGGCACCCTCGTCGAAGAGAAGACCCTCGTCTATTTCTGGATGCGCCCGATCGGTCGCTGGCAGATCACCGCTGCAGCATTGTTGGCTGGTCTGGTGGTTCTCGTTCCACTGATCCTCGTGCCGCTTGGTGTGCTTGCGGCTGTTGTCGGCGATGCGAACGATGTGTGGGGCACGCTTGTCGCCTCCCTTGTTGGCATCGCTGGGTACGCCTCGCTGTTCACCTTCCTTGGACTGGTGACCCAACGAGCGCTCGCCTGGGGGCTTGCGTACATCTTGGTCTGGGAGGGTTTCGCGGCCGGTCTCAGCCGGTCGGCGGGTTGGCTCGCGCTGCGCACCTACACCACGTCTGCTCTGAGCCGCATCGCCGATTCCGCAGGGCCCATCTCGAACCCTGCCACTGCCACGACGATTGCCGTCGTCACCGTCGGTGTTGTCATCGTTGGCGCGTCGCTCACGACGTGGCGTCTCAACGCCGCCGACGTCGACTGAGACCCTTCAGGCCGCAGGTTGGAAACGGCGTGCGATCACTCGGTGTTCGTTGAGGCGCTGGTCGAGGTCGGCGTTGACCAGCTTCCCGTCCCGGACCACGACCTTGCCGTTGACGATCGTGTGGTGCGCGCTCGTCGGGCCACCTCGGAGCCACCCTTCGATCGGGTCGTCGAGCACCCCCGCGTACATGGGGCCGTCAAGCTTCCAGATCGCGACATCGGCAACAGCACCGACCGAGAGCTCGCCGAGCTCACCTTCACGACCAAGACAAGCTGCGCCACCCCGAGTCGAGATCTCGAGCGCGGTTCGGGCGGTCATTGCTGCCGCACCAGAGACGAGCTTGCCCTGAAGCATCGCTAGGCGCGCTTCTTGCCACAACGAGGCACTGTCGGCCGAAGACGATCCATCGCAGCCAATCCCAACGGGGCATCCCGCGTGACGGAGATCTATCACCGGCGCGATACCCGAGCTCAGAATCATGTTGGAGCTTGGGCAATGGGCGACGCCGACGCCCGCAGCACCGAGTCGGACTACCTCTTCTGGGTTCGGCCGCACGACGTGTGCTCCCCAGGTCCTGTCGGTCATCCAGCCGACGTCCTCGTACAGGTCGACCGGTCGCATGCCGAATGTCTCGAGCGCGAACGCGTCATCCTCTGCGTTCTCTGCGAGGTGGGTGTGGAGCCGCACATCGAGTGACTCGGCGAGCTCGGCGGTTCGGCGCATTAGGTCTGGTGTAACGGTGAATGGACTACAAGGCGCCAACGCGATTCTGAGCATCGACCCGTGAGACGCATCATGCCAACGTTCGACATGCATCTTGGAATTGGCCAGGATTTCGTCCTCAGGGAGAACAGCGTCGTCTGGGGGTAGTCCGCCATCCTTCTGCGACAAGCTCATTGACCCGTAGGTCGGATGGAAGCGCATCCCCAGTTCCGCAGCGGCAGCGATCTCTGCCGCCAACAGGTCTCCCGCTCCGCGTGGGTGGAGATAGTGATGATCCGACGACGTGGTACAACCCGAAAGAGCGAGCTCGGCCAGGCCAACCCAGGCAGCCGTATAGACGGCTTCCTCGTCGAGATGAGACGTCCAGAGCGGGTAGAGGGTCTGCAGCCATCCGAACAGCGGTTCGGAGGTCATCGGCGAATATGCCCGGGTGAGGTTCTGGAACAGATGGTGATGGGCGTTGATCAGGCCAGGCGTGACGAGTTGGTCATTGGCATCGATGACCTCAGAGGCTGAAGGAGGCGTCTGTGTCGGGTCACCCATCGTGCTGATCAGGCCATTGTCGATTGCGATCCACCCACCTCGGACTTCGGAGCGAGCGGGATCCATCGTGGCGATGAGGCGGGCGTTCTTGATGAGGAGATCGACGGTCACGACGAAACAGTAATCGAGCGTCAGCGAAGGAACTGCCAGACGGCGACGAAGAGGCCAAACGAGATGACGAACACCCGAAGGGCGTTCAGTGGGAGGCGACGAGCCCACAATGCTCCGAAGCGAGCGCCAACCGCGCTCCCGATGAAGACCGGGATGACATGCCACCAGGCGATGTAGCCAGCGAGCGTGTACGCAACTGCCGCCATCAGCGTGCCGAGCGTCATGGCGATGTTCTTCGCCGCATTGGCACTGAGGAAGTTACCGAAGCCGCGGATGGTGAACATCGCCAAGAAGATGTTTCCGACACCCGATCCGAAGTAGGTCAAGTAGACGGAGAAGACGAACATAAGGGCCGCGCCCAGCCATCCGTCGGTGAGCGAGGGCGCCGACCGCACTGCCCATCGGCGCACCACGGGGCTGACGGCGAATAGCCCCGTCGCGGCCAGAATGAGCCAGGGGACCAGTCCCTCGAACAGGTCGGGCCCCGTAGCGAGCAATAGGGCGATGCCCACTAGCCCGCCAAAGAATACGATCGAGAGCTCCCTCGGATACCGATGTCGCTCGGCTTTGACCTCCGGCCAGAATTCGGGGATGGCTGCCAGATTCCCGGGGGTCAGCGCAGCGAGCGTCGTGGTTGCAGCCGACAGCGGTGAGAGCCCCGTCAAAAGCAGGGCGGGGTAGGTGAAGAAACTGCCACCGCTCGAGACGGAATTGATCACGCCACCAAGCAGTCCAGCCGCGAGCAGGAGCAGCCACTCGCCAATGCTCATCTTGGGTGCGGCTCAGCCGCCGGCCATCGCCAGGCCGAGCTCTTTTCGTGTCGCCGACTGGCGGTCGACCATCGCAACGATTCGGCCTTCGAACATCACGGCAATTCGATCGGCAAGTCCGAGGATCTCGTCGAGGTCCTCGCTGATCATCACGATCGCTACGCCGATGTTGCGCTGCAGGATGAGTTCGGAGTGGATGTATTCGGCCGCGCCGATGTCGACGCCTCGTGTTGGTTGGGCGGCGAGGATCACGCTTGGTTTGCTATCGAGTTCGCGGGCCATGATCAGTTTCTGGATGTTGCCGCCGGACAGCGAACTCGTCGGAGTGGACAGAGTCGGGGTCTTCACCGAGAACTGGTCGACCAGGCGTTGGGAGTGTTCGCGGATCTTCCCGAAATCGAACAAGCCACCGCTTCGAAACTTCTCGTCTGCGTGGTTGATGAGGAGAAGGTTTTCGCTGACGGAGAACTCGCCGATTGCGCCGTCTTTCATGCGCTCTTCGGGGACATACGCAAGGCCAGCTTCACGTGTCTTCAGCGGATTGGCCCGGGTCAGGTCGATGTCGTCGATCATCACGGACGAGCCGGGTTCTGGTGGACGTAGCCCTGCGATCGTCTCCGCAAGTTCTCGTTGTCCGTTGCCCGAGACCCCCGCGATACCGAGGATTTCGCCAGCGTGCACGTCGAGGCTGACGTCGTCAACGGCCATGGTGCCGCGGTCACCCTTCACCGACACATTCCGAAGCTGCAGGCGGGCCAGCCCGAGGTCCACATGCGGCTTGTCGGGGGAGAGGTTCACCTCACGTCCGACCATCATCTCGGCAAGCTGTTGCCGATCTGTTTCTGCTGGCGTCGTGTGGCCCGTCACGCGTCCATTGCGAAGAACGGTGATGCGATTGCTGAGTTCGAGAACCTCATGCAGCTTGTGGGAGATGAAGACGATCCCTGTGCCCGCACTGGTCATCTGGCGCAGGATGACGAACAAATCGTCAACTTCCTGTGGCGTGAGGACGGCTGTTGGCTCGTCGAGGACGAGAAGCTCCGCGTCACGGTAGAGCGCCTTGATGATCTCGACTCGTTGTCGCTCACCGACCGACAACTTCCATATC
>CAXMRH010000007.1:0-9028 GCA_964196045.1 uncultured Chthoniobacterales bacterium | reverse complement strand
TGCATCGATTGTGGAAATGCGAAACCGAGGTCCTTGACCACGCTTGCGCCCATCGGTGTGCGGGTCATGACTTCGACACCGGCCGCGACGACGACGTCATATGCGCCCGCCATGACACCTTGTGCGGCGAAGTGGACGGCTTGTTGACTCGAACCGCACTGGCGATCCACCGTTGTCGAGGGCACCGACTCTGGCCATCCGGCTGCCAGAACGGCGTTACGGCCGATGTTGAGCGCCTGCTCGCCGACCTGCATGACACAACCCATGATGACATCGTCGACGATTGCTGGATCGAGATTGTTTCGTTCCTCGAGTGCTTTGAGAACGTGCGCGGCGAGATCCGCAGGGTGCCAGCCCTTCAGCATCCCATTGCGGCGGCCCGTTGGTGTTCGGACAGCATCGACTATGACTGCTTCTTCCATGGTCTGTCTCTCCCTTTGTCGCAATCCTTTCTACAGTCCGCTGAGAACACTTCGCTTAGCCGTGTCGAGATTGGCGGACTGGGACTAGGCCAGCGAGTACTCGATGTGGAGAAGTGGCGCGGCTGTCGACTCGCCATCGAACGACTCCGCCACCCGTTCACCTGAGCCATCGATGATCACCGCGATCGGCGATCCAGTCGTCCATCCAGGGCGGTCGACGAATTGTCGAATGCCATGCTCGGGGTTGAGTACACCGGCGGGATCTTGCAGAGCAAAGCGTTCGCAGTGGTGCGAGTGGGCGTTCAACACGACGTCGGCTCCGGCGTCATGGAGAATTTGCCAGAAAACCTCGTACGAGCCGTTACTGAGGAGCCCGGAGCTGAACTGGGGATAGTGCCAGTAGGCAAGTGTGCACTCCGCAGGATTTGCGGCCAGGTCGGCGGCGAGCCACGCTGCTTGCGGAGAAGCCGATCCACAGCCTCCGACCTGACCACAGTTGCTGTTCAGCACCACAATGTGCCAGGAGCCGAGGTCGTAGCTGTACCAGCCTTCGGGCGAGAAACGAACCCCATGACGGGTCGTAGCAATTGGCGAACTGCAATGCGGCACCGTTCGGGAACGCGGCAATTAGATCGCCAACTGCCTCATCGCGATCGTTGGCGCACTCGCCGATGTCGCCCGCACCGATGAGGAATGGATCGTTCGCTTCTCCAGGCGACCGAGTTGGTGGTCACCGGTCGTGAGGTCAAGTTGAAGGATGCCTGAGCGTACGCGTCCGCGGAGTCTGCGGCCTGACCCTTCACGATCAGCGAGGCTGGATCGGCGTTTGTCTCATCGATCCCGACGCTCGCTCCTCGACGTCGTCGGCAGATGATGCGATCTGTGTCTCGACGATGGCGACCGCTGCAACGGCGGGAGCCGCGGGCACGATCACCAGGATGCTGGTCAAAATGGCGGTCAGTGCGAGGACGGCGGACAGCACGTGCCATACGTCCCGTCGACGGGGGGTCTCATGTCTAAAACGATTCCGAAAGTAGATCACCCGTCTCTTCCTGCCACTTGTAGTGGTGAGAATCGATGGAAATCCCTCTTTTTGCAAAACCATAGACCGGTGCAGCCAGCTTCGCCCGAACCCACACGGCGCGATCGCTACTGTCTCGACATGGACGGCATCGACATGTCTGACGTTCGGCGCGAGTTCAGCTCCATCTCCGACCCGTCCAAGATCGGACCGATGACCGGGTACATGAAGGGTCAGTTCACCTTTTTGGGCGTCACCGCCGGCGATCGCCGCATGGTCACCAAGGAGATCATCAGGTCGGCCAAGACCATGAAACCTGATGATCTGATCGATTTCGCTGGACGATGCTGGGCAGAGCCAGAACGTGAGTTCCACTACCTTGGAATGGACACATTACGGGCTGGAGCGAACCGCCTGCGCTCCACTGACCTCGGCGCTCTGCGCAGTTTCATTCTCGCCACCCCGTGGTGGGACACGGTCGATTCGCTCGCGGCGTGGACTGTTGGGCCGATGGTTTCGAACCATCCTGAACTTACGCGATCGATGGATGACTGGATCGAAGACGACAACATCTGGATCGCACGAACGGCAATCCTTCATCAACTGGGCTACAAGGAAAACACCGATGCGGCGCGTCTGTTCCGTTACGCCGAGCGTCGCGCCTCGCACGCGGACTTCTTCATTCGCAAAGCAATCGGCTGGGCGTTGCGACAATATGCCCGGGTGGAACCAGAGGCAGTCGGACTCTTCGTGGCTGAACACGACGCGGAACTCTCCGATCTCACGAAACGAGAGGCCCTCAAGCACCTCGACCGCTGAACTATGTCGTGACGGAGACGAAGAGGCCGCTCGCCTCGATGAGTGGGCGTCCCTCGACGCTGAGGATTGCACCGCGCACGCGGACCGATCTCGAGCGTGGGGTCTCCGTACTTCCAGACAGCTGGTAGGGGCCCCCATCGAGGAGGACCGGCTGGCGATAGCGAAGGTCGAGGGTGCCGGTCGCGACCTTGGTCCCGAGGGCTGCGGACCCGAGACGCGCGCAGAAGTAGTCGAGCACGGTCGCGGAGAGCCCACCTTGTACCCAGCCGGGGGCGCCGACGTGTTCGGGTTGCGGGTCGAACAGGGCTTCGCCCGTGACCGCCAAGCCAGGTTCCCCGGACGTAGTCACCAAGGGGTAGAGCGCTCGCATGATCCGTTCGACAGCCACTGATACCTGCTCGTCGATTTCGGCCCTTTCGATCATTCCACTCGCACGGTATCGGGCCATCGCGGGTCAAAAGGTGTTGATGAGCGGCATTCTCGGCGACATGGCCGGTCGATCTTTGCTAAACGCTCGCGGGCAACCCTCTCGGGCCAACTCGACCAGGAGAGAAGACAACCATGCACAATCCGTCCACCAGAAGACGATCGATTCAGAGAAGGCCGAGACGTGCGGCGCTGCTCGTGTTCTCGATGCTCGCAGCGTTCGTCGCCGTCGCTCAGCCAGTCACTGCGCAGGACAACGCACGGACAAGCTGCGCCGGTCAGGCCGCCAGCCTCGTTGGGCAGACACCCGGAGAAATCTTGGGAACAGACGGGGACGACGTCATCGTCGGAACGCCCCGGGCAGACATGATCATCGCTGGCGCGGGCAACGACGTGGTCTGAGGTGGCGGTGGCGCCGATGTCATCCTGGGTGGACCGGGACGGGACATCATCCTCGACGGTAATGGCGCAGACGACATCCGATCCGGGAACGGAAATGATCTCGTCTGGGGTGGCTTCGGCAACGACATGATTCGGCTCGGCTTCGGGTGTGATAGCGCCGTCGGCGGACCAAACGCAGACACGATTGCCCGTGGATCTGGCAACGATGTGGTGCGCGGTGGTAACGGCAACGACACCCTCGGTGGCAGCAATGGATCAGACCTCGGTGAGGGCGGAAACGGCGACGACGACCTGACCGGTGGAAATTGTCGCGGAGATGGCCTCCGAGGTGGCCCCGGTACCGACATCTGTCGAGATCGTGGCTTCAACACCAGGTTCGGCGGATGTGAGTCCGACTTCTCGCTCAAGATCCTCCATATGAACGACTCGCATTCACATCTCAATCCCGACTCGGGCGATCTTGATCTGGCAGGTGTCGATACTCGAGTAAGCCAGGGGTGGTTTCCCGAACGCGGTGGCCAAGGCTGACGAACTCGTAGCGTCAACCGACGGCAACGTCGTGAAGATTCACGCGGGTGATGCCATAACCGGAACGCTGTTCCACAGCCTCTTCAAAGGGGCACTGATGCCGCGATGATGAACGAGCTGTGCTTCGACATCTTCGAGCTCGGAAATCACGAGTTCGATGACGGTGACCAGGGCGCAGCTGACCTGATCGGCTATTTGGGCGACAGCGAGACATGTGAGACCCAGGTGCTTGCTGCAAACGTTGGACCGGCACTCGGAACGCCTCTTAACCCGGCCGGTACCCCGCTGTTCAAACCGTTCACGGTCAAGCAGTACGGCGACGACATGGTCGGCTTCGTCGGTCTCGACATCGCGGGCAAGACGAAGGTTCCCTGGGACACGTCCACGGTCGCGACCAACAGCTTCATTGCTGCGGGTCGAGACGGGTATGACAAGTTCGACGCAGAACTTCACCCCGCTCGCGGGCTAGGAGAACAAACCTGAGCCGGTCGGCGTCTTGCCCCTCTTTGAGGGGTGAGGCGCCGATCTGCTACGCATGGCAAATGCCATTCGTCATCGGAATCGATTCATCCACTCAGTCGACCAAGGCTGAGCTTCGTGATGCAGACACCGGCGAGCTGATCGCAAGCGGGCGCGCAGCACACCCCGCCGCCCAGCCGCCTGTCTCCGAGCAGGATCCTCAGTCATGGTGGGACGCGCTCGTTGACGCTGTGACTCAGCTGGGCGAAGCGCGCCGCGACGTCGAGGCCATCTCGATAGCAGGCCAGCAGCATGGTCTCGTCCTTCTCGACGAGGCCGGCGCGCCCGTTCGTCCCGCGAAGCTCTGGAACGACACAACCTCTGCCGACCAAGCCGAGAGCCTCGTCGTCGAGCTGGGTGCCGAGTGGTGGGCTGACTGGGCTGGCGTCGTGCCGGTCGCGGCCTTCACGGTCTCAAAGCTCAAGTGGGTGGCGGAGAACGAGCCCGAAAACCTGGATCGCGCAGCAACGGTGATGTTGCCTCACGACTATCTGACGTGGCGGATGTGTGGTGCTCACGTAACTGATCGGGGTGACGCGTCGGGCTCCGGATGGTTCGATGCGACGCGCAACGCGACACTCATGAAGCCGCTCAGGTTGGCGACCGGCAGCAGCGATTGGGTCGAGCGGGTTCCTACGGTGCTTGGGCCGACCGACGTGGCAGGCACCCTCACGCCCGCGGCGGCAGCCCAGCTCGGGCTTAGCGAAGACGTCCGCGTCGCACCAGGAACGGGCGACAACATGGGTGCCGCTCTGGGTTTGGGACTGACGGAAGGGGATGTGGTCATGTCTCTTGGAACGTCCGGCACCGTCTATGCCCGTACGTCAAAGCGCGCCGTCGACACCACTGGGACCGTTGCAGGATTTTGCGATGCAACTGGGGGGTTCTTGCCGTTGGTCTGCACATTGAACGCAACAAAGGTGACCGACACGATGGCGTCTTGGCTTGGTCTCGATGCTGCCGGGTTGTCGACGTTGGCCCTGGAGGCGGGGAACGCTCCGATCAGTCCGACCCTGGTCCCGTACTTCGATGGCGAGCGCACCCCCAACAGGCCCGAAGCCAAGGGGGTCATGGTTGGTCTGACGAACGAAACGTCCAGGGCCGACCTGGCACGTGCAGCCCATGACGGTGTCGTGTGTGGGCTACTCGACGGTGTGTCAGCGCTCGAGGCGAGCGGTGTTTCGGCGACCGGCCGGCTGATCCTCGTTGGAGGCGGCGCTCGGTCACCCGCCTACCGGCAGCGGTTGGCTGATATCTCCGAGAGGGAGGTGCACGTCCCTGCCAACGACGAATCAGTGGCCGTGGGTGCCGCTCTGCAGGCTGCTGTCGTCGCTGATGACGAAACGGACTTCGATGGTCGAGCTGAGGCGTGGAGTTTGCGACGCGCATCGACCACAGAGCCTTCCGCGGGCGGCGACGGGGCCTGCGTCCGATCGCAGTATCAGGCAGCGTCCGGCTTCGACGATGGGCTTTGCCGATCCTGAGCGCGCTGTTTTTGGTGGAAAATCACGGCTTCTCGCGACCGCGTCTGGGTCATTCGAACCATTTTGCTCGCCTGGGTTTCGGTCGATCTCTGAAGGATGAACCCTGCCTCAGCCGCTCTTGAGCGACCGTGCGCCCAAGCCTTCGGTCCAGGAGCGTGAAATGACCCGTACTCGAACCCTGATTCTGCCAAGTGTTCCGTTGATGGCCGTGGTCGCGATCGGATGCCTTGTCGCCTTCGGACAAACCGACGAATCGACTTGGCTGATCGGCGCGTATGTGCCCTTGGGCCTGGTGGGGGCCGTCGGGCTGCTGATCGGTATTCGACCCGATTTGGTCAGTTCGATGGAGATACAAGAACCCGAGCCGTCGAGGGAGGATCTTCTTCGGGTGATCACGGATTCGACCCCAAGTAGCCGCGCAGGCTCGGTGCCATTACCTGAGCCTGGTGCGCTAGGAGAGTTCGACAGATCGCTATCGATCAAGTCGGGAATTACTTCCCGCGACCCTTTCTCGATCGTCGAACCAGTGACGAAGGAGCAAGAGGAAGCCGCGAATGTGAAGATCGCGGAGATCTTCGTGAACCTTGGTCGTCGAAACAAGCAGCTGAACAGGCAGATGCTCACACTGATCTCCCACCTCGAAGGTGACGAACTCGACCCGGATCTTCTCAAAGGTTTGTATGAACTGGACCATCTTGCGACTCGCATGCGTCGAAACGATGAGACGTTGCTGAACCTAGCCAGTACCCGAAAGGTTCGGCAGTGGAGCCAGCCGGTGACGGTGGAAAACGTCCTGCGGTCTGCACTCGCAGAGGTGGAGCGCTTTGAGCGGGTCGAGATCGACGAGGTCCCCGAGGTCGAAGTGCTGGGAGCTGTGGCGGCCGACGTGACCCACTTGCTCGCGGAGCTTCTCGACAACGCCACCACCTTTTCGCACACCTCGACAATGGTCACCGTCTCGGCCCACACGACGCTCGAGGGCATCGAGATCGAAGTCCTCGATTCTGGGCACGGCATCGACGAAGCCAAAATGTTGGAGCTGAACGACCTGCTCGAGAACCCACCAAGGCTCTGGGATGCCCCGTCGCGACGTTTGGGGCTCTTCATCACGGCGCTGCTTGCAAAGGATCAGGACATCGGGGTGACATTGTCAGGCCGGCGCGGGGTCGGGACGGTGGCGACAGTGGCACTTCCAACTGCTGTGCTCGTCGAAGAGGAAGAGGAGATTCCCTCACTCGATGCCATCGATCTTGTGGATCCGGTTTTCCAGGTTGCCGTCGGCTCGGAGTTGGCCGAAGACGAAGAAGCCGCCCTTGCCGATGCCGCGGTCCCGACGGACCAGGAAGTCGCCGATGCCCTGTCATCGTTTCCAACTGTGACGATCGTCGAAGACGCTTCGCTCACGGACCTATCTGCTCTGATCGAGGAGTCTCTGGTTGCCACCTTCCCAGTCGTTGCTACGTCAGGCGAAGATCAGACCGCGTTCGAATCTGAAGTGGTCGAGCCGATGGCGTTTCATCCACAAGAATTCGAGCCTGTCGAGTTCGAACCGGGGGTGGGCCATGGCGGGGAGGACCCTGGGAGCGGGGGAGTCGTACCGCTCCCGAGTCGCATTCCAAAGTCGACGTTTGACTCCGTTTGGAAGGACGCGCCGCTGGAGTCGATGCCGAGTGCGAAGATCACTCCCCTGGCACCTGTCGACGCGATCGACCAGGGCGACACCTACGACGAGGAGACAACGCAAGATGTTGCGCGCCAGGCAGCTGGATCGATCGCAGCATTCGCCAACGGCGATTTACAAGCTCTGCAATCTGAGTATGGGTTCGCTGAAGAAGGATCGCACGACATGCTGAACGAAGGAGACGAGCAATGAGCCAAGAAGATCTGGGAGAAGCATTCGCGTGACGCCATGACGCCGTCCTCGGCGTCCTCACCAGCAAGGACGCAGACCTCGGGACGGCCGCCTACGAGATGACCGTTTTTGCGCAGCGCTTCGGGAGTATTCTGTCGCCATCGATCATCTCCGAGCTACAGACGATGCAGATCCCACTCGGCACGACACGCGTCCTCTACCTCTTCGGTACACCTGGGCAGGATCGTTTCGCTCGCAAGCTGGGTAGCGAGCTCGCTGCACACATTTCTATAACGATTCGAGGAAGGCGAGGAGCGCCATCCTGTCCGACAGGTCGGCGCGCATGAAGAGCGCTCGCGAGCGTGCAGCCTCGCCGCCATGCCAGATGATGGCCTCTTCGAGAGTGCGGGCTCGGCCATCATGGAGAAGGCCGCGGTCGTCATCGACTGGTACGAGCCCAAGGCCCCAAAGTGGTGCCGTCCGCCATTCGACACCGCTTGCCGAGAAGTCCGGACGGTCGTCGGCCATGTCGAAGCCGAGATCGTGGAGGAGCATGTCGGTATACGGGCGGATGGTTTTGTTGGCCAGTTCGGTGAACGGGCTGTCGCCAGTCTCAAGTTCTTCCGTATGACAGCTCGAACACTCGAACTCCCTGAAGAACTCCTCGCCCGCGAGCGCCGCGGGGTTCTCGCCGGTGCGGGCCGGAGGCACCGCAAGCAGACGTAGGTACAAGGTGATCGCGTCGAGACGCTCGTTCGAAACCTCGTGAGTTCCACCGCTCGGTGTGTCGCCGCACACATCCTGACCCTGCGCACAGTTCTCGAAATCGATCAATGTGGATGTCACGCCGAGGTCGCCATGGAAGGCCTGGGCGATCTGTTGATCGAGTCGCACGACGTTCGACTTCCATCCAAACCGTCCCAGTTCGGGTTGTTGGGTGGCCGGGTTCCAGACAACGTTGGGACGACCGCTGATGCTGTCGTCATTGGCATCGTTCGGGTCCGCGAGGGCGAGGATGGTGTCGTCGGGAATCGCTTCAAGCAGCCCCATGCCGATGAGCTGCGCTCCGATCCGAGCAGAAAGTTGTGTTCCCTCGGTCAACGGGCCGTGGTTTCTGTCACGAATGTTGACGGTCGGCCAAAGCAGCTCGAACGTCGAACCGTCGGGGTAAGAACCGCGCTGCGTCACGTAGTTGGTGAAGATGGTGCCTTCGGGCTCGTTGAGTCCTGTGGCGCGATCCTGGAGCTGATCGCCGTAGTTGGGCTCGGGGATCGGAGCACCAGTGAGGGGATCTGCGCCAGGTATGGAGAGACGGACGATCAGACCTACGTCCGTCAACTCGCCGTCAGGGGGGACCTGTCGGCGGCCTGTACTCGGGTGGCATACGGCGCATGACTCCGCGTTGAACAGCGGTCCCAGACCATCGTTGCCGGTCTCTGTGGGGCCAACGGGCGTCCACATTTCGTGAAAGAAGATCTGGCCTGCCGAGAAGGAACCAAGCTGCTCGTCGGTCAGGCCAGCGATCGGGTCCGCAAACACCACCGGAAGCTCACGA
>CAXMRH010000006.1:0-13772 GCA_964196045.1 uncultured Chthoniobacterales bacterium | reverse complement strand
GGCCGACATCGGCGGCGATGGTTCCACACGATGGGGTCGTGGCGGAAGCACAACTCCGAGTTCGACGAAAGCATTCTGCACACCTGGGTCGTGCTACGCCAGATGGGTTTCGCCGATCCGATTTCGTACGCATGCCACATGCCCCAAGTCATCGACAAAACTCTTTACGCGGAAGTCGCCGCTCGGTTCGAGTCCGTATCGGGCGCGTATGCACTCGAGGAGTGGTCGACGTACTTCACGGTCGCTCCGTCCGTTGCTCCGGAACGGTTTGGGGACCCAGAGCCGTTCGAAACTCTTGGATGGCCTCAGTACCCGGGGGAGTGGCCACACCAGATCACACCGCCACGGCACACGTATGAGAATCACCATCCTGAGCTGCACCACCCGGGAGGGCTTTACGACGAGCTTCCAACGGGGTGTGACGCCTCGACGATCGATGCGACCAACCTCGAAAAGATCATGCGCTGGTATCGGCTCGACATAGCGGTTCGTTCGCTCGCCTTCCCGGACGACGTCGAGCAGCCATGGACATCGCCTAGTGCTGGGCGCAAGTTTGCGTTCAAGGGCCTCAAGGTCGCTCGCAGCGCGTATCAGTACATGAACCTCGATGAACGAGCCAGAATCAGCGAGCTCGAGGGACGAATTCGCCTCCTGGAACAGGGCAACGCACCAACGGATGGGTGACGAGCTCAGCAAAAGCACCGGGGTGGCCGCGTCGATGGTAGGGGCTGCGACCGCTATCACCGTCCTAACGGGAGCAGGAATCTCGACCGACTCGGGCCTGCCTGACTTTCGGGGTCCGAACGGGATCTGGACGAAGAACCCCGAGGCGGAGAAGGCGTCGAACATCTCGAACTACGTGAATGAACCTGACGTTCGCCGGGCCAATTGGGCACTGCGCGCTGAGGGAAAGCTGTGGGCGAACGTACATCCCAATGCCGGACACCGAGCGCTGCTCCCACTCCAGGAGCGTGGTGTGCTCCATACGCTGATCACGCAGAATGTCGACGAACTCCATCAGCTGGCCGGAATCGAGGTCGACCGAGTCGTCGAGATTCACGGAACGACTCGCAAGGCGGGCTGCCTGTCGTGTGACTACTTAACAACGATGAACGCAGTCCTGGAACGGGTTCGGGGCGGTGAAGAGGATCCGGAGTGCCCCAGTTGCGGCGGCATCATGAAGTCGGCGACGATCTCGTTCGGGCAGGCACTCATTCCAGGGGACCTGACAAGAGCCCAAGAAGCAGCCGACGCCGCGGACCTACTTCTTGCGATCGGGTCGACTCTCACCGTGAACCCGATCGCCAGCATCGTTCCCCGTGCGAAGCGGCGGGGCGCTGCGCTGGTGATCATCAACGCCGAGCCGACGCCCTTCGACGGAATCGCGGATGCAGTGGTCCGAGGGTCGATCAGTGACGTGCTACCGGCGATCATCGGCGGCTAGCGCGCTTGGGCGAAGCGGGTACCCTGACGCCATGACCAGTTTCCGAGAACTGCTCGCGGATGCCATGGCGCAGATCACCGAGGTCGACGCTGCAGCGGCATTCGCCGCGTTCGAGGCTGGCGCCGTACTTCTCGACGTACGGGAGCCAGATGAGACGGCAGGCGGGGTTATCTCCGCGTCGATCGTGATTCCTCGAGGCATGTTGGAACTCAATGTCGAGGGAAAGCTCACGGACCGTGATCGCCCTGTGGTGGTGATGTGCGCAGGTGGGACCAGGTCTGCACTCGCAGCACAAACGCTGGAGGCGATGGGCTATTCCTCCGTGGTGTCGCTGGCCGGAGGATTCAACGCGTGGAAGGACGCTGGGTTGCCCTGGGGTGAAGACGCGTCCCTCAGCATGGAGCAGCGCGCACGATATGGACGGCATCTCAACCTGCCCGAGATCGGCGAAGAAGGCCAGCAACAACTATTGGATTCGAAGGTGTTGCTGCTCGGTGCCGGAGGCCTCGGCTCGCCGGCTGCGCTGTACCTGGCAGCCGCAGGAGTGGGAACCCTTGGCATTGTTGACATGGACGTCGTCGACGCTTCGAATCTTCAGCGTCAGGTCATCCACAACCTCGATCGCATAGGGCAGAAGAAGGTCGATTCGGCGGCAGAGACCATCCGTCGGCTGAATCCCGACGTCGACGTTCACGCCCACGACGTACGCCTGGATGCTTCGAACGTCCTCGACCTGATCTCTGGCTATGACGTCATCGTTGACGGGGCAGATAACTTTCCGGCGCGGTACGTCTTGAACGACGCGTCGGTCAAGCTCGGAATTCCTGTTGTCCATGGTTCGATCTTTCGATTCGAGGGTCAGGTCAGTGTTTTCGACCCTCGCCGTGGTCCGACGTACCGAGACATGCTGCCCTCTCCGCCACCCCCGGAAGCTGCACCGAACTGCGCAGTCGCTGGTGTTCTCGGAGTTCTCCCGGGCATCGTTGGTTGCTTGCAGGCGATCGAAGCGATCAAGCTTCTGCTCGGCCTCGGCGAGCCGCTCATCGGCCGCCTCCTCCTCTTCGATGCGCTCGACATGTCCTTCTCGGAATTCTCGCTCACTACAGATCCCGAGAACCCGGTCACCTACGATCGTCGCGACGAGGTCGAGATCGTCGAGATGGAGGGCCTGTGCGCTCCAGCCATGAGTAGTGCCGTAGCCTCGACGGGCTAGCCTGCTGAGCGTGAAGGGTCTCATTCTCTCTGGTGGTGCGGGCACTCGCCTGCGTCCGATCACGCACACGTCGGCCAAACAACTCGTGCCGATCGCCAACAAACCGATTCTGTTCTATGGAATCGAGGCAATGGTTGAGGCGGGTATCACCTCGATCGGCATCATCATCAGCCCAGAGACCGGCGATGACATCCGAGCTGCCGTGGGTGATGGATCCAGCTTCGGAGCGACGATCACGTGGATCCGCCAAGAGCAGCCTCTCGGGCTCGCCCACTGTGTGCTGATCGCGCACGATTTCCTCGGCGACGACGACTTCGTCATGTATCTCGGCGACAACATGCTCGAGCAAGATCTTGTCGGCTTCGTCTCCGGGTTCGATCATCGGCGTGCACACCCCAAGCTGGGCACATCGGGAAGTCCGGTGGCGCAGATCCTGCTTGCAAAGGTCGACGACCCCCGGTCGTTCGGTGTTGCCGAGGTGACCGATCAAGGCGCTGTCGTGGCGCTCGTCGAAAAGCCTGAGGTTCCTCCATCCGACCTGGCGCTCGTGGGCGTGTATCTCTTTGACAGGACCATCCACGACGCCGTGGCTGCGATCGAGCCCAGCGAACGCGGCGAACTCGAGATCACCGACGCCATTCAGTGGTTGATCGACGCGGGGCACAACGTTGCCCACGAGGTCCTCGTCGGTTGGTGGCTGGATACGGGCAAGAAGGATCCTTTGCTCGAATGTAATCGTCTTGTGTTGGACACGATCGAGACACAACTTGACGGCGACATTGACGACGCGTCACAAATCGTCGGGCGAGTACGCATCGAGGCCGGAGCAACGATCGTCAACTCGACCGTTCGTGGGCCTGCCGTCATCGGTGCAAACACGACGGTCACCGATTCCTACATCGGTCCGTATTCGTCAGTCGCCGCGGATTGCACGATTACGTCTGCCGAACTTGACCACTCGGTGATCTTGGCGGAGGCCTCGATCAAGAACGTCGCGAGAATCACGGACTCGCTCATCGGCTCACACGTGGAGGTTGATCGAAGCACCCACGTTCCCGCGGGGATTCGGCTCATGCTCGGCGACCACTCGAGAGTCGAGTTGGAAGGCTGAGAAATGGCAAATCTGACTAAGTCAACGATCATCGACGGCGTAGTGATCGTCGAACCCACCATTCACTCGGACGACCGTGGCTACTTCATCGAGACCTACCGTCGCGAGTGGTTTGATCTCGGTCGCGAGATGATCCAAGGCAATCGCGGCAACCGTATGGCCGGGGCTGTCGTCGGACTGCACTACCACCTGCATCAGGCCGACTACTGGTACGTACCGTCTGGTCACGCCCGAGTCGTGCTACACGACCTTCGTGTCGGGTCACCCACCGACGGGGCCACGCAGATGCTCGACATGGGCGAGGTCGACGGCGGCGACAACAACCACACGGGGTTGTTCATCCCGCCGGGCGTCGCTCATGGTTTCGGTTCGATCAGTGATTGTGTCATCACGTACCTGGTGGACGGCTACTACAACACGGCCGACGAGTTGGGTGTGGTGTGGAACGACCCCGCGATCGCCGCTGATTGGGGCATCGAAAGCCCGATTCTGTCCGACCGAGATGCAGCGAATCCGCTCCGTGCAGACATCGATCCTGGCAGAACGCCATACGCCAGCATCCGAACCTGAGGAACGACATGAAACTCTTCGTGACCGGCGCCGCCGGATTCATCGGCTCGAACTATGTGCGATGGATCATGGACAACACCGAGGCAGAGGTCACCGTCTTCGATGCACTCACGTACGCGGGCGTGCGTGCGAACCTCGCCGAGTTTGACGACTCGTCGCGCTTTCGTTTCATCCGGGGCGACATCACCGATCGCGAGGCGGTCTCGTCATCGATGCCAGGCCACAGCCACGTGGTGCACTTTGCGGCCGAATCGCACGTGGACCGATCGATCATGGGCCCAGACGCCTTCATTCAAACGAACGTCGGGGGGACGAACGTCGTGTGCGACATCGCCCGTCAGAACGAGGTCGAACGATTCCTGCACATCTCGACCGACGAGGTGTACGGCTCGATCGACGAGGGAAGCTTCGTCGAGAGCGATCCGCTCGAACCTCGATCTCCGTACTCAGCGTCGAAAGCATCATCGGACCTTGTGGCTCTGGCCTATCGAGAGACCTACGGCTTGCCCGTAGTGATCACCAGGTCGGCCAACCAGTTCGGTCCAAATCAGTTCCCCGAAAAGGTCATACCGCTCTTCGTGACGAACCTCCTCGACGGCCTGACCGTGCCGCTCTACGGCGACGGATTGAACATCCGCGACTGGACCTATGTTGAGGACAATTGTGCAGCCGTGCAGTTGGTGCTGGAAAAGGGTGTAGACGGAGAGATCTACAACATCGGCGCCGGGAACGAGCTCACGAACAAGGAACTCACGATGGCGTTGCTCGAGCGTTGCGGGAAGGACGAAACGTCTATCCAGTACGTCGAGGATCGGCTCGGTCACGACCGTCGGTACAGCATCGACACGACGAAGATCCGAAGTCTTGGGTGGAAGCCCGCTTTGCGGTTCGACGATGCCCTCGATGCCACGGTCGCGTGGTACACAGCGAATCGGGACTGGTGGCAGCCGCTCAAATCCGCCGTGAAAAATCGTTAGATGACACGAGTCCTGCTCACAGGGGCGAACGGTCAGCTCGGCCGCGACGTGGTGCAAGCGGGCGGGACCACCGATCTCATCCCCCTCGGGCGAGCTGAACTTGATGTCACCAACGGTGCGCAAACTCTCGCCAAAGTAAAAGAGATACGCCCCGATGTCATCATCCATACCGCCGCTTTCACTGCGGTTGACGACTGCGAGTCGTCGGAGCGACATGCCTACGACGTGAATGCCGCGGGGACGGCGAATGTTGTGGCAGCAGCCGCTCAGAACGCGAGTCGATTGATCTACATCTCCACGGACTACGTGTTCGATGGGACGAAGCCCACGCCATACGTCGAGGTCGACCGGCCCAATCCGGCCTCCGTCTATGGGGCATCGAAGTTGGCCGGCGAGAACGCTGTTCTCGAGCTCGGAGGTGACGGTCTCATCGTGCGGACGTCCTGGGTCTGCGGTGTGCACGGTTCGAACATGGTCAAGACGATCCTTCGGGCCGCCGAGAATCACCCCATGCTCACCTTCGTCGATGACCAGATCGGCAAGCCGACGTTCACCGGCGATCTGGCACCCGTGTTGCTGACCCTCGCAGAGCGCGAAGACTCGGGCATCATGCACGTGACCAACGAAGGTGTCGTGTCCTGGTACGAGTTCTGCCGCGACGTGCTGAGCGCCGCTGGCCTCGACCCAGAACGCGTACAGCCGTGTTCGACCGAGGAGCTTCAGCCGCCGCGGCCGGCACCACGGCCGGCGAACTCGGTTCTCGACAACACCAGATTTCCCAAGATGGGCCTCCCGCTCCTGCGCCACTATCGCGAGCCGCTGGCTGATGCGGTACGCGATCTGACCTCATGACAGACCTCGGTTACCGTTGACGCGGCACGGGTCGTCCGAAGGAGTTCCACACCACATGCACAGGTTCCGCGTTGCGCTGGTTGCGTTCACGGTTGTGTCTGTCCTAGCGACCACGGCCGCCTCTGCGGCCGCCCAAGACGACTCTCCCGAGGTCGAAACGTCGATCACCGCCACCGGTCATGGGTGGGGTCACGGGCGCGGTATGAGTCAATACGGTGCGCTGGGATATGCGGTCGACTTCGGCTGGTCGAGCTCGGAGATTCTCGATCACTACTACGGGGATACAACCTCAGGAACGGTCGCGAATTCAGTGCTCACCATTCGACTCGAGTCAGCCAGCGACCAACCGACCGTCGCTGCCGTCGATGGTGGTGCCATGGTCTTCATCGACAGCGACGACAAAGTGACTCACATCGGGACTGGGCGTGCGATTCGCCTGACCGCTGTGGAGGGTGGTTTCTCTGTCGCGGATGCCCCCACCTGTGCCGGGCCATTCACGGCACGGTCCGAGATCCTCCTGAGCGAGGACGTTCGGATCAGTACGTCGACGGCGCAGCGCTCGGGAGGACGAGCTACCGTTGGCGCCGGAGCGGTTCTTGCAGGGGACTGGGACGGCGACGGCGCAGATGAGATCGGCACAGCCGATGGCACCAGCTGGACGATCTACACAGATGGGCCGAGCAACCCCGCAGCAGCCGTGCTTGCGACGTTCGAGATGCCCGCCGGACTTGCAGTGAGCGGCGATTGGGATGGCGATGGTATCGACACAGCGGGTGTATTCGTCGACGGGACTTGGACGCTCGGCAACGGGGCCGCAAACTCCTCGACGATCTCCTTCGGTCAAGTCGACGATGTCCCCGTTGTTGGCGATTGGGATGGCGATGGAAACGACGACTTGGGGGTGCGCCGAGGCAAGGATTGGATCCTCTCGCCAGGCGGGGGAGCGGACCTCATCGAGTTCGAGTACGGATGGCTGACCGACACGCCGCTGGTCGGTGACTGGGACGGCGATGGCATTGACGACGCCGGCCTCCTACGGCAGCGCAACTGGATTCGTCGGCCCGGGTTGGCTACGGGCGGCACCGAACTCCTTCCAGTCGAGTACGCGAACAAGACCCACAAGCTGATCGGCGACTGGGACGGAGACGGAATCGACCAGCCGGGCCGTCATGACAGCGGCGCGATCAACCTCGATGGCCCCCTCGGGAAGCTCACCCCTCGGCTCGACCCAAACCTGCCGCTCGGCGAGACCATCCAGCGCTGCGTGGCAGAGGGCGAACAGCGGTACTACCGGGGCGAACTCCGAGCGGTCCGAAACGACGGCAATCAGCGCACCGTGAACGCCGTTCCGGTTGAGGCCTACCTCCGGGCGGTGGTTCCTCTCGAAATGCCTGCGAGCTGGGCGAACCTCGGTGAGGGCGTGGGCGCCGCGGCACTCCAATCCCAAGCCGTCTCCGCTCGCTCCTACTCCTTGGGGGAGAACCGAACGAGCTACGCCCGAACCTGTGACACGATCTCCTGCCAGGTGTACGGGGGCCGTGCCGTGCGTCGGAACGGGCAGCTCACGTCCAACGAGC
This sequence comes from uncultured Chthoniobacterales bacterium, assembly GCA_964196045.1. GTDB lineage: Bacteria > Actinomycetota > Acidimicrobiia > Acidimicrobiales > SHLQ01 > SHLQ01. The sequence continues at coordinate 6,028 of CAXMRH010000006.1, read as the reverse complement.
ACCCACTCAGCAACGCTGCGATAAGCGACACGGCCGGCGTGGTTCGGATGCGCGACGGTGAGGTCGCTCGCACGGAGTTCAGCTCTTCGACAGGAGGGTGGACCGCTGGTGGCGTGTTTCCAGCTGTCGAAGATCTCGGTGACGCGGTGTCGATCAACCCAAATCACGACTGGGAGGTCCAACTCGAGATCGAAGACATCGAATCCCGCTGGAGCGGCCGAGAACTCGACCGGATCTATGTGTCGGAACGAAACGGACTCGGGCAAGATGGCGGCCGAGTGTTCGAGGTAACCCTCGTGTTCGGAGCGGAGAGATTCACCATTAGTGGGAACAACTTCCGGCGGGCCTTTGGACTGAAGTCGGATTGGTTCAGTGTGGATTGGACTCGAGCGCAGGGGCGGACCGATTGCATCTGCCCGACGGAGTGGCCGAACGAGGAGCTTCTGACCGCTCTCGAAGAGTTCGAGGGGTGAGCCGAGCCAGGTGCTCAGGTTCAGGCAGGCTCGATCGCCAATGACGCCAACACCTCGTTGACGAGAGGCACCAGTACTTCCCGCTGCCGATGGCCACCGAGCACGACGTAGAGGCAGAAGGCTCGCCCTGCGATGTTGAAGAAGATCTGGCGACCCGATTGCCCTGCGAGCGTTCGCTGCATCTGCTGGGGATGGAATTCTTCGGGGGTCAGCTGGGGGATTCCCGATCGGGCGAAGAGGGGCGTGTCAACACTTTCGGGACCATGTTCGAACAGGATGATGAGCACGGCGCCCGAATTCATGAGCTCCACGGCCCCGCTGCCGAAATCCCCGCGTTCCGCCGGAAGGGCGAAGTTGGCTAGATGCACGACATTTCGTGCGACTCCGGTCTCGTCTACGGGCCCGCCGAGACTGCGACCATCGACGAGTGGGGCGCGGTTGAAGATCTCACCTTCCCACCCGCGTGGAAGCGCAACGGTCAGTCCAGCGGCATTAAGCGGTGTCATCGAAGAAGTCCTTTCTTCATCACGCGATCACGGCAGCAAAGCCGATGATGGAGGCGACAGTCAACGAGGCAACTGCCCCCATGCGCGAGCGTGAGCGGAGCGAGTCGAGGCGTTGGTGAAACACCCGCAATGCATCGGGTGAGTCGACGTTGTGCGCAGCTAGGACGGTCATACCGCGAGTGAATCCGAAGAGGATGCCGAGTGTCAGTGCGCCGAGAAGCGAACCAACGAGCACCATCGAAACGACGAGCAGATGGACGAGGGAGGTGGTGATGATCGTGCTCACTCCGAATCCGAGTTCCGCGCCAAATCCGCCACCGTAGACCCAACCTCGATAGTTCTGAATCCAGTTCTCGTTCACCTGCCGAGAACGGCTTGGGAGAAGCCGTTCTCGACTGCTGGCTTCGAAGCCGAGTGCAACAACCGCAACGAGCAGAACCACACTCGTTCGCACGTCTGTTGACGGGTCGAGGATCGATGTGAGGAGCCACCCAATTGCTCCGGCGACCAACCCGAGGAGCGCGCCGCCAAACGTGCTTCCGATGACATGTGCTCCGGCCGTTCGTGCAAATACGTTGTTTCGACTCCGCTCCCCGAACGGATGGATGCTCGAGAGCATCGATTCGCCTCAAGGCGACCACGTCGACCGGAGTGCTCCTGCCACTGCGGCCACAATTCCGCACAGAAGGACTGGAGTGCTCATGATGCGTCCGAGTCGATGCCGTGCGGATAAAGCGTTGGATCGTCGGGGGTAATTCCAGCGGCTCGCAGATCGGTGTCGATTCGTCGTTCGTTCTCTAGCTCCACGTCGGCTTCTGCCCGGGTGAGAAGGGAACCTACCTGTGACCACGTGGACGCTGCACCTTCACCCTCGATTGAATTTGTAGGGCCATCCACAAGAACGAAGTACGGCGAAACCGGCACGCCGTAGTCGTTCCAGGCGTCTGACGACATGATCACGGTGTGGTTGCTCGGCGCCAAGTTCTGTAGTGCCGCTGGGCTCTCTTCGTCGTTGCTTCGAGTCACGATCACTAGTCGATCGACGGCGCGGGGAAGGGCTGGGTCATTACGGAACGCATCCCAGAAGCCCCGACAGGTTGTGCAACCACTGGTGAGGAAGGCGAGCAGAGTTCGCTCGTTCCGACCCGCGAGCGCCACGGCGATTCCCCCACCTCGAGGGGTGGTGCCGCTGATGTCGTGGACGGTGCCGTCTCCGGTTCCCTCGACCACCCTGTCGCTCGCGTGGGGCACCGCGGGCCGGCGTCCAGGGGAAGCGATCGGTGTTGATGCTCTGGTCGTGTCTGCACCGTCGTGTCCAAACGTGACGCCCATCTCGTTGAACGCACGCAACATCTCGCCGTGGCTTCTCAGGAGCCCGACGACCAGGACGGTCAAGATGAGGACGACAACGGCAAGTGCGGAGACGACGGCGATCATGATGAAATCCGGCCGGGTATCCAGTCGGCAGCTTGCCAAACGACAGGAGTGTCACCGGTCTCGCCAAAGACGATGCTTGGAACTGGTCCGTCCTTGAAGCGCCAGCTGCCGAAGCTACGAACGAAGCCAGGAAGCTCGACGCCGGTCTTCTTCCAATCGCCCACGACGTAGGTTGGTTTGTAGGTGCCGAACCAATGGCGCACCTGTGGGGCGCCATTCGTGGCGGTGTGACGGAGCAGCCACCGCGTAGACGGGGATCTCAGCCGCGCGTTCCGTCGAACCACACCAATGCCGGTGACGTTGTTTGCGTTCCAGTCACCCGTGACGGGGGTGTCGGTTTTGCGGCCGTACCAGAACGCTCGATCCGGCTCGCCGGCCGATGGGGTCTCGCGAAGTCTCCATCGACGCGAGTCAGCTTCGCGGACGCCGATGCCAAAGATGCCGTCACCGTTCCAGTCGCCAACAACTGGAGTGTCGCCGGGGTTGCCGAATGTGAAGTCGAGGTCGGGGGCGCCAGCGGAATTCTCGTTGCGAAGGAGCCAACGGTTACCCCGAACGACGCCGACCGTTCTTGTGCCATCGCCGTTCCAGTCGCCGATGACCGGGATGTCGCCAGCCTGACCAAAATCGAACGTGACCGTCTCGACGTTGCCGGATCCGCTGAGTGAGTAGGCGAGCGTCCAGGTCCCGTCGCGGAAGGTCCCGGGCAATGCCCCGCGGTGGGGTGTCGGCCGCTCGAGGCACGGGCGGTGGTGCCAGCGCGTGTTGTTGTCGGTTGCCGTTGCCGTCGTGCAGGTCGGGTCGAATCGCCACGGTGGCGTGCACGTCACCACACGACACACGATCGGGCCGAGGCAGGCAACCTCCTGGTTGCACTGGCCGTATCGGAAGGCTGTGCAGCAGGCTTTGCGATTGCCGCAATCTCCGTCTGCACAGGTGCAATCGCACAGATCGGTGAGGGGGGTCACGCCGCCCGGGCCGCAGGGACCTGCGGGGACCGCGTTGCAGTCGAGGTAATAGCGGGGGCCGGGGGCGCCACTCGCTGTGCAGAACGAAGAGCCGTCCACCTTCCACCATCCGGCTGGAACGGTGTCGCTTGGGCACGTGTTCTCCCCGGTCATCGTGCAGCAGAACTCGGTGTACCCGTCGCAGCACGTGGAGCCGCAATCGCAGTCTTGGTTGTTGCACCGGCAGAGAGCGGCATACGCCGTCCCTGGCTTCAACACGTAGGCGGTCGGGACGGTGGCAAGCGCACTTCCAGCGAGCGCAGTCTTCGTGATGAAGCCTCGCCGAGAGGTGCGGGTAGCGATTGCGGTACCGGCTCGGTCGACGAGTCGAATGGTCATCGGCGTCCTTGGCGGGAGTCGAGTGTGAAGGTGGCAATGGCTGGAGCAGCGGTGCCCTGAGCCAATGCGAGCGTGCGGGGGAGCGCGGTCAGAGCAGCGATGGCGAGAGTGATGCCAATGCCGACGAGGACTGCGAGCAACACAGCCTCGGCTGCCGAACCGTCGAATTGCGAGAGTGCGACGGGGTCCGCGATTGCGAGCGCTGCGAGAGCTGCTGCTGCAGCGTTGAAAGCTGCGTGCCCGGGCGTCGGTGGGGTGTCTTCTCGTCCGAAGCAGCCACACGATCCAACGACGTCTCCGCGACCCAGAGCCCACATGATGAAGGCCGTGAAGGCTGCGTAGGCAAGTGCGACACCCGCCCAGAGAATCGCGGAGCCAATAGCTATCGCAGCTATGGCGATGGCGACTTCTGCGAGTCCCATGGCTCGGGTGGTTTGCACAGGTGCGGGAATGCGAAGTGCGCGTAATGCAGATGCGGTTGCTGCCGGGCTCCAGAGCTTCGCGACCCCAGCGATGAGGAGTACACCGGTGACGATGTAGAGAGGTCCGGCGAGGGCGTTCACAAAGGTCGATCGTAGTAGCCAAGCCCACCCAACTGGTGGGACTAGTCTTCGCGCTATGCCCATGCGTTTCGTAGTAATTGGTGGCGGCCCCGGCGGTGTCGCAGCTGCAACTCATGCCGCTCGCCTCGGTGCCGAGGTCACGCTCATCGAACGCGATGTGATCGGTGGAGCAGCCCATCTGTGGGATTGCATACCTTCGAAAGCGATGATCGCGACCGGTGGCGCGTTGTCGTTCCTGGCCCGGAGCGAGGGTATGGGCCTGGAGACGGTTACTCCAAACATCGACACCTCGAATCTGTCCGAGCGGCTCGCGAAGATCATAAAGCACCTCGAGGTGTCGAATAACGAGCTCCTCGCCAGTCAGAACGTTCGAATCCTCCAGGGCACAGGTCGGCTGACGGGAACCCACACGATCGAGGTGGAGATGCTCGACGGTGGTGTCGAGACCCTCGACGCGGACACCATTTTGCTGTCGACTGGCAGCCGTCCCCGAGTCCCTGACTGGTGTACGCCTGATGGCGAGCGAATTCTCACAACCCGGGAGGCGTACCCGCCTCCCGAGATCCCTGAACACCTCACCGTCGTCGGATCAGGCGTCACAGGTGTTGAATTCGTGCACATGTTCAGCTCTCTGGGGTCGAAGGTGACGCTGATTGTCAGTCGCCAACACGTTCTTCCCGACAAAGATCCTGAGGTCGCATATGAGCTCGAGCGGAACTTCATCGAACGTGGAGTGAAGCTGTTGAAAGGTGCGCGGTCGACGAGCATTGAACGCAACGGCGACAGAGTGATCGTTAAATGCGACGACGGTCGAATGGTCGAGAGCTCTCATGCTCTTCTCGCGATCGGTTCGATTCCGAACTCTGATGGCCTCGGACTTGACGTCGCTGGTGTCGAGCACGAGTGGGGTTTCATTACAATCGACCAAAACGCTCGGTCGAACGTGCCGCACATCTACGCGGCCGGAGACCTTTCCGGCAAGTTGCCGTTGTCGTCGGTTGCATCGATGCAAGGTCGCAAGATCGCCGAACACATGATGGGGATGCACAAGGACCGACCACATCGCCACATCAGCTATAGCCAGGCGGCGTCCGCGATTTTCACCGAACCGGAGATCGCTGATGTGGGTGTTTCCCAGGCTGATGCCTTTGCCCACGGGCGGAAGGTGCGGGTCACGAAGGTGCCGTTCTCTGCGTCGGCGAAAGCGCTTATCAACGACGATCCGCGTGGATTCGTGAAGCTGATCTCGGATCCAGCAACAGGCGTTGTGCTCGGCGGCTCGATCGTTGGGCGTCATGCTGCCGAGCTGATCTCGATCATCGCTTTGTGTGTGAGCAACAAGCTGACCGTGGGCGACCTCTCCGAGACCCTGTTCGTGCACCCCACACTCTCCGAAACCCTTATCGACGCCGCCGAGTAGCTGTGCAATCACACCTCAGCCCTTCCGGTCGAGATCGATCACACCGCGACACTTTCGGTCGAGATCCGCGGAGACCGACGTGGTCGATCGCCTTCGGCTCAATCCCCTCTCCCACGCACGCAAATTTTGTAGGTCCGAACGCGCTACACGTGCGCAAACCTACAAATCTTCCCCAGGCGGGCGGGAGGGAGTGAGGGACGAACGACTGGGCTCCGCCTCGGGCGCAGCCGCAGAGCATCCAAGCGAAGCGACGATGCGATTGCCAGGAGGGGCCTGACCCCTT
>CAXMRH010000005.1:0-9679 GCA_964196045.1 uncultured Chthoniobacterales bacterium | reverse complement strand
GAATACAGGGTGAACGCAACAGCAAGCCACAACATGAGCTGGACCAAACCGTTTGCTGATTCGAACGGCGGAAAGAGCGCCGCTTGCAGCGCAAGACCCTGGACGATCGACTTGTACTTGCCGAGCGTTCTCGCCGGCACGGCCCGATTCTTGCGCACCCAGTAACCGCGATAGCCCGTGATCACCGCTTCGCGGAGAGCGATCAGGGCTACGGGAATCCAGCCATATCGATCCACTGCGACCAAACAGAACATCGCACCTAGAACAACGATCTTGTCGGCAAGTGGGTCGAGAAAGGCGCCTGACCGGCTGACGAGGTTGAACCGTCGAGCCAACGCTCCATCGAGCAGGTCGGTGGCAGCAAAGACCCACCCCAAGATGAATACACCCCACGACGCCCCTCCGGTGTCCCGACTGGCGAGGATCATCGCGAAAGGAATTGGTGATGCGGCAATACGGGCGACGGTGATCAGATTCGCCGGGTTGGCGACGAAGTGGCCGGTGTGGTGCAGGACCCCCCCACCCTGACTCACGTGTCTGCCTCGTCGCTCGAGGCGCCCTCGGCAACAAGATCCGGGCCAATGGCGCCCGCGATCACGACTTCGTGCACGTCCCCCACTGCAAGATCGTCGCGCACGAGCACGACGCCGTCGATCTCCGGGGCCTCTCGATGTGTTCGGCCGATCCCCTTCTCGTCGATGAGGACCGACACGGTCTGCCCGATCAAGGCATCTCGACGGCGAGCAGTTATTACATCCTGTAGTTCGGTGAGCTCCCGGAGCCGCTCGTTGACAAGTGCGGGCGATACCTCACCGTCGAGCTCGGCAGCATAGGTGCCGTCCTCTTTTGAGTACGCGAAGAATCCACACCAGTCGAGCTGGCTGCGTTCGACGAAGTCGAGCAACGAATCGTGATCTTCCTCCGTTTCACCGGGATAACCGACGATGAAGTTCGAGCGGAACGCCGCGTCGGGCGCAATCGATCGGATGTGCTCGATCCGTTCAAGAAAGCGTTCACCATCACCCCAACGACGCATTCGACGCATCAGCGGACGACTCACGTGTTGCAGTGAGAGGTCGAAGTAGGCAACACCTGTCGCCAAGATCGCCTGAATGAGCTCTTCGGTCAGGTCGGAGGGGTAGAGGTAGAGAAGCCGGACTCGATCGACAAGCTCAGCCACCTGGCCAACGAGTTCGACGATGCTTCGTTCACCCTTGCCTTGATCGCGCCCAAATGAAGCGAGGTCTTGTGCGACGAGAACCACTTCGCGGACGTCGAGTGCGACGACCTCGTCGAGGATCGATTGGTGAGACCTCGACCTCTGCGGTCCCCGAAAGCTCGGGATGGCACAGAAGCCACAGTTGCGGTCGCAACCTTCCGCGATCTTGACGTACGCCCACGGACGGTCCGATGCGGGGCGGGGCAGGTTCAGGAGATCGAAACTTGGTATCTCCGCGCTGGCGTCGCCACCTCGGGTTCTTCCCAACGTGACCGGCACACCAAAGCCAGTGACAGCGTCGACCTCTGGGAGCGCTTCTGCGAGTTCGTCGCCATACCGTTCGGCCATGCAGCCAGTGACGACAACCCTCGCATTGTTTGCCTGGTCGGCCAACGCAAGGACGGTATCGATCGATTCTTGTCGCGCAGATTCGATGAAGGCGCAGGTGTTGACGACGACAAGGTCAGCTTCTTCGGGGCTGGAGGCAGGTTCCATGCCATCGGATCCAAGGGTCCCGACGAGCTTGTCGGAGTCCACCTCGTTCTTTGGACACCCGAGTGTCTCGATCCAATAGGTACCTGCCACCCGGCAAGGTTAGCGGCCAGCGCGGTCAGCCCTCTCAGGCCAGTCCTTCGATCACGTCCCGGATGGACTCTCCAGCTGAGGTTTCCGAGATCAAGAGGATTGCGAGCGCATAGACAGCGAGGAGGATCCAGGCTTCGGGTTTGCTCACCCGCTTGCGTGCCACCATGAATATCCACGCGAGAGTGGACACCGCGACCATGATCGGGACGCCATAGCGATAGGTCAGACCGTCGCCGTCGCCGCCCGATCCGAGCACGGCGATGACACCTCCTACCGCCAGGCTGTTGAAGACGTTTGATCCGAGAAGGTTTCCGAGAATGAGTTCTGTCTCACCCTTTCGTGCCGCGGCAACTGCGGTCACCAGCTCGGGAAGCGACGTTCCGATCGCAACGAGCGTGAACCCGATGAACCCGCCGCTCAGACCGAACTCTGCGGCGATCGCAAGCGCTCCCCACACCATCAACTGTGCTCCGACCAGCGTGCCCACAAGTCCCCCGACAGTCAGACGGACACTCTGCATGAGCGTTGCGTTCTCATCGAAGACGAGTTCCTCGACCGAGTCCTCGTGTCCCCCAAGCACGATCCATGTCAGCACTCCCGCTAGTGCTACCAACATGACCACGCCTTCCCAGACCTCGAAGCCGTCGACCGTGAAGTACGCGAAGAGGATGACGGACAAGAGGCTGACCGGTGCCTCTCGGGCGATGACGGACTTGGTGACGAGAAGCGGCACGATGAGAGCGGCAGCGGCGAGCACGAGCGAGAGGTTCGCCACGTTGGAACCCACGACGTTTCCGACGCCTAGGTCGACATCATCGTTGACCGCAGCGAGCCCCGAGATAAGTAGCTCCGGCGCACTCGTGCCGAACCCCACGATGACGGCCCCTACGACCACGGGCGAAATTCGGATAGCTCCAGCAATCGAGACGGCGCCGTCGACAAACGCGTCAGCGGCCTTCGTCAGCAGGAGCAGGCCGAGCGCGACCTCGATGAGCGCGACGGTAACCGAGGGCTCAGACAGGACATCCACGGAGGAGAGTATGCCGGTGTCAGGACCCGCCGCGCAGCTCGTGTAGCTGATCGACCGTCAGTAAGACCTCACGCGCCTTTGATCCTTCGCTTGGCCCGACGATGCCCTTCAGCTCGAGCTCGTCCATGATTCGCCCAGCGCGCGAGAAGCCCACGCGTAGTTTGCGTTGCAGCATCGAGGTCGACCCAAGGCCAGAAGACACCACGAGCTCCATCGCCTGCCACATCAGATCGTCCGTGTCGTCATCACCTTGACGGTCCGCGGTGATCGAATCGCCTGCCGGCGCCGGTGATGCGATCCCGGGCATCCCCCGGAGATCAGGCGTGGTGCGTGGGCCTAAAGATAGCCCGGCGGCGGCAGTCGATTGGACAGCCGTCGGTGTACTCGGGTCCACTCCGAGCACCTCGGTCTCTGCTGACGACATCTCGTCGAACCCTTGCTGTCGCCAGTGATCGACCACTTTCTTCACCTCGGACTCCTCGACCCATGCGCCCTGGAGACGCAACGGCGTGGAGCTGGTCGGGTCTTGGAACAACATGTCGCCCTTACCCACCAGGCGTTCTGCTCCGGGCGAGCCAAGGATCACACGGCTGTCCTGCATGCTCGAGACCGCATAGGCGATCCGAGCAGGCACGTTCGCTTTGATAAGACCGGTAATGACATCGACGGATGGACGTTGTGTCGCAATGACCATGTGGATTCCCACCGCACGCGCCTTCTGTCCGATTCGGACGATCGAGTCCTCGACATCTCGTGCGGCCACCATCATCAGGTCCGCAAGCTCGTCGACGACGAGGAGGATGTACGGAAGTCGTTTGAATTGTCGCGGCTCGCCGTCGGGGCCGAGTTCGCCCTTCTTGGCCTTGACCTTGCCTTTGTCGAACGCGTCGTTGTAGCCGCCGATGTCACGAAAGTGGCATTCCTCGAGGAGTTCGTATCTGCGTTCCATTTCGCGTACCGCCCACGCAAGGGCGTTGGCGGCCTTCTTCGGGTCGGTGACCGGCTGTGTGAGCAGGTGTGGGATTCGTTCGTACTGTGTCATCTCGACACGTTTTGGGTCGATCAGGATCATCCGAACGTCGTCAGGCGTATTGCGCATCAACAGTGAGGTGATGATCGAGTTGATCCCCGACGACTTGCCAGCTCCCGTTGCACCAGCGACGAGTGTGTGTGGCATTTTCGAGAGATCCGCCAGGAGCGACTTGCCGTTGATATCGCGGCCGATGGCGACCTCCATGGGCCCCGATGCCTTTCGAGCTTCGGGCGAAGCGAGGATGTCACCAACGGCGATGATCTGACGGTCCTCGTTCGGGACTTCGACGCCGATCGCTTGTTTTCCCGGGATCGGGGCGATGATGCGCACGTCGGGAGACGCCATGGCATACGCGATGTCGTCGCTGAGGTTCTTGACCCTGGCGACCTTCACGCCGAGGCCCAGTTCGAGTTCGAATCGTGTCACGGTCGGACCGACGACCATGTTGATGAGCCTGGTCTCGACGCCGTGTTCTGCGAGGGCCCGTTCGAGGATCCGGCCTCGGGCGATCACGGCCTCCTGATCGACGTCTTGGGAGTCCGACCGGGACAACATCGACATCGAAGGAAGTACCCAGGCTCGGTCACCCTGAGTCATCACCGCGAGTTCGGTCTCGAGTTGTTGTGGTTCGATCGCGAGGTTGGGGACGATGACAGTTGGTGCAGGCGTTGCCTTGTCTTGGTCGAAGAATTCGCTGGGTGCGACCTCGTTGTCCTCGGAATTCGACCCCTTTGCATCTGGCTCAAGGGGTGGAACGGGAATTTCGATCGTTGCGTCAAGCCCGTCACCGGCATCGTCGATGAACGAATCGTCACGGCCACCGATGTGCACCGACGGCTCAGCCGCAGGATCGTCGCGGAGGTCGATGACCGACTGATCACGATCCATCACGAACAGCGAGCGCGTGCCACTCGCTGCAGCGCCCGCAATAGGTCGGGCGCGGCGAGCAGTCCACTGCATGATCGAGTGAAGGGAGACACCGGTCATCACGATCAATCCACCGACACCAACGGCCACGAGAATCAGCATGGCCCCCCAGAAACTCGCAATTGCGAGCAACGGACCACCGATCACTAGACCGAGCATGCCGCCAGCGCCGGAAAGCTCCTCGACGGTGCTGCCCCAGGTCGGACTGTCGCCCGCGAGATGAACCAGACCCGTCGTTGAAACGACAGCTGCGAGCCCGCCTACGACAAAGTGTGGCGGCAGTGCATGTGGTTGTCCGCCACGGCGAATGACACCGACCCCAGCAGCCACGATGACAAACGGCGCCAGGTAACGAAAGACACCCATCAGCCATCCAAAGCCTTCATCGAAGGCCTGTCCCAACAGCCCCGATGTCGTGGTGTACATACCGAGAGCGCCCAGGGCACCAAGGACGATCAGGAAGAGGCCGAGAAGGTCCGCGCCGCGCCCGTCCAGCGCTTCTCGCAGCGTCTGAGCGAGCGATGGGCGTGCGACGGTCTTGCGGCGCGCTGGCCGACCTTTGGCTGGTGCACGACCTCGTGCGGTCTTCGCTGAGGTGGCTCGCGACCGAGTTGGTCGTTTAGCCGCGCGCGAACGAGAGGTGGAGGTCTTCGAATTTGTTGCCACAGTGCTGCCAACACTAGTGGAGCTGGGAGACAAGAACAGGTCATTTCGCGCGCTGAGTCAAGGTGTTCGCGCGCTATGTGAAGGCACTCTCGGCTGTATGAAGGCGCTCCGCGGTGTCTGCGTCGCCTGTTGCGGCCTACTGGTCCTTGGCGGGTGTGTACGCCCGGACGATCGGCACAATGACCGGTCGACGCCTGGTTGCGGCTGCCACATACCTTCCGACAGAACGGCGGCTCACCCGTTCGAGGTCCCGCACATCGCCTGATCCCTGGAGTACTTCCTCGATGGCCTGCCGAGCTTCCGTAGCCGCACCCGACTGCAGGTCGAAGCGTTCAGCATCGGCAGCCCAACCCCGCGATTCGACCACGGGACCGAAGACGATCTCGCGCGTTTCCAGATCCACTTCGGTAATCACCGTGACGAACCCGGCCTGTCCGAGCAACAGCCGTTCTTCGAGAACACTCATGCTCAACGCATGCGCCGATCCGTCCATGTAGATGTATGCACCAGAAACCTGGCCATCTTTACTGATGCCCTCGTCGGTCAGAAGCAGTTGATCACCGTCGGTGGCAACCACGACGTTCCGCGGGTCCATTCCTCTGCGTACCGCCAGGTCCGCGTGACCCAGGAGATGTTCGTATTCACCGTGGACCGGCACGAATAGGTCTGGGTTCGCAACCGCATGAAGCGCCAACAGCTCCTGTTGTTTGCCGTGGCCGGTCGTGTGTACGTCGACCTGCCCTGAGTGAACGATCGTCGCCCCCTGGCGTGCGAGGCCCGAGCGCACTCGCCCGACCGCAGCTTCATTTCCTGGGATCGGATGTGAGCTGAACACGATCGTGTCGGTCGGACCGATCGTTATCCAACGACTGTCTCCCGTCGCCATCAACGTGAGCGCCGACCTCGGCTCTCCCTGACTTCCTGTGGAGATGATGCACGTCTTGACCGGGTCGATCTCGTCGGCGTCAGCGATGTCTACGATGCTTCGATCGGGGATCGACAGCAGACCGAGATCTCTTGCAAGCGCCACGTTTCGTTTCATGGATCGACCAAGGGTCACGATCGTTCGATCCTGCTCCATGGCCACTTCGGCGATCTGTTGGACACGATGAATGTGGCTTGCGAATGCGCCAACGATGATCCGCTGGTTTCGGTGTTCGTGGAAGATGCTCCGCAACACGCCCCCGACCTCGGACTCCGAGGTGGACTGGCCGGGTGAGTTCGCATTGGTCGAATCGGCAAGGAGCAGGCGGATCCCTGGATCCGTGGACAGCGCTCCAATGCGGGGGAGATCCGTGAGACGTCCATCGACGGGCGTGTGATCGAGCTTGAAGTCACTCGAGTGGAGGATGATGCCTTGAGGAGTCGTGAACGCCGTTATCAGCCCGGATGGGGTCGAGTGTGTGACGGGTAGAAACTCACAGTCGAATGGCCCGATCTTGCGCCGGTCGCCATCGTTGATCGTGTGAAGGGTCGCACGTTTTTGCAGATTGCGCTCACCCAGTTTGTGTCGCACGAGGCCAAGTGTGAACGGCGTGCCGTAGAAGTCGAGCTCCAGGCCCGGGATGGCCTCGAGCAGATATGTCAACCCGCCAATGTGATCCTCGTGGGCATGGGTGACGATGCAGCCGTCGATGCGGTCCGCGTTGTCTACGAGGTAGGTGAAGTCCGGGATGATGGATTCGACGCCCGGCTGAGTCTCGTCGGAGAACATCTGTCCACAATCGAGAATGACCAATCGATTGTTCGACTCGAGGACCGCGCAGTTTCGCCCGATGTCGCCGAGGCCGCCAAGGAATGTGATTCGAACCGGTTCGGCCATCAGAATCCAGCCCGTCCAAGGTTCGAGAGAACCTTTCGAGCGAGATCTTCGAGCCCTGCGGGTTCAGGTCCCATCGGCAAACGACAAGCGCCACCGGGCAGTCCCAGCAAGCGAAGCATGACCTTCGTCGGAATCGGATTCGGCCGAAGATCACCTGTTTCGATGTCCCACGACGCGAGGAGATTCTGGTTGATCCGACTGGCCTCGGCAACATCGCCAGCGAGGAAGGCCGAGATCATTGCGCTGGCCTCGACGCCAACCCAGTGCGTGGCCACACCGATGACGCCACAGCCGCCCACTGCCAAAAGTGGCAAGGTGAGGCTGTCATCTCCGCTGTAGACATCGAAGTCCTCAGCCGTCTCCGCGACAACGATCGCTGTTTCGCCCGGATTCCCGGCAGCGTCTTTCAGAGCGACGATGTTGGGCTCCTGGGCAAGCAGGATGAGGTTCTCGGTGTCTATCTTGCGACCAGTCCGCCCCGGAATATCGTAGAGGACGATCGGCAGGTCGGTTGATGCGGAGATCGCTCGGAAATGAGCGAGCAGGCCCTCTTGTGAAGGGCGGTTGTAATACGGGGTCACGGAAAGGATCGCATCAGCGCCGGCTTCTGTGGCCCGCTCTGTGAGTTCGATCGCTGCTCGTGTGTCATTACTGCCGGTGCCCGCAATGACCGGCACGTCGACAGCTTCGACGACGGCTGCAATCAGGTCGATCTGTTCATCGTGGGTCAGTGTGGGACTTTCGCCAGTTGTTCCTGCGATGACGAGGCCATCGTTGCCGTTGGCGACGAGCCACCGAGCAAGTGTCTGAGCGCCCTCGAGGTCGAGAGAGTCGTCCGCGGCAAATGGCGTGGCCATTGCGGTAAGTACGTTTCCGAAACGGGCCATCTGCCCTCCTTTGGACAAAAGGCTACACGTCAGGCGGCGAGGCTCACGCGCTGGCCTCGATGCCGTGGGGAACATCACCTCTCGCCTGGTCGCCGCGACGTATCCGCAAGAGGATTGCCGCATAACCAATGGCGCCAATGAGTGCGAACGTAAACCACTGAAATGCATAACTTAAATGCGGCCCATCCCTGAGATCCGGAGGGGGCACGGGCCGCGGGATGGGCGTGGCACGAGGCGGATCCTGCGCATCGAGCTCGATGTAAAGCGACGCGTCGAGTGATGGACTCAGGCCCAGGATCTCGACCGCCTGGAGAGCATCTGGGCGGCTCAATTGATCGCCGTTGGTCGCCACTCGACCCCCGTCGAGCCCACGCCGCAGCAGCCCCTCGATCGTGACAACGCCGGTCGTTGGACGCGCATCGGCGAGCGGTGGTACGCCTTCGGTCTCCAAGACCACGGCACGAGTCACGAATCCTCGATTGACCAACAGGTCGTCGCCGCTGGTGGTGACGAAATTGGTCCATTGCCAGAAGCCGGGCGTTCCCTCATCGCTGCGGTTCGCAATCAAGATCTCTGCGGTGGCGTCGAACGATCCCTCTACAACGATGCGACGAAACTCCAGCTCGTCCGAATCTACGGCGAGCAGCGTTTCGTAGGCTTCGGCAACCCCCATGCGCAACTCAACGAGATCGTTTTCATCCTGCCTCTCGCCCAAGCGCTCGACCTGCCACAATCCCGCGCCGACGAACGCGACGATCATCGAGGCAGCGAACAGATGAGACGCGATCCAGCGTGGAGTGAGGAACATCGAAAGCCAGTCTCAGGGACGCAAGAGATCGAACTCGACCTCGTCGTGAACGGGGACGCCACCGAACGAGCGAACGACTCCCTCAGGCGAGCGTCGAGCGACGATGTCCACGGCGCCCGGCCGGACCGTGCACAGGCGGAAGCCGTTTTGCTGAAGCGCTCGTTGTACATCGAAGTCGGCATTGGAACAGATCGCCCACATCCGGCTACACGACTCGCTCGCGTAGGTTTGCGCTGCGGAGATGAGAAGGCCGGCATGCGACTCATCGAAGGGGGCGGAGGCGATCACCGAGATCTCGAGTTCGTCCCGGTGTCGGGTAAGCGTGAGCAGACTAGAAGGATGACCGTTGTTCGTTGCAACCAATCCGGGCAGCACGGCTACATCGACCACCGTGCCTCTACGCACCCGGTGTCGCCCGCCTGTTGTTTCGAGGAGAGCCACCGCCCATGCGAAATCCTGAGTGGCATACGGGCGGATCGACGGACCTGCTGCGTCGGCCTGGGCCGGGCGGGTGTCGATCGAGACCATGGGTCGAGGGTAGTGGCTCTTGCTTCTCGCCGGCTGGCAGATGGGCCAAAATCAGTCAAGAACAATACGGCTCATTGCACCGCCAGATAGTCGCGCTCAACCTGGTGTCCGAGAGCGTCTAGGAAGTCGCTGATCTCCTCGCGAGCGCCCGGCGTCGCCACCGCTATCAGGGTC
>CAXMRH010000004.1:0-11682 GCA_964196045.1 uncultured Chthoniobacterales bacterium | reverse complement strand
GAATACCGCATGGATCGGATCATCGAACACAGTCGTTTCGAGATCTGTTTCGAAACTGTCCCGCTGACGTCCGTACCCGTTTCGTTGGACGGAGATGTCGAGCCGACCGAACGACCGTTGATCGGGTCGTCCATCTTCGATATCGGTCGCGAGAAGAATCAGGCCGGCGCAGGTACCAAGAACCCCAAAACCCGCACTGAGCCGATCGGCGAGCGGATCGAAAAGACCAGACGACTCGAGCAACATCGACATCGTGGTTGATTCGCCACCTGGCATTACCAGCGCGTCCACCGATTCGAGCTGAGCGGGGGTTCGGACCTCGGCAAATTCCACGCCGAGCTCTGCAAGTTTCTGCCCATGTGCGCGAAACGCACCTTGGAGAGCAAGAACTCCGATCGTCACCAGCCGCGGTCTTCGTACTTCACTTCGAGTTCGTCCATAGCGATGCCGGTCATCGGCGCACCGAGTCCGCGAGAGACCTTCGCCAGGACATCAGCGTCCTGGAAGTTGGTCACCGCCTCGACGATGGCACGTGCTCGCGGCGCAGGATCGGCGCTCTTGAAGATGCCAGAGCCCACGAACACCGACGTGGCGCCCAACTGCATAGCGAGGGCAGCGTCGGCAGGTGTTGCGAGCCCACCGGCGCAAAACAGCGGAACCGGAAGCTCGCCTGTCTCGGCGATCTCTCGCACGAGCGGGAGTGGCGCCTGCAGTTTCTTGGCCCAGTCGAACAGTTCCGCCTGGTCGGCCTGGCCGACCTTGCGAATGTCACCGAGAATCGAGCGAAGGTGACGAACCGCTTGGACCACATCGCCAGTGCCTGCTTCGCCCTTCGAGCGGATCATGCAGGCGCCCTCGGATATCCGCCGGAGAGCTTCTCCGAGGTTGGTTGCACCACAGACGAAGGGAACATCAAACGCCCATTTGTCGATATGGTGAGCCTCGTCGGCAGGGGTCAGCACTTCGGACTCATCGATGTAGTCGACGCCGAGTGCCTGCAGGATCTGGGCCTCCACGAAGTGGCCAATACGGGCTTTGGCCATGACCGGGATCGTGCACACGGCCTGAATTCCCTCGATCATCTCCGGGTCGCTCATCCGGGCGACTCCGCCGTCTACGCGGATGTCAGCGGGAACCCGTTCGAGGGCCATGACCGCTACAGCGCCTGCGTCCTCGGCGATCTTTGCCTGCTCGGCGTTGACGACGTCCATGATGACGCCGCCTTTCAACATCTCGGCCAGCCCGCGCTTGACGAGTTGTGTGCCCGTTGACTTCGTTGTCGACTGCTCGTTCATGGCGTCACTCTACCGACGCTTTTCAGGGAAGGAACTAGCCGAGCGAGTCTGCTTCATCGAGGCTCAACGGCCGAGAGGTACCGGCCGGAGTAAGGCTGACCCACGTCTGTCCTCGAGCCAGCCCAATCGTCTCACCATCGGCCGTGATCAACGTGTACGGGTCACGTGGGAACTCTCTCGTCCAGGTGCCCTCGACGCGGAATCCGCCGGAATACACGACGACTGGACCCGAGCCGATCGTGATCGCGTCGACGGAGGAGCGATCGACCTGGCTGGGCACGTAGGTGGTCGTCAAGACGATCACGTTCTTAGGGGCGATCTGGACACCGTCTCGGGTCTCATGAGCAGCCAAGCCCTGGAATCGGAGGTATGCACCTTCGTCCGGCGACCAGACGTACGAGGCCGCCGAGCGTGCATCGATGCGGACGCCCGGTGACGGCGCGCCGAGTGAGATGGCGTTGTCGCTGTAGTCAAAGACCGGAAGCGGAGCCTCGCCTCCTTCTGCCTTTGACAGCAGAGCCGCCGCGTCAACGACCAGGTTGTTCGGTGCTCGAAAGTCGCTGATACGGCGGAATTGGGGGTCGGCGAAGTCCGCACTGGCTCGGATCAAGGTTCCTTCGTTTTGGGCACGTCGGATCTGTGCATGAACTCCATCATTCGCTCCAGAGAATGCGAAGACGGGGCGGTTCAGGTTGGCCACGATCTGCACATCGGACGTACGTCCTGACCGAACAGATCCGACCTCCTCAGGAAGAACAGAGTGAAATACGGACGCGAAACGTGTCGCCGATTGTTCGATGCGCTCTTCATAGACAATGTCCGCCTCGTCGAGTCCAAGGAGTGCCTGACGCGCCGTGTCGTCGTTGTTCGAGATCTTGATCACGACCGCCGCGTGATCAGCCAAATCGTCATCACCGATGGGTTCACCCGTCAGAGGGAAGAACGGCCCAGTGTCTGGTGCCTCTGTCGTCGTCGTGGTCGACTCGGTCGTCGTGGGGGCTGCTGTCGTCGTTGTAGACGAAGTGGACGTGGTCGACGTGGTCGACGTCGTCGTGTCGGCCATCTCCTCTCCATCGCCACCACAGGCCGTGGCCCCGAGTGCGAGCGCGAAAAGGACTGCGGCCATTCGGACCATGACGTTCATTACAACTCCCAGAGAACTTCGATTCGATGTTCGAGCGGAACGCGCTGGGCTGCAGGCGGGACAAGCCACGCCGTTCCCAACGATTCGGCGCCCGCAATGTCAGTCGACTGCCCGTCGAGACGCTCAAGAGCTGAGCGGAGACCCGGTGGATACCGAGTAATTCCAACACCAGATATATCAAACGAAAGGACTCCAGCGTCGCCGGTTCCCCAGCGACGAGCCATATCCGTTTGAACTCCGATGATGAACGGCTTTGCGGATGCAGCGAGCGTCTCATAGCGCACTGCCCCGCTGGAAATCTTCGTGAGTCCGTGAGCGATCACACCCTCCATCTCCATCACATCGAGCGCGGTGAGGAGTCCCGTAGTGGCGACGAGTGTGTCACCACGACCGGAGATGGTCGCGAGGTTGCATGCAGGATCGTCGATAACGCGGATGTCTGGCTGCTCGATTCCTGACCGGAGACAGAGGTTCTCGACAGCGTTGAGAACACGTTGACCCTCGGCTTGACCGAGCTTCCGAGCATCGAGCATTCGAAGAACAGCCTCGTCGGAGCGCCACCAGAACCAAAAGACCACACCAGCCGCAGCTGGCAACGCAAGCAGGAAGAACGGCCACCACACGAGGGCGCCAAGTAGGCAAAAGATCGCGACGACCGCAACGGCGGGCACGGCAAAGATCGCAAGAATTCGGGCGGGCATGCTTACCTCGAGCGTTGGGGCGCCTTCATGATAGGTCCGCTCAGCGCGAGTGGGGCCGCACTCATCGATCGAGAACTCGGTGGTACGCATCGAGGTAGAGGTCAGCGAGGCGCCGCATGGAGAATTCCGCGACACGACTCGATCCACTGGCGATCAGTTTGTCTCGGAACGCTCGGTCGTACAACGTAGACCTGAGCACGTCGGCTAGGCGATCTACGTCACCGGGCGGCACGAGCGCAGCATCCTTTCCCTGTCGCGTGACCTTGGCATATCCCGGCAGGTCGGAAGCAACAACGGCGGTCTCTGCCGCCATGGCCTCGAGCAGAACAATGCCGAACGATTCGCCGTGAAGAGAAGGGGCACAGAAGATGTCGGCGCCGAGCATGTGTTCCATCTTGGAGGTCTCGTCGAGCTCCCCCAGCCAGGAAATACGCGGGTCGCCTGCATGTCGACTCTGCAGCTCGGCGGTCTCCGGGCCGACACCGGCAATCCACAGACGCGTCGACGGATCCAGCAGGGCGAACGCCTCGAGCAGAACGGCCAGGCCCTTGCGCTCCTCGTGACGAGCGACGAACAGGATCGTCTGCCCGTCGGTCTTTTGCGGGTGAAGCGATCGGAACTTGCTCACCTCCACCGCATTGAACGCGCGCTCGTAGGTACCCCCCAGGGCAGATTTGGCCAAGGTTTCCGCGTCGTCGGAGACGGCAAATCGGAGATCGAGCCGCTTCGAGCCCCGGAAGGTCAGCGGTTTGAAGATGTCGTAGGCGAAACTCGACCCTGCGCTGTGAAACGTCCCCACGATCGGAGCCGACTTCACAAGCATTGCGGTAATCGTGGGGCCCGGAGCAAACGGTTCATGTAGGTGCAGAACGTCGAAGTCTTCGTCGCGCAGGGCGCGGATGGTTCGCAGCTGTGCTGCAGGGTCGGGGGCGATCGGAGCGACCGACCCATTTGCCCCGAGCGGCACACAGTTTCCCAAGGGGGTGACGAACGATTCGGGTGGCGGCCCATCACACGGGGCGAGGACCCGGACAGATTCACCTCGGGCCCGGATGGCGCGAGCCAGTCCGAGGACCTGCCCCTGGACCCCGCCTGGAACACTCAGGCTGTATGGACTAATCATCCCGATTCTCATCAGCAGTCCACGTAGATGTCCGGGACGGGGCGGCCGAGGGCTCGATAATCGCTCGGCCAACCCGGCTGAAGCACGTGCCACTGCTCTGGCGCAGCTCGAATTAATACTTCCAATTCATGAGCAAGGTCCTGTGTGATTCGTTGCACATCGTCTCGGAAACGACCCTCGCGTTCGGCGGGGACGGGGGCACGACACTCGGCGAAGTGACGATCCCCCTTGAAGTAGACCGCCACGGGGATTAGTGGTGCGCCGGTTCGCAACGCAATCGTGGCTGGACCAGCCGGCAACATAGTTCGCTCCCCGAAGAAGTCGACTGGAACAGCTGCCGCACCGGACACGACACGATCAGAGAGAAGGCACACGACGTTTCCCTCCCGGACTGCCTCGAGAATCGCGGGCCCTGCATGGGGCCCAACAGGGACGACATCCATTCCGAGAGACTCGCGAAACGACACAAACCAGTCGAATAACTCGGGTGGTTCGAGGGGCTCGACGATGGCGGTCACTTTGAAGTCATGGATCTTTGACAACCAGAACGCAGCCCACTCCCATCCACCGAGATGAGGGAGAATCAACAGCGGACCGATCCCCCGGTCGATCGATTCCTGTATGTGTTCGAACCCGATGTACTCGAACCCTTCATCGATCGTTTCTGCATCAAGCTTCGGAAGGCGAAAGCTGTCGAGGTAATAACGTCCGTATGCAGAGAAGGTTCGAGCGATCGCCTTGCGCATCTCGACGTCGTCGATGTGGTGGTCGGTCGCACGTCTCAGATTTCGTTCGGCAATAAGTTTTCGGTCGCCTGCAAACAGCGAAGCGAGCGCGCCACCCGAGCGAACGGCGTGCGCGCTCAAGCTCGTGGGGGTGCGCTGGGCTGCGAAGGCCGCGGCCTTGTACGCAGTCGTGATGTCCAGGCGAGGGAACATTGTTCAGCGGCGCTCGCCGTGCTCAGTGTCTATCTTGGTTCCGGCGCCACCTGGCGCCGAGGTCTCCACCACTGGTGGAACGTCGCGCATCTCGAGCCCGCCGTCGAGCTACAGGACCAGCGGGCGGTGTTGGACGACCAACGCTTGCTTGCTTCCAGACTTTGAGGAATCGCTGCACGGCAGTGATGGCCGTGAGGGCGAACATGATCCAAAGGACCGCGAGCAGCAGGTTCACGTTGAACGATCCAAGGAAGAGCCCGACTCCGAGGGCGATGAAGCGTTCCGCGCGCTCCATCAGTCCGCCCTTCGCATCGAACCCAAGAGACTCCGCCTTCGCACGCTGATACGAGATCATGATCGCGAGACCCATGACGGCGACGGGGAGCATGTGGATCTGACCGTCCTGGGTATCCGAGAGATACCAGGCAACACCGCTGAACAACATGATGTCGGTGAGGCGGTCGGACACAGAATCGAAGTAGGCGCCCCGCATCGAAGACGTTCCCGCGGCCTTGGCGATCGCTCCGTCGAGAAGATCCGGAAGTCCTGTTAGCACCATCAAAATCATTCCGGCCACCAGATTGCCTGAGCCGATCACGATCGCGGCGGCGGCCGACATCGCGATCCCAATGACCGTCATCATGTCAGCCGTGATGCCGATGCCAACGAGCGCTGCACCGATTGGCTGCACACCGCGATCTACCTGATCCCGCATGTTTCCGTCGAACATCTGCGAACTCCCCGAGTCGAACGCCCCTAGGTTATCCGAGCTGAGCGAACCTCGTCTCAGCTTGCCGCTGGACGTCTAACATTCAGCCTATGAGCGACCGGTACGACAGTCTGCAACCGCCGAGTCTGATTGCGAGCATTGCCTCTATGCCTCGCCGCTGGAAAGACGCACTTCAGGTACCGGCGCCGAAGACGATCGAGGACATTCATCTCACGCCTGGAAGCGACGGGATAAGTGTTGCAGAACATCTCGGCGCAACGATCGCCATGACCGGGATTCTCGAGGATGCAATCCGAACGACGAGCTACAACATTCCGGAACCATTGGGGCCAGAGGTCGCCACGGCTGTGCAGAACAGCGGATCAGGTCCGTGGCCCGAGACCGCCCAGGCGGGACTGGTGAGTTTGACCGCTGCGATGGAGGAACTTCTCGGTCAGCTAAAACGACTGACCCCACATGACTGGAACAGGTCAGCCGACGCTGGGCGTGAGACATTCAGCATCCTCAAACTCGCTCAAGCTGCAAGCCGAGTCGCAGCAGATCGGCTCATGGCGGTCGACTCACTCGTCGAGACGCTGGCTGACTAAACCGCTCGTTTCAGAGCGATCGCCAACTTGCTACGACGAACCCTCAGCTGGTTCGAGGCCCGCCCAATCCTCGGGGTTGTCCTCGACGAGGGTCGTGATCACTTCGGCGTCGACTCCATCGACCATTACGAAACCCCTGCTCTTCGGCGGAGACTCGTTCGAGTAGAGAAGGATTCGCCACGTGGGTCGACTTCGCAGACCCCGCCAGGCCATCTGTGCTGACGCGTGGCCGACCGGGAATCCAACCGACTTGGTGGCTTCGACGAGAGCGTCCTGTTCGTCGACGACCAGATCCCAGCTCGCTTGTAGGTGGTACAAGCCCACGACGATCAAGCCGACCGCAGCGAGTGCGAGCCCGCCGTTCACGAGAGGGGACGAGTCGGGGTCGCCGAGAAACCAGATGGCCAGAATCGCGGCTCCGATGAGCAAGTACAGGACGCCGGGAATTCGGCGTTTGTTGTTGTTGGGGAACAGATAGGGACCGACAAAATCGGCCGCGTTCAAGTCTTCGGGCAACTCGTCTGCATACTCATCGGTCGCGCTGTCGACATCATGTTCACTCACAACTCACAGACTACGCCAGCGCTGCCAGAGGACAACCGGCAATCACCGTGTCAGAGCAGATGCGGGGCGTGTTCTCGCAGCGTCTCGCGCACGTGGCGAACCGTGGGATTCACGAGGGCAACTGGACCGATGACAAGGGTAGGCACGGTTTCGTTGCCGTCAGCGATCGACCGGACGAGAGCTGCGTCTTTGGGATCCGCCCAGATGTTGTGTTTGTCAAGGGGAATACCACTGGCTTGGAGGCCCGCACGGAGCTTGATGCAGGACGGTCAACCAGGGCGCCAATAGAAGCGGACTGCCGTCGCCTCGGCGCCCTCTCCTGCAACGGACTCGGGCGCTGGTGCCGTGTCTCGTCGACCGCGATAGGCGTACACCAAAAGTGCCACAAAGAGAAGAAGGAGGATCCAGTTCACGTGCTCAGCTGTCCTCCGGCCATGCCCGACGCAGACGTTCCCAGGTGTCGCGCAACGACTCGGGAAGGACTCGCGCCTCAGCGATGCTGGTGATGAAGTTCGTGTCGCCCGACCAACGTGGGAGGACGTGTACGTGGAGATGGTCCGGCACTCCGGCGCCAGACGCCTTTCCGAGGTTCATCCCCATGTTGACTCCCTCCGGCGCAAAAGCTTCTTTCACGGCCCGCACAGCCAGTCGAACTCCCTCGAACAACTCAGAGTACGTCGCATCGTCGAGATCTTCGAGATTCTCAGCTGCTCTTTTGGGCAGCACCATGAGATGGCCCGACGTGTAGGGATACGCGTTCAGCAACGCAAAACAACGCTCGCCTCTCCACAAGATGTAGGTGACCGAATCGTCGAGGCCCGACTGCTCGATGCCTTCGAACAAGGTCAGCCCGTCGATGTGCCCTCTCGCCCTCTCATCGTCACCCGCCAGGATGTACGGGATGCGCCAACCCGCCCAGAGGCGCGGCATTGTTTCCGCTCCGCTGTGGTCGTTCGGGCCACGAAGGCCTTCTGCTCCACTGTCTTCGGCGTGTGTCACGACTTGGAGTCGACCTCTGTAGTGAGTCGGCTGATGAAGTCGTCAAGGGCAAAGTCTCGTTCGACGTCTTGAACACCACGGGCGTTCACGCCGACGGTTCGGTTCGCTGTGTCGTCATCTCCGACGACCAACACGTATGGAGTCTTCTCGACCTTGCCTCGCCGCACGCGTTTTCCAAGCGGATCAGTTGCCGGGTCGATTTCTACCCGGAAACCCGCTGCACGTAGCACCGCCTTGACCTCGTGCGCGTAGTCGTCGTGCGCCTCGGCGACGGGGAGCACCTTGACCTGGACCGGCGCCAACCAGGCGGGGAAGTTCCCCGCATAATGCTCGAGGAGAACACCAAAGAAACGCTCGATCGAACCCATGAGCGCCCGGTGAATCATCACCGGACGTTTACGCTCGCCATCCGACGCCACATACTCAAGGTCGAATCGCTCGGGCAAGTTGAAGTCCAACTGAATAGTCGACAACTGCCAGGCTCGACCGATCGCGTCGCGAACATCAACATCTATCTTCGGACCGTAGAAGGATCCGCCGCCTTCATCGACGGTGTACTCGAGTCCATGGGCCACAAGCGCCTCTCGAAGTCCCTCCGTCGCAGAATCCCAAATCTCGTCGTCGCCAACCGACTTTTCCGGCGGTTTCGTCGACAGCTTGGCTTCGAACTCGGTGAAGCCGAAATCGCGCAACATACCTAGAACAAAATCGAGCAGATCGGCAAGCTCTGCAGCCACCTGCTCGCGCGTGACGAAGATGTGGCTGTCGTCTTGTGTGAAGCCGCGGCTCCGCAGGAGTCCGTGGACTGCACCGGACAGCTCGTAGCGATACACGGTGCCGAGTTCGAAGATCTTCTTCGGGAGCTCCCGATACGAGCGCTGATCGCTCTTGTAGACCATCACGTGGAATGGGCAGTTCATCGGCTTCGGGTAGTAGGTGGCACCGTCGAGTTCCATCGGCGGGTACATCGAGTCGGCATAGAAATCGAGGTGCCCAGAGGTCTCCCACAGAATGGCCTTCGCTATGTGTGGGCTGTACGCGAAGTCGTATCCGCCCTCTTCGTGGCGTTGTCGGCTGTAGTCCTCCATGACCTTTCGGATGATGGCGCCCTTCGGATGCCATACGGCTAGACCCGGGCCGAGCTCCTCCGGCCACGACACCAAGTCCATCTCTTGTGCAAGCCGGCGATGATCGCGCTTCTCCGCCTCCTCGAGGCGGTGGAGGTGTGCTTTCAGGTCCTTCTTCGAAGCCCAAGCCGTCCCGTAGATTCGCTGGAGCATCGGTCGCTTCTCGTCGCCGCGCCAGTAGGCGCCCGCCACCTTTTGAAGTTTGAAGTGCTCGAGACGGCCTGTGCTCGGCACATGCGGCCCGGTGCACATATCGAGAAAGCTGTCCGAATTCCGATAATAGCTGACGGTCTCGCCACTGACTTCGCCGGCATCCTCCCCAGCTCCATCTCCCCCCGTGACCTTCTGGATGATCTCGAGTTTGTACGGCTCGTCCTGGAAAAGCTCGAGGGCCTCGTCTACGGAGAGCTCATGACGTTCGAACGGCTGATCGGCCTTTGCCAACTCACGCATGCGATCTTCGATCGCACCGAGGTCGTCGTCGCTGAGCGTCCGTCCGTCGGGGAGGTCGAAGTCGTAATAGAAGCCGTGCTCGATCGGTGGACCGATCGCAAAGCGAGCGCCTGGGTGGAGATCCAGGATCGCCTGCGCCATCAGATGGGCAGTCGAGTGACGAATCGTGTGCAAGCCGGCGTCGTCTGTTCCCGTGATCAGAGCCACTTCTGCGCCATCAGGTAGCTCGACATCGAGGTCGACCAACACCCCATTAACGGATGCGATCAAGGCCGCTCTGGCCAGGCCAGGACCAATCGAGGCTGCCAGATCAGCTGCGGTGGAGTTGGCCGCCAACGTACGTTGGGAACCATCGGGCAATCTGACATTTACATCGCTCATACGTCAAGAAATACTACCGTCTTGCCGAGGCACCCATTGGCGTCGTGTCGTTGCACCTGCCCCGGTGGGCGGCGGTGCCTCGGCTAGCCTCGCACCTCAGCGGGGCGTACGAAGGGAAACTCCATGAGTCGGTTCAGTACTCGATCGCTGGTGACCACGGCTGTGATAGCGCTGGTCTCGTCGGTGATCGCGGTCGCACCCGTCGGCGCCCAAGAGCTTTGTGGTGGCCTCACACCTACGATCACGAGCGACGACGCCCTGATCAAGGGAACCTCTGACGACGACGTCATCTTGGGGGGCGACGGCCCGAACCGAATCGAAGCGGGTGGTGGCAATGACACCATCTGTAGCCGTGGCGGAAATGATGTGATCATCGCCGGTGACGGTGACGACTTCATTCGAGCTGGTGGAGGCGTGGACATCGTCTTTGGAGGTAACGGCGAAGACCGCATGTTCGGTGGGTGGGGTGCCGACACGCTCACGGGCGGACCAGGAGTCGACAGAATCTGGGGTGAACAGAACCAGGACACACTCAACGGTGGCGACGGTGACGACATCATGCGTGGTGGATTCGCAATCGACGTCATGAACGGTGGCAGCGGCAACGACTTCATGGCCGGTGGGTATGGCAAGGACGAGATGTTCGGAAGTGCCGGCGACGACACGATCTTCGGCAACGAGTACGCAGACGTGATCGACGGCGGCGGAGGTAACGACACGATCTTTGCCGGCGGCGGACCAGACGATGTCGTCGGCGGCCTCGGGAACGACCGAATCATCGGAGGAACCGGTGATGACTTCCTCCTTGGCGATGATGGCAAGCAGTACGACGAGACCAACCCGGAAATCGATGATCATCCGGGTGGTGCAGACGTGATCACCGGTGGTCCCGGGAATGACTACATCGGCGGCGAAGGCGGAAACGACCGGCTGAGCGGACAGCAGGGTCTCGACGTCGTCGACGGCTTCCAGGGCAATGATGTCGTCGAGGGGAATACGTCAAACGATCTCCTCAGCGGAGGCAAAGGAAATGACCAAGTCATCGGCGGCCTTGGTGCCGATAAATGCTGGCCCGAGTTAGTGGTGATCTCTGTGGGACAAACTCCAGTGGTGAACTCCTTGGACAGCACATCGGGCTGCGAGCAAGTGAATCAAGTTCTCAATTAAAGCCGCACTCGGCTTCGCCGCTGCGGCTCCCTAGCGGCCATCCCGCTCCTCCGTCCCTCCGGAGCTCGCTCACACGTCGACACTTCCGGTCGACATCGGCGGAAACCGGCATGGTCGCTACGCGAGCTTCGCTCTCCTCTCGCCTGAGGCGTTTCCCTAGTGCCAGCACGCCAGGAGCGAGGGACGAGCGACGGAGGCCGGCCTCCGGCAGTCCGCAGAGCACACCGAGCCAAAGGCGAATGTGCGATTGCCGGGAGCGAAGCGGGAAAGAAGGGGCCTGACCCCTTACGTCGTAAGTTGCGGTCGGCCAGACACAAACGTGTGTCTGTATGCGCACAAACAGACGCCAGCACGCCAGGAGCGAGGGACGAACGACGGAAAGGCGTCGTGAGCTGCGGAGGGACGGAGCAGCGGTCGTTCCGTTAGGGAGCCGCATTGCCGGAGGCGAGTGCGGATGTGACCGGGAACGAGCG
>CAXMRH010000003.1:0-4205 GCA_964196045.1 uncultured Chthoniobacterales bacterium | reverse complement strand
CGGCTATTTCTGCGTTGTCCAGGCCAAGAGTTCTTCTGCGGTCCAGGTGTTGATGATCTTGTTTGGGTCGACGCCACAACGAACTGCCTTATCGCAACCGAACGCCTGCCATTCGAGTTGGCCAGGTGCATGTGCATCGGTATCGATGGCGACGTAACAGTCCCATTCGACGGCGAGCTCGAGGAGCTCTTCAGGCGGGTCTTGGCGCTCGGGTCGACAGTTGATCTCGACTGCTGTGTCGAACTTCGCGCACGCTGCGAACACAATCTCGGCATCAAATTCTGAGGGAGGGCGGCCAGTACCAGACATCTTGCGGTTCGTCATGTGGCCCAGGATGTCGACATGTGGGTTCGCTACGGCAGTCACGAGTCGCCGGGTCATGTCCGGGGCGGGCATACGCAGCTTTGAGTGCACGGAGGCAACGACGACATCCAGGCGAGCGAGCATGTCGTTGGCGAGATCGAGCGAGCCGTCCTCGAAGATGTCGACCTCCATGCCTGACAAGATACGAAATGGCTCGAGCATCGTGTTCAGCGTTTCGACCTCATCGAGTTGCCAAACGAGCCGTTCCTCGCTGAGCCCGTGCGCAACGGTCAGCCGAGCCGAATGGTCAGTTGCCACGACGTAGTCATGACCGAGTGCGCGGGCGCTGCGAGCCATCGTTTCGAGGGGTGCTCCACCGTCCGACCAGTTGCTGTGCATATGGCAGTCGCCACGAAGTGCAGCCCGAAGTGCGGCGCCGACCCCGACCGGAATGTGAGTTCGTTCCTCTAGGTCGTCGAGGTAGCCGCCGGAGGTCCCAGAGAGCGCCTCGACGATCACGGCTCCGGTGCTCTTTCCAATTCCATCGAGTTCGGTGATGGTGCCACTTTTCGCGCGGTCGATGATCTCTTCTCGGCCCATTTCCAGGACAACTTCTCGAGCTCTCTGAAAGGCTCGGATCTTGTTGCTCGGTGCAAGTTCGCGATCGAGGAGGTAGATCGCTCGATCGAGTGCGTCAGTGGGCTCCATGAGACAAGGATAGGCTCCGGCCCCTATGGAACGCTTTGGGTTCGTTGGCCTGCCGAATGCAGGAAAGTCGTCGTTGTTCAATGCTCTCGCGGGAGGAGGCGCATTGGCTGCGCCGTATGCCTTTGCTACGACCGACCCGAACGTCGGCGTCGCCAAGGTCTTCGACGACCGTCTTGAACAGCTT
The DNA here is from genome assembly GCA_964196045.1 of uncultured Chthoniobacterales bacterium. Lineage (GTDB taxonomy): Bacteria > Actinomycetota > Acidimicrobiia > Acidimicrobiales > SHLQ01 > SHLQ01. The sequence goes on along the minus strand of CAXMRH010000003.1, from coordinate 3,010 downwards.
TCGACCATGTCGGGCTCGAAGAACACCATTCATGCCAGCGTCCAGTTCAATGACCTTGGCGGGCTGGTCGAAGGTGCAAGTCAAGGTGAAGGTCTCGGCAACAAGTTCCTGGCTGGTATTCGCGAGGTCGACGCGATCGTTTTCGTGCTTCGCGCCTTTCCTGACGACGACGTGCCTGGTCCGACCGATCCGCTCGAACACTTGGCCATCGTCGAGATAGAACTGGCATTGGCCGATCTCGACGCCGCGGAGAAACAACTCGACAAAGTGTCGCGCGTCGCTCGTACGGACCGCTCGAAGGAGGATGACCAGAAGCTTCTGCAACGCGTCGTTGAACTGCTCGGTGATGGCACCCCGCTTTACAAGTCCGACCTGACCGAGACTCAACGCAGCGAGTTGAAACCCTTCTTCTTCCTGACCAACAAACCAGTCTTGGCGGTCGTGAACATTGGCGAGGACCAGTTGGGGGATGGCGACGAAATCGCTGCCCCGGTGAGCGAGGCGTTGGGTGGAGCCCAGGTCATCGCGACCTGTGTGCAGCTCGAAGCGGAAGCCGCACAACTCGAAGACGACGAGCGCGCCGAAATGCTCGAGGGCCTCGGGCTCGGTGAGGGAGCAATGCCTCGGTTCATCCGTGCGGCATACGAGATCATGGGCCTTCGCACGTACCTCACCACAGGCGAGAAAGAGACGAGGGCGTGGACGTTCCGTGCCGGCTCGACGGCGCCGCAGGCTGCTGGCGTGATCCACACAGACTTCGAACGAGGGTTCATCCGAGCAGAGACTTGTGGCTGGAAAGAGCTGGTCGACGCGGGCTCATGGGCGGGCGCCAGAGAAAAGGGCCTCGTCCGGTCCGAGGGTAAGGACTACATCGTCTCCGACGGCGACGTCATGGAGTTCCGCTTCAACGTGTAGACGTCTGCGCCATAGGCGCAGAATACGTTGAGTGTCTCTCCCGCTCGTTCCTCGCAATTACATCCGCACTCGCCTTCGGCGATGCGGCTCCCTGACGGCATGCCCGCTGCTCCGTCCCTCCGCAGCTCACGAGGCGGCATCCGGTCGTTCGTCCTATGTTTCCCGTTTCGCTCCCAGCAATCGCATCGTCGCTTCGCTTTGGATGCTCTGCGGCTGCGCCCGAGGCCGCGCCCGGTCGTTCGTCCCTCACTCCCTCGGGAGTTGGTGTCTGTATACGCACTGAGGACACGCCTCGGGCGAGAGGGGAGCGAATTGATTCTTTCGGCGTCTGCTTTTGGGGTTTTTGGGGTCAGACCCCCGGGTGCGGTGGAGAACACAAAACGGGGGGTCAGGCCCCTTTATCGAAAAAGGGGTCAGGCCCCATCGACCCAAATCGTTGAATTGTCAATGGAGTCTCAACCATTTCGCCCCCAAAGGGGTCAGGCCCCTGGTGTATGAGCGGAGGGCGCAGAAAGGCTTGGCCGATATACACGCGGCGTGCACGCCTTCGGCGAGAGGGGAGCGAAACTCGCGTGGCGACCATCTTGGGTTTGCGCGGATCTCGACCGGAAGTGTCGAGGTTTGATAGCGCATACAATCTCGGGATGGCTTGGTTGGTTCATGAGGGCAAGGTTTTGGCGTCGCTTGAGCGGGCCGACTCCATTCGCCGCCGAACCACCGGCCTTCTCGGCCGCGACGAGTTCAATGGTGCGCTCCTCCTCGAAAGGACGCGCAGCGTCCACACTTTGGGGATGAAGTTTCCAATCGATGTGGCCTTCTGCGACCGTGACCTTCGGGTTGTGAGAATCATCACGATGCGCCAGCACCGGATGTCAAAGGTCGAGTTCGGTGCAGCGTGTGCAATCGAAACCGAGGCTGGCCGGTTTCGGCACTGGAAGGTCGAGGTCGGCGATCAGCTCGAGATCCGAGGCGAACTGTCCGGCGTAGACGAGTGAAGGGCCTGAACGAGAAAGTCGGGCCCTCGCTCGTCCTGGTCGCCACCCCAATCGGGAACCTCGGGGACATCACTCCACGCGCCCTGGAAGAACTTGCTGAGGCTGACGTCGTGGCGTGCGAGGACACTCGCCGCACCGGGTCATTGTTCTCGCACTTCGGGATCGAACACGCACCCTTCATCGTGTGCAACGAGCACACCGAACGTGCTGCTTCGGATCGGGTGGTCGACCTTCTGGCTGCGGGAAAGACGGTTGCACTCGTGTCCGACGCCGGCACCCCGGCAGTTTCCGACCCCGGTCAACGCCTTGTCGAAGCGGTCATCGAGGCAGGTCATATTGTTCGCAGTATTCCGGGAGCAAGCGCAGTGCTGGTCGCCTTGACGGTGAGCGGTCTCGTGACGGAACGGTTCTGCTTCGATGGGTTCTTGCCGCGGAAGGGAAAGCTGCGCTCAACCCGGATCGCAGCCTTGGCGACCGAGGAACGGACCTCAGTACTTTTCGAAGCCCCGCATCGCCTTCAGCGAACTGTCCAAGATCTTGAAGAAGCGCTTGGTCCGGACCGTCAGATCTCGCTGGCACGTGAACTCACGAAGCGGTACGAGGAGATCTGGCGAGGTTCGCTCGGCGGGGCTGTCGCACACACCACGGAGGTAAAACCTCGTGGCGAATATGTTCTCGTCGTCGAAGGGGCGGCCCGCACCGAAGCTACGGAGGAGCAGATCCTCGCAGCGCTTCGCGATGAGCTCGAAGCAGGAGCGACCCGCAGGGATGCGGTAGCTGCGGTCGTTTCGTTGACGGCCGCGAAGAAGCGCCAGGTGTACAACCTGGCGCTTCAGCTTGACGATTAGCAGACTTGTGGCGGCTCCGAAGAGCCGCCGAGTTCCTAGTTGCGGTTAGCCCGGCGCCGTTCTCGACGGATCTGGCGGCGCTCATCTTCGGTGAGTCCACCCCAGATGCCGGCGTCCTGGTTCGTCATAAGCGCATACTCGAGGCATTCACGCTTGACTGCGCAGGTTGTGCACACCTGCTTGGCCGATTCGATGTGGGCGATTGCTGGACCCGTCTGCCCGACCGGAAAAAAGAGATCCGGGTCGGTATCG
>CAXMRH010000002.1:0-3730 GCA_964196045.1 uncultured Chthoniobacterales bacterium | reverse complement strand
CTTGTGCGCCCGATATCTGGTGATGACATCCTCATCGGGCTCACCCAGGCCGCCGGCCTCCCGGCGAAGATGCTCCCACCATGGTTCGTGGTTCGCCGTACCGATCGTCGCCTGCCACGCGGAGAATCGCAGGTCCACGCCAAAGCGGTCGAACTCGCGCTTCGCGGCCTCGTATGCCGGCCACTCCGTGTCGAGAATCGTGCCGTCAAAGTCCCAAATGACGAGGTGAGTCCTCTGTTCCGAGGTGTTCAAAGGTCAGCACCCTCGTCGTTGCCTTCGAAATGTGGAACCGAACCGTCGAGCAGGAGGTGCGATTGTGCCTCGGAGGCGAACCAGATCCCGATCAGCTTCAACCGCGATGAGTCGGTGAGCGATCCGGACTGAATGCTGGTGCGGTCCATGTGTTCTTCCCCCTGCCAAAAGAGACTCGATCCACACTCGGAGCAGAAGCCATATCGGGCATACCCGAGGTCGTACCAGCGAAGTGCGGTGGCGTCATCGTCGATGACGAGATTGCTCGTGGCGCACCCCGACGCTGCCACGAAGTTCCCACTCACCTTGCGACAGTTCAGGCAGTGGCAGTGCAGTACGTCTCGAAGCGGACCGTCGACTCGGTAGCTGACGGAACCACAGAGGCACCCCCCTGTCGGTTCCACGGAACTACCCACTACCTCTTGTCGCCGAGGAACATGACCTTGAGCGCCTCGAAAGACTCGATACAGCGGCCTGCGCCTTTCACGACGCACTCAAGAGGCGCATCAACCATGTGTACGTCGACTTTGGTCTCTTCGGTGAGGCGTACATCGAGCCCACGCAACATGCCTCCACCGCCGACCAAATGGATTCCCTGCATGATGAGGTCCTGGGAGAGTTCGGGTGGCGCCTGCGCAATACACGACAAGACCGAGTCGACAATTGCGCACACCGGCTCGTCGATCGCTACGCGGATCTCCTCGGGCGAGAGAACGATCGTTTTTGGAAGGCCCGACATCAACTCCCGGCCACGAACCTCCGCTCGCACCTCGTTCGGTGTCTTCGCGGCAGAACCGATCGTGAGCTTGATGTCCTCGGCAGTCCGTTCGCCGATCGCGATTCCGTACTCACGGCGCACCCAAGCCTGAATGGCTGCGTCGATGTCGAACGAGCCAACCCGGATCGCTTCCAATGCGACAACACCACCGAGCGACAGGATCGCCGACTCCGAGGTACCACCACCGACATCGATGACCATGTTTCCGAGCGGCTCGTTGATCGGGAGGTTGGCGCCGATTGCCGCAGCGACTGGCTGTTCGATGAGCTGTGCGTCACTTGCACCAGCGCGACGGGCGGCTTCGGTGACTGCACGACGTTCCACAGCGGTGATTGCCGAAGGCACGCAGATGACCACCCGCGGGCGGTTGAACCTACTGACGCCTACGCGCTCCAAGATCAGTCGGATCATTCGTTGCGTTACGTCGAAGTCGGTGATAGCTCCCTTTCGAAGCGGTCGAACAGCGACGATGTGGCTCGGTGTACGCCCGATCATCTGCCATGCATCCGAACCAACTGCGAGGACATCGTTGGTCTGCGAGTTCAGCGCAATGACGGACGGCTCGTTGAGAACAATGCCTTCCCCTCGCGCATAGACGAGTGTGTTCGCCGTGCCGAGGTCGATTGCCAGGTCGCGAGCCACAGATCAGTTCCCGCCCGGACGACCGCTTGGCCTAGGACCTGGTCGAGGGCGTGCCTGGGTCGATGAAGAGCCGGTTTGCGCCTCCTCGCTCACGCGATGCTCGTGCTGCCCGGAGCGCACCATTTGGCCGGCCGGGCTCGCTGGACGCGACCCAGGAGGCGCAAGCGCATCGAGATCGCGATTGAAGCTGTCGATCGTTGATCCAAACCGTTCCGGGCGTGGGCGGCTCGCGATCCACACGACAAGTCCACCCAGGGCAGACAACGCCACAGCGCCGAGCAAGAACAGAATTGGGGTATTCACGCGCTCGTCTCTCCAAGAGGTGGAATCGGCAAACCTACGTCGTCGATCTCTCGGGCGTCGAGTCCCCAGCTGTCGCCTTCCGACCAGACTTCGCGCTTCCAGATCGGAGCAGTCGCCTTCAAGCGATCGATTCCGTATCGGGCTGCCTCGAACGCCACATCTCGGTGGGGTGAGGAGGTCACGACGACGACAGTCGACTCCCCGATCGGAACTTCACCAACCCGATGCATGATTCCTACCCTACGAACATCCGGCCAGCGATCACGGATTTCGACCACCAATCCTTCGAAACGAGCAATCAAGTGTTCCTCGTAGGCCTCATACGCCAGCTGCGAGACGTCAGGCCTTCCATCAGAGTGATCTCGAGCCGTCCCGCTGAAGAGCACGACCGCGCCACAGTCTGGCTGTACGGCCCACCGATACGCTCCGTCGATCGGCGGCTCTGACTCGGTTATCGACAGCCAGGTATTCGTCGCTGGCCCGCTCGATGACTCCTGCACTCCGGTCATGGTACGCGCGATCCCGCCAATGACGAATTCGACGTCGTCTGACGCCCGCGCTCAGCCAGCGCGATTCGATCGCTACCATGTTGTGCGTGGAGGAGGGAACCCCCAACGACCAGCCCCTTGAGGGCGAGCTGCCGCTTGCGCCGGATCGGCTCTGGCGTCATCCGGCTGAACGCGGTGCTGAGCAGGCGGCCGCGAACCTTGCCGCGCGTCGTGTCTATGGCCGACGGTGGCCGAGCACGCTCATGTCGTTTATCGCGGGCTGTTCCGTCGTCGGAATGGTTTGGCTGCTCCAAGACGAGAAACCCGCACGAGTCTCATCGGTTCCGGCGGTGAACGAGATCGTGCCGACAACGCAACCACTTGCCCCCGGTCCACTTCCGCTCAACGACTGGGCCGAGAACGTCGCTCAGCTCAATTCCTCCTCGATTATCGGACTGCAACTGGGTGGAGACGCCCGGCACGAAATGGCCCAAGCAATCTTGCTTACCGACGATGGTCATCTCATCACGTCGGCTCATTCGCTTCTCGGGGCTGACGCGGAGCTCGTGACCGCAGTCTTGCCGGACGGCCAACAGATTCCAGCTCAACTGGTCGGGAGCGACGCAGTTTCGGGAGTAGCTGTTCTCAAGGTTTCCTCCCCGGAACTCCCCCCGCCGACCTATTCCGACGATCAGCAGGTGCTCGCCGGAGACCGCCTCGTCGCCCTGGCCCGCCAGCCAGAACGGGGAGATGCTCAAGTTCGAACCGTCGACTTGTTGGGCAAAGACCACGTGACCACGGTTCCAAACGGCGATCTCTTGTCGGGCCTGTTTCGGCTCTCGGATGACCTCGATGAGTTGTGGGCTGGAGCGGCGATACTCGATGAGAACGGTGGCATCGTCGCGATGGCAGTCGAGAGCCGCGAAGGTGGGCACTATGGAATCCCAACGCGCCTCGCCAGACGAATCGCCCAAGAGCTGATCGATGGTGGAACCATCGATCACAAGGCATGGCTCGGTGTCGATGGGCTCGTCGAACTCTCCGATGGCATCAAGGAAGAGCGGAACCTACTTGGCGGCTTGCTCATTCTTCGGGTGTGGGACGAGACGCCTGCGGCAAAGGCCGGTCTCGTGGCTGGCGACATCATCGTCGGCGCCGGTTCGGTGAACGTGCTCGACCGCACCGACCTCCGTTTGGTCCTGGCCACCCTCAACCCGGGCGACACGATCGAGCTGCGCTACTCCCGCGGGACACCAAGTACATCGGG
>CAXMRH010000001.1:0-4285 GCA_964196045.1 uncultured Chthoniobacterales bacterium | reverse complement strand
ACGAGCGGCGGACATTCGCTTTCGACCCCTACTTCACAAACTCCGAGGGCCTAGACGAGAAGAAGAACCGCCGGCTGGTCGGCGAGTCTGTTGGACCGGGCGACTACATGCAGTGGGATGGAGGGAATGGCGGTGGCGAGCGGTTCCCCCTCGGCGAGGTCGAATGCCGCTTCGAGGTGTTTGATTCCGTGCTCGGGGCGTTCCGCGACGAGTAAGACGCCCGTACCGAACGCCCCAGGTGATCTGGGTCATTTCACCCTGGCTCAGCCTCCCCGGAGTTCCTACTCTGGGCGCATGCAGCAGGATCTAGCCATCAGGATTGAGAACGTCGTCGTCGATCGCGGCGCGTTGGCTCGTCAAGCCCGCGCCACCTTGCTTCGGACCCTGCGCAACGCCGAGCTCGATCTCACCGACAAGGCGACATTTTGTCCTGTCCCGGAGGACCACGCTCCACGGCTCAGGCTATTCGCCCGCTAGCGAATCATGCCTCGACGAGTTGCTTGAGCTTCGACAGCCCGATCTCAAAATCGGGGCCCACCGTGTCGTCCATGCTCTTGAAGATCCCCATGATCTTCGTCATGAGCGTGGTCCGGCCCGTCATGCGCCACGTCACTTCCGACCCCTCCGGCGATGGGGCGACCAGGAGCTCGACCTGATTCTGCGCTTTGAACGGCTTCACGAACTCGAGCTCGATCTCCATAGAGCTCGGCGCATCGATCGACGTGGTGGTCATGCGACCCTCCCCCACCTTGCGATTCCCAACCCAATGCGAGCTTGCTCCGACAGCGCCTGGCTCGCCTTCATAGGTGGTGGCCATGTTGGGATCCTTATCGGCCCAAGGTGACCACGAGTCCCACTCTCGAAGGTCGGCGATTCTCTCAAATACGGCTTCTGGAGCCGCATGGATCGTCTGTGACCGTTGAACGACATAGGTGTCTGTCATGGCATTGCCCCCGTTAGTAACACCCTCATATTAGGCCACATCGGTTGCTACAAGATCTCGAGGTCGAACTCGACCTCGTCCCCAAGATCGATGCCTTCGGCTTTTCGCACATCCTTCTTCACTGGCAACACGAACGTGCCTGCTTTCGAATCAGGAAAGATCGACGTCTTCCAGCGGGTATTTCCAACCTGGACCGCAACCCGAATGGACCCGAACCCACGGCGGTTTGGAACCTCTTCACGAATCTCTTCTGCATCTTCGAGCGGCAGGCTCACGAACACCCAGGTGGCCTCGGCGGCCTGCCATCGATAGAGCTCAGCAGTGAAAACGAAACGCAGATCCATACCCCGACAACCTGCCACACGCGCACGGAGGCCTTGAGCCATCACCAGGAATAGAGCGCCGATTCGCCCATTCGGCCAATAGACGCGAACATTGTGCCGGGTAAGTGAACCGTGGGCGAGGGAATAAACATGGACGTTGCAGAACTGTTGACCGAGGTATTGGGTGCATCGACGCCCGTACATGTCTCGGCCTATGACGGAAGCGAGCTCGGGCCGCCCGACAGCGCGACACGTATTCGCATTCTCTCACCGGACGCACTTCACCGGATCGTCACCGCACGAGGCAAGGAGCTCGGGTTTACTCGAGCGATAGTTGCCGGTGAGATTCAGATCGACGGCGACATCTTCGGCCTCTTCGATGTGAAGGATCGTGTTGCGGAGCGTTCTATCGGAGCACGCCTCATCCGGCCGGCGGCCGAGCTGCTCGGCTTGCATGGAATTCGGGACCTCACAAAACTGCGTCCCCTTCCACCACCCCTTGAAGAGATTCGGCTCAATGGCCGCCTGCACAGCCGAGAACGAGATGCCGCAGCCATCTCGAGCCACTACGACGTGTCGAACGACTTCTATGACATCGTCCTTGGCCGCGCCATGACCTACAGCTGCGCTGTCTACGAAGCGCCGACAGATGCTCTGTTCACGGCACAGCAGAACAAGCACGATCTGATCAGCCGCAAGCTGGCTCTTCAACCGGGCATGCGCCACCTCGACATCGGTTGTGGCTGGGGCAGCATGGTTCTGCACGCAGCGAAGAACTATGGGGTGCACTCGGTCGGCGTGACGATCTCTAGCCAACAGGCAGAACGAGCGCGCAAGCGCGTGGCTGACGCCGGACTCAGTGACCAGATCGAGATTCGTCTGCAGGACTACCGAGACATCAACGACGGTCCGTTCGACGCGATCAGCTCCGTCGGTATGGCCGAACACGTCGGCGGACCTGACGAACTGCGGGGCTATTTTTCGCAGGTTCGGAGCTTGCTGGAACCAAGCGGTCGCTTCCTGAACCATGCGATCGCGCGAGCGGCAAACACCGAACCGGGCGGGCAAGGTGGCTTCATCCAGCGTTATGTGTTCCCTGATGGCGAGCTCCATGAGCTCGGCGCGACTATCACTGCCATGCAGGAGAGCGGCTTCGAGGCGCGCCACATGGAGACCTTGCGGTTGCACTACGCCCGCACGTTGCGAGCATGGGTAACAAATCTCGAAGAGTCCTGGGACGAGGCGGTTGCCGAGGTCGGCCGAGGTCGCGCCATGGTGTGGAGGCTCTACATGGCTGGTTCGGCAGTTGCATTCGAGCGTGGCGAGATCGAGATTCACCAGGTCCTGGCACTGCCACACGGCGCCGATAACTCCAGCATTCCGTTTCGTCCGGATTGGTAAGTCTGCGGCGCCATGGTCGTTGGAGCACCGACGTGATGGACACCCTTGCAGACGTGCTTCAGGACCAGCGCGGCAAGGTCTTCATCAAACCATGACGGAGATCTCGCTGCTCCCGGAGTACGACAGGCAAAACGCGTGGCTGGAGATCCTGCCGCCGCTCCCTTCAGCCACGAGGCTCGAGGGCGCGATCGAGGCAGATCATGTCGTCGTCGGTGGCGGATTCGGTGGGCTTGCAGCAGCGCGCCGACTTGCCGAGCTCAACCCGGCGGCGTCGATCGTGTTGATCGAAGCAGACCGAATTGGAAACAACGCGGCCGGGAGATGTAGTGGTTTCATCATCGACCACGCCCACAACATTCGAGCGAAGGGTTTTGCCGATGACACGGAGAGCGCCAAGCGTGGCATTGCGCTGAATCGTGAGGGCGTGGACTGGCTCGCAGAGATCGTCGAACGCGAGAACATCGAGTGCGACTGGCGACCGGAGGGCAAGATCCACGCGGCCGCATCGGCGAGCGGGGCAAAGACCCTCGAATCGTTTGCCAAGTCGCTGGACGCGGTCGACGAGGACTACTCGATGCTCGACGCGACCGAGCTCACGCGCCGCTTCGGGACCGATTTCTACAACGTGGGCATGATGGCTCCGCACACGGTCTTGGTGAACCCTGCTGCGCTGGTCCATGGGCTCGCGGTAACGATGCCCCCAAACGTTTCGGTATTCGAGAGCTCACCGGTCACTTCGGTCGACTACGGGCCGCCGCACATGTTGCGAACAGCGCTGGGCGCGGTCACTACCCCATCGCTCGTACTTGCGGCGAACGGATTCGGTGCAGGTTTCGGGTTCTTCACCAAACATCTCATTCCGCTCATCACGTGGGGTTCGATGACCCGCCAGCTTGAGCCTGACGAGCTTGAACGTCTTGGTGGTGAGGAGAGCTACGGCATCATCCCGGCGCACCCGGCCGGCACGACAGTCCGTCGTTTGCCAGAGGGGCGAATCCTGGTTCGAAATCAATACACCTACAGCCGACGCTCGAATGCTCTCGCAGGCAGAGAGAAGGTCGCCAAGATCCACCGATCTTCGTTCGACGCTCGTTATCCGATGTTTTCTGACGTTGGGTTCGAATACACCTGGGGTGGAGCCTTGAGCTTGTCGAGAAATGGGGCCGGTGTGTGCGGCGAGGTGGCCCCTGGGGTTCATGCCTCGATGGTGTACCAAGGTACGGGGATGGCAAAAGGCACGATCTCTGGGAAGTACCTGGCCGAGCAGATTATGGGCGAGGAACCGCCGCTGCTCTCCATGCTCAGCTCCGGGACCACTCCGAGTCGCAACTATCCCGAACCGTTCAACGGCTGGGGCGTCGCACTCAATTCGCGGTGGCGACGACGGCAAGCGGGGGTCGAAGAATGACAAGACTTCATGGTGTAAACGTGGCGATGTGCACACCGTTCACCCACACGGATCAACGACTCGATGAGGGTCGGCTCTACAGCCACATCGACTACCTGATCGACGCGGGAGTACATGGCATCGTGATGAACTCCGGTACAGGCGAGTTCGCCTACATGGACGATGCGGAAGCGCTCGCGATCGCGGCCAAGGGTGCTGCGCACATCGCCG